>JAMCQF010000080.1 GCA_023379605.1 Actinomycetota bacterium
CTGGCCCACAAGGCTGGCGGCCAGGTAGAGACGCCTTCGCATCCCACCCGAGTAGGCCTTGGCCGTCCTGGCTCCTGCCCAGTTCAGATCGAACAGGCTGAGCAGCTCAGCGGCCCTGCGACGTGCTTTCTTCATCCCTAAGTGGTAGAGGTTGGCCACCATCTGGAGGTTTTCCCGTCCGGTCAGGTAGTCATCCAGGGCCACCTGCTGGCCGGCCAGACCTATTGCAGCGCGCAGCTGCGCAGCTTGGCGAACTACGTCGTAGCCAGCGACTTGCGCATAGCCAGAGTCTGGCTTGCTGAGCGTGGTCAAGATGCGGACCAGGGTGGTCTTGCCGGCGCCGTTGGGACCGAGAAGCGCTAGCACCGTTCCTGCCTTTACCGCCAGGTCCACGCCATCGAGCGCAACCACTGACCCAAAGGACTTCTTCAGCCCCTCTGCCTTTACATGACCACGACTCGAGGTCGAAGCCACTGAGGTGATCATGTGGCCCTAAGCCAGCCCGGCGGAAGCTTGCCTCATGTCAACGAGGCGAGGAAGTCGAGATGCTCTCTTGAGCGGCTCTGCTCCAACCAGGTGACCAGCTGAGACCTGGCATAAAGGCGCAGAGCCGGGAGCCAGAGTGCGGATCCTATCCTGGCCAGCACCGGCGGTGGGAGGGCCAGCTTGAGCAGAGGGGCCATGTCGTCGAAATGCCGTGCACGAGCAGCGCGAACCAGTGCCGGAAGTTGGCGCAGCAGGGCAGGCCTGGCCGCCAGTGTGAAGTCGGGAAGGTGGGAGAGGATGCTGGTGAGCCCGGAGGCGAAGATCCTTGGCCAAGAGTAAAAGCGCCGCATTGCATCGAGCACTCCGAGCTGCAGCTCAAGTGCTGTCATCTGAGCAGGGGCCATGACGACGTGATGCCCGTCGAATAGCGACCAGTCGTTGCTTAGGAGGCGGTTGTTGGCGTAGATCCTGTCCCATAGCTTCGTACCGGGCAGCGGGGTCTCGATCATGAGCTGGAATGTGTCGATGCCCAGCCTGCGGGCAAAGCTAGCGGTTCGCCCGGGGTCTGCCGCAGTGTCAGTGTCTAGCCCGGAAACAAACATGCCATGCACTGCGATGTCGTGGTCATGGAAAGCACCGATAGCTCTCTCCACCGTGGAAACCTGCAGGCGCTTACCCACTGCTTTGAGCGCTTCGTCGCTAATGGCCTCTATCCCGATCATGACCATCTGGCAGCCCGAGGCATGCATAAGGGCAAGGAACTCGTGGTCTAGGTCGGGACGTGACAACGAGCGCAGAGCGACATCAGCGCGCACTTGAGCGCACCACCCCGGCGTCAGCCCGGCCTCCAGCATCGAGCGTAGCAGCTCAGTGGTTCTGGCCTTGTTGACAACGAAGTTATCGTCGTAGAAAAAGACTCCATCTGCGCCGAGACTGGCCAGCTCGGCCAGCACCTGCTCGGTTCGGCGGTAACGGACAGCGCGAGAGAACATCGCTGTCACCGAGCAGAACTCGCAATCAAATGGACAGCCCCATTGGGTCATGAGCGGTCTAGTGGTCATTCGCTCATGGCCCTCTATGAGGCTAAGCCGGGGAATCGGTAGGAGTTCGAACTGGGCTTGCGTGCAGCGTGGCCGGTCTGGAGCGTGGTGCGGCTCACAATCTTGATCGCGATAGGAGAGGCCTGGCAGCCCGGAGACGGGCTCGCCCTTTTCGAGGCAGTCTACGAGCTCCAGCATCGTCTGCTCGCCCTCGCCCCGCACGACATATGGGGCATACAAAAGCGCCTCATCGCTACAGAAGCTTACGTGGGGACCACCAAGGACAACCGCTACGCCAGCCGAGCCTAAGACCTCAGCCAAGCGGTACGCTGCAGGTGCCGTCGCAGTTGTGGAAGAGATCCCGACCAGATCGGCGGAGAGCAGATCGGCCAGATCGATCTGGCCTAGCACTTCGCAATAGATCCGAACATCATGACCTTTGGCGGTGAGCATCGCCCCCATGAGCGGGAGACCCAGCCGCGGGAGAAGGACGCGGCTGTAGACGTTCAGACCAGCCGGACGAGGCTCGACAAGACGGATGCGCAGTCCCATAAACGGTTACGTTGCCTTCGAAGTGACTAATCCGCTGGCAGACAAAGCTTTTGGGGGCGGCGTATATGCACAGGTTGGATCCTCTCCAAGGGGGTTGCCCGACCGGGCATAGGCTTGGGCACGCGACCCCCCGCAGACCTCGGCGAACTCGCAGCGGCCGCATTTACCAACTAGACGCTTCGGATCGCGTAGCGCATTGAGAAGTGGGGAGTCCGAATAGATCTCCAAGAGCGGGCGGCTCCGTACGTTGCCAGCGACGAGAGGCAAAAAGCCGCTCGGACACACCTCGCCGCGGTGCGAAACAAAGACGACCCCACGCCCGTCGCCAGTCGCCAACGGAGCGCGCAGAACCCTTCCACTAGTCCGAGCCCGACCATGACGGTGAAGGAGTGGTGCGAGCAGCTCAAAACGGTGATGCAGCTCGGCGTAGAGGGGTCCGGGGTTCGATTCCGGTGCCGCTGCCGGACCTCTCATGCGTTGAAGCAAGACGCGACGGTAGGCCGGTGCCTCAGTTGTCTTGAGATGGACAACGGTCGCAGCTTCAGAGAGAAATCTCAGTACGTCTTCTGTCTGGTTTGATGAGAGTGGAGCCATTGAGCGAGCTCGCCCGGTTGGCACGACAAAGAAGATGCTCCACAGGCTCGCCCCTAGCTGGGCGACGAGGCGAAGGATCTCGGGGAGGTCGGTCACTGTCTCTGTGCTCACCGTGGTGTTGACCTGAAGCCTGAGCCCCGCTGCGCGGGCCGCCCGGCAGGCAGAGATTGCCCAGGCAAATGAGCCGTCAACGCCGCGCAGCGCGTCGTGGACCAGGGGGCTCGCCCCGTCCAAAGAGAACGACACGGTCGTCGCACCAGCTGCCCGGAGCCTGGCCAACCCAGATCGGCTAGCCCTAGGCGTGCCCGCTGGAGCGACTGCGACGGCGAGACCAGCTTCCGCACCATGGCGCACAAGCAGTGCAAGGTCGGACCTAAGCAGCGGATCGCCCCCTGTGAACACCACGATCGGCCTTGGGGCGCCGAGCTTGGCTAGCTCGTCTAGGACAATCCGGACCTCATCGGTGCTGAGCTCGTCCCGGCCCTGCTCGAACACTGCCTCGGCCCGGCAGTGGCGGCAGGCGAGATCGCAAGAGCGAGTCAGCTCGAAGAGCACAAGGAAGGGACGTCTCTCGCTGTTGAAACGCAGGTGACGTACCACCCCAGAGACATCCGGTGAACTAGAGGGCTCAACCGAGTGGTCAAATGGGCTGGCTTCACCAAGAACTGGCCGGTTCCCTGCTCCATAGTCACCCATCTTCTTAGTTTCGCGTAGCCCTGGACAGAGCGTCAAGCAGATTGCACAACGTAGAGCTTATAAATTCACTAAAGCTGAGCTCCGGGCGCAAGGTAGCCCTATTCCCACCGAACAGGCATCAGGACATCATCTAGGCAGTGTCCTCCAATGCCTCTGCTAGCCGAGAAAGAAAGATGTGAATGCTCGCCTTGGCCACATAGTGGAATGCGAGAACGTCCAAGACGCGACCTGCGGGCCCAAGAGGGGGGCTGTAGCCACCTTGGAGGGTGAGGCGGGTTACCCATCGGCCCCGCCATGATCTCCAGATCCCCGTCCAGGCGGGGAAAGATAGCCCTCGGACCAGTTGCCTCCCACGCGATAGGCACTACAAGGGCATCGCCCGGCGTCTGGCAGGCCCGATGGCACAGCGCACCTGTTTGCCGACCTTAGGCATACCCGCGACCAGTCCCACCCTTACGAGCAGCTCGTTTGGCACCTCCTGTGCCTCTTGTGCAGCATCCTCAAGGGGAGCGAGCCACCTTTGCTGATCAGCCTCAATCACCTGTGCCACTAAATCGAAGGAGGAGCGAGCCTCCACGCTGTCTTCTACAAGTATCTCCAACCCCACAGATTAATAACGATCGTCCCTGGCGCCGTCCTCGTGCAAACCTTGTTGGATTTGGGACTTTTGGCCCTATCGCTCTGCCCACTTAACAGTTAGCATCCGGTTCGCACTAACTCCTAAGGGGGCTAAGAATGCATTCACGTTTGCCTTGGCTCGCAGCGGCAGCACTGGCCTCATCGGTCGTTCTGCTTCCATCCACGGTCGCAGCGGCTAGCAGCCACCTCGAGCCCCTACCCGCTGGAGCGAGCCTACCATCCAGGGTGCCAGCCAAGACAACCGGCGCAGCAGCGGCACCACAGCAGGAAGGCTCCGGCTGGTCAACACCTTACACAATAGATCCCCAAGGAGGCGGTTTAACATCTATCTCATGTGCCGGCAGCGCATTCTGCATGGCCATTGACGGCGACGGCTATGCCATCTCATGGAATGGCACGAGCTGGTCTGCGCCCACCCTGGTCGCCTCCGGAAGCACTGTGATCACAAGCCCATACAGTGGTGCTGCCCCTTGCGATCCGAACTCGACCGGGTTCTGCTCTGTCTCCTGCCCGTCGCCAGCGTTCTGCGTGGCCGTCGGCGGCCAGGACGCTTACAGCTTCAACGGCACGAACTGGTCTGCACCGGTAACCATCGACCCCACCTCTCAACAGCCCAACCAGTCCAACGGAGTGCTGTCCGGGGTCTCTTGCCCGTCGACCGATCGCTGTGTAGCCGTAGACAACGAGGAGGACACAATGATCTTCAACGGGTCCACATGGTCAGGTCCGTCCCTGCCCCCAACGGACACCTCTGGCGGGCCCCAGCCCTGGTTCCAAGGCATATCCTGTCCCACCGCAAGTTTCTGCGTGGCAGTCGGGGACAACTACGAGGACACCTGGACGCTGTCTGCCGGGTGGGCGGTTCCCCAGCAGGTGATCGTGGCCGGCCAAGGCCTGGACATCATGTCGGTGTCCTGCCCGAGCACCGGCTTCTGTGCGGCCGTGGATGACAACGGCGATGCGATCACATGGGACCCGACATCACAGCTCGAAAACCCCAGCGCCTACAACGGGGTTAGCGTCTCTGACATCGACCCTGGCGGGAATGGCTTTGCTGGCGTGTCGTGCCCCTCCACGTCATTCTGTGTAGCAGTCGACCATTACGGCCAGGCATTCACCTGGAATGGAAGCAGCTGGTCATCACCTACGGTGATCGACGGCCATCTCGTGAACTTGACCTCTATCTCCTGTCCTACCACGACCTTGTGCATCGCTACAAGCGACAGTGGTGATGTCGTAGAATGGTCGTCGCCTGCTAGCGGGCAGAGCCCCACAATCACCTCGCTCTCGCCATCGTCTGGTCCCGTCTCGGGGGGCACACAGGTCACAGTTGACGGATCCGGGTTCGTCTCCGGGGCTACCTCTGTCTCCTTCGGTCCGACAGCGGCCCCCCAGGTGAGTGTCGTCTCACCCGAAGAGCTCATCGTCACCGCTCCCGCAGCTCCGGCAGGGACGGCAACCCCGGATCGCATCGACGTGACCGTCACCACCAGCGCAGGTACCTCTTCCATCTCTCCTAGCGACGGCTTCCTCTACGTCTCACCAGGGCTGTACGATCCACTGGCTCCCTACAGGATATGCGACACCCGACCGGGGAACCCCTCCGGTCTGGCTGGACCCGATGCCCAGTGCACGGGGAAGGCTCTCCTTGCCGGAGCACCCCTGAAAGTCCAGGTTGCAGGCACTTACCCATGCTGGACAACTGCGTCGTGCGCCACCGGAACGTCCTCGGGGGTTCCCTCTTCTGGCGTCGAGGCGGCCGTGCTCAACGTAACGATAACCAGTCCCACCGATGCCTCCTACATCACCGTCTACCCCGATGGGGTCGGCCAGCCCATGGCGTCGAGCTTGAACTTCGTGCCCGGTCAGAGCGTTGCCAACCTCGTTCAAGTCGCTGTCGGCCAGTCCGGTGCGATCGACATATCTCTAGCTCAGGGCAGTGCTGAGGTGATAGTCGATGTCGAGGGGTACTACAGTGAGAGTTCAACCTCTGTTGCCGGCATGTACTTCCCACTCTCGTCCCCACAGCGGATCTGCGACACCCGGCCGGGGAACCCCTCCTCGCTATCGGGTCCAGCGGCCCAGTGCAACGGTAAGACCTGGTGAGACGTAGAGGAAGCCGTCGCTAGGAGAGATGGAAGAGGTACCTGCGCTGGTGGTGAC
>JAMCQF010000081.1 GCA_023379605.1 Actinomycetota bacterium
TATTGGGCCCTTTCGCGTCATATTGAGGGGCCGCGGTACCTAAAGTAGCTGGCGGGTCGACCCAGCACATCGACGGATCACATTCCACCAGGACGATGAGGCTGTCCATGTCGTGATCAATGGGTACGCTATGCGTCGCATGGGATCGAGGAGGTGCTCTACGAGCGCACGGCCTTGGCAGCACCAGCGTGGCTCGACACCCGCCCGTCAGCTGAAGCCCTCCTGCTGGGTACGGGCACGGGTCGATCATACGGCTAGCTAGACCGGGCGCAGCAGGGCCGCAGCTTCTGCTGCCCTTCGGGCAAAGGCGTAATCGGGGTGGTCCCTGGGGAATTCCAATGGCCGTACCCGGGGACTTCTCGTGGCCGTCCGCGGGAAATATTCATGACCGCCTGTGGGGAAATTCTGATGGCCATTGACACGCAGGTGGCCCAGCGGCTCCACGCCGAGCTCGGAGGGCAGATCTAGCTCGTTGGACTCCTCGAGCCGGCGTTGGCGGGAGAGCTAGGTTGCCGTGAGCAACTTGGCACCCACCGCGAGAGCTGTTGGGTCTTTCCGCAGCGCTTTCCCGACCATCAGCCAGACGAAGTCCTCGAGGTGGAGCATCGAAGCGAGGAGTCCCGAGAGGAGCCCGGTCAGGCCCGCAAGCAGGCGGAGTGCCGCAGAGGGTGGACACCAGGCCCCCCAGCAGGTCGCGGTAACCTCGCTCATCCAGGACAGTGGTCAGGAGCTCTGCTTTGGAGGTGAAGTAGCGGGAGAGGATGGCCACGTTGAGACCGGTTGCGCTTGCAAGATCGCACATGTTGGTGCCATCGACTCTGCGTTGGACTATGCGCCTCAGAGTGACATCGAGAGTTTACCAGCGCTCCGGGCTCTCTTTAATGCCGTAGCTCTGCCGAGGTGTGGATCAGGAGATACGCGAGGCTGTCTGTGCTTCCGGCAGGTGCGTCGCCCTGCTGGAATAAGGATCAGACAGCTCTGCTGTGCAAACACGAGGTGATTGAGGCGACACGGTCGACCAGGAGACATCTCTGGACCCCTGGGGTAGCCAGCTGAATTGCCGGTAAGCCACACAGATAGTCAGAGCATGCTCTCCCCCGAGGATCAGGCCAACATAAGAGTTACAGCCCCAAAGTATCATCGAACACATGTTTGATGCATTCGATGGCGATGAGGGCAATGGAGGCAACGGGGGCAATGGGGGCAACGAGGGCAATGGAGGCAACGAGGCAGGCTTGGATCCGCCAGAATGCGGGCTTTGGAAGATACCCGCCAGCTCTGCTTACGGCTCTAAGAGCATGGATGGACTGGCAGAGCTGGCTCAGATGGATGAAGAGGAACTGGAATCTGCCATCTGTGAGCTGGGCTCTCATATACATGCGGCTACGTGTCGCTGGCTCATGCTTGTAGTCGAGCTGGATCGCAGGCGTGGCTATGAGGCATACGGGTGCTACTCGACTCCAGAGTGGCTGTCTTTGCGTTGTGGGATATGCCCTGGCACCGCCAAGGACCAGGTACGTGTAGCCCGCCGGCTTGTGGAGCTTCCCTGCCTGCTAGAGGCCTTTTCCAAAGGAGAGCTCTCCTATTCCAAGGTAAGAGCGATTGCAAGGGTTGCGACGCCAAAAGACGAGGAGGCTCTTGTAAGCCTTGCCCATGATGCAACAGGTGCTCAGCTTGAAGAGATCGTAAGGGCCTACCGTGGTGCTAGCCAGGCAGTGGACAAGAACCTCGCAGTTGCGCGCAGGCGCAGGCGCAAGCTCAGGTGGTACTGGGACGAGGACGGATCGCTCTGCCTGTCGGCTCGCTTGGACCCAGAGGAAGGGGCGTGCCTTCTAAGTGCAATCGAGCATGCATACGAGCTGCTAGAGCGCGATGGGCCCCTGGTTGCAAGCGAGCGCCAGGCGGGAGCTGGTGAACTTTCCGCTCAAAGCGGCTCTGGAGCCAAAGCTGGTGAACTTTCCGCGGAAAGCGGCTCTGGGCGTGAGCCGGGCTCTTTTCTTGCTGAGCAGGACCAAGACGAGGACCCCGCTGGAGCAAAAGCAGCAGATGCCCTGGGATTGGTCGCCGAGCTGGCCCTTTCCGCCTGTGAGCATGAAAGACAGGGATGTAGGGGAGATAGACCTGGGCCTGTTGTAGCCCTTAGCATCCATGTAGATCTGCACAGCCTCATAGGAGATGGCTCCTTGGATCCTGGCTTGCTCCAAAACGGCCAGGATCGCTCGCCGTCCATGGAGTCCATGCCGTCCCTAGAGGAAGGCCCGAAGCTCTCATGGTGGGTGGTTCGCAGGCTTGCCTGCGACAGCGTGGTGAAGACGATCATAGAAAGCGATCAGGTGGCTGTGGGCATAGGGAGAAGGGTGCGCATCGTGTCGCCCGCGCTGCGAAAGGTGCTGATAGCCCGTGACCGACACTGCCGCTTCCCCGGCTGCAACCGCAAGCGCTTTGCAGACATGCACCATATCCGCCACTGGGCAGATGGTGGGCCTACCACAAAAGACAACCTGGTCATGCTCTGCCGCTTCCACCACAAGTTGGTGCATGACAAGCGCTTCCAGGTCATAGCCGACCCCAAGGAAGGCTTCCGCTTCGTATCTGAGGCGGGCATCGAGATAAAAGCCACACCCGCGAGCACAGCCAGCGGCCATGACCTCACCGCCTGCCTGTTAGAAGACCATGCCCGCAGACCCATTGCAATCGACTCAGGCACAGCCCAGCCCCGCTTTGGGGGTGAGCGCTACGACCTCGGGCTCACCATAGACGGGCTCATGTGCCTTAGGTACCCACCACAGCAGTGGAGCTCCTAGACGCCCACAATGCCTGCAACACCCATATGCAGCTGCTACACCGGTGGTTCTAGCCACAGCCGGTTCCTCCTACCTTGGCGAGATCGCGTTTCTACAAGGAGCCACCCGTTGGCGCTTCGCTCATGGGCTCTTTTAGCCCGTTGAGGTAGAAGACGTAGAAGGCGGTCCGCCGTTGGGTCCGCATGCCTCGGGATCCCACCAGAAAAGGCTGTTGGAGTGATTGGTGGTCCAAAGGTTAGACTGCTCCAGCTTGGACAGCGAGCTTGAGGACTGGAGAGCCTGTGAAGCAGCGGGGCTTGTGGAAAGAGGCGATGCAGAGGTGCCGGGAGCTGGGCTTGAAGACGGTGTGGGGCTGGCAGCAGAGCCGGGAGAAGCAGATGACGGGCTTGCCACAGCGAAGGACGATCCCGTGACTACCGTCACATCCGCACCACCTGTAGTCGTACCTTGGACCAGCTCAGCCTCCCCCGCTATATCGGAGAGCACCTTTTCGCCCGCCGAGATGTCTCCAGGAGCGTAGCGCACCACGGTCTCAGCTGGGTTTCCTCCAGGGGTTGCGCTGCCCGCATCGGTCGCGTTGTATCCCAGCGCGCTCAGCTTTGCTGCAGTAGAGCTGGCCTGGCCGGAGTGACCCGAGCCATTTAGCACTGTCACAGAGACAGATGAAGGCGAGATGCCCTGCCAGGGTGGGTCTTGTGATTTTCCGAGGAACTGCGCTATGACGCTCTGGTCTTGTGGCTGGAAGGGGAATACCACCTCTCCTGGAGCCTGATAGTTGGAAGGGTTAGATAGATCGTGATAGGGTTGACCCCACACGATGACTGGCAGCGTAGCTACAGGAACACTGTTTGGGCTCACATGACGAAATGCAAGAGCCATTTTCACCATGTCGGCCAAGGTGAAGCCGCTGTCCACTTTTAGGTAAGGAAGGATCGACCCGAGAAGCGAGTTGGCTGTCAGAGGATTTGACAGCGCTCTGTGCTCAACCTCGGTGGCAAGGACTCGGAGGAATATGTGGCTGCGTTTTATCCGGCCAAGGTCACCTGTCCCATCGTAGCGCCACTGACCATTGTCTAGATAGTAAAGGTGACGAGCTCTAACGAGCGCCAGAGCCTGTGTGCCGTTTAGATGTTGGCAACCTGAGTGCGTGATTCTCAGGCCGGAGTAGTAGTCTTTCAGTTGTGTGGGAAAGTACATCTTAACACCACCAAGAGTGTTGACCACCTGTTCGAAGGTATAAAAGTTGAGCTCTACGTAGTGATCTATCGGTATCCCGAGATCGTCTTCGATGGTCTTTACCAAAAGAGAAGGTCCGAAGTCCATGTGGAGATATGAATCCTCTGCGCTATTGAGGGTGTCGTCTACTCTCAGCTCAAGGCCGTGCCCTCCCGGAATGGGCAACCAGAGATCCCTAGGGATCGAGAGCAAATAAGCACTGTGGGTGGCGGGGTCGAGATGCAGTACCATAGTGACATCGCTCCTGCCCCCTCCTACATTTGAGCAGGACCCGAAATGTGCTTTCTGCTTGGCGTAGAACTTGGAGTACTTCTGTAGGGCACATCGGCTGTTGTCGCCCACGAGAAGGATGTTGGTCGTCTGGGCCGAGGTTCTGCCCTGGCGTAGTCCCGCTACAGGCACTTTGGCTATCTGGTGGTAGCGGTAGAGCACATAAGCGTAGGTTCCACCTGTTGCCAGCAGGCATATGGCTACTAAGATGGTCATCCCGACGATGAAGCGGTGGAGCCGGCGCTTGCGTCGGCGTGACTTCCGTGAGGGGACAGGGGCATCCATGTAGCTGCCACTACGCATGTACGGTAATGCTATTGATCTCAAGCTGGCTGCGGAAGTCACCCCACATCCTCAACAGCTCATAGGGGGACTCTCTGGGCAGCGCCTTGGACTGTGGACACCTACCGTGGTAGAGAATGTCCACTTAGATGACTATAACCGGCTTTTCCAACCTCGCGCTGAAGGTGGCTGATCTAGAGGGCGCCATGGAGTGGTACCGCGCGCTTGGGGCTCAAGTCGGCACGCCGGAGGATTGGGCAGGCGCAAGACGAGTGGACTTGCGGATCGGGCCTGTGGAGGTGACGCTTTTTACTCGAGCCCTCTACGAGGAGGCGCTTGACTTGCCAGGAGAGTGCTTCCTGCATGCCGTATTTCGGGTGGCCGATCTCAACTCAGCCTTAGCTGGCCACAGTGTGCTCTGGGGGCCGGAAGTGGTTCATGGCACCTTCGGCACTAGGCGGATTGCTTTTCTGGAAGCACCAGGAGCGATCCGGAT
The DNA here is from genome assembly GCA_023379605.1 of Actinomycetota bacterium. Taxonomy (GTDB): domain Bacteria; phylum Actinomycetota; class Acidimicrobiia; order Acidimicrobiales; family JAMCQF01; genus JAMCQF01. The sequence continues at coordinate 5,089 of JAMCQF010000081.1, forward strand.
CGAGCTTATGGAGGAGATCTTGGGGGCTGACGATGGGCCATAAGAGGCCCGGATGTGATGGAAGGCAGTGCTCTATGGCAGTTGCCGCACTTTGTGACGATGATACCGCACTGAGTGATAGTACGTGGTGATGGAATAGGATGAGCAGAACCGGTGATGGCAGAACTAATGATGGCACAGTGAGGGATGGCAGGGTGAAAGTGACTAGGATATTGCACGCCAGTGTGAATGTTGCGGGCCAGCTGGATCAGGCCAGAAGATTCTACGAGGGCGTGTTGGGCATGAGCTCGATGGACCGACCGGAGATACCTGATGTGCCCGGCCACTGGTACTCGGTGGGGGATGCCCAAGTCCACCTGGTCGCAGCGAGAGAGCAGGGTGGGGCAATAGACCCGAGCAGCCATCACTTCTGTGTGGCAGTAGAGGACTTGGGCGCAGCCATAGGCGAGCTCGACGACAAGGGGATCCCTTATCTAAAGGGTTCCCAGGGTGAGGTGATCCAGATCTGGGTGAGCGATCCCGCCGGCAATACCGTAGAGCTACAGCAGGATCCCATGGTGGCGATGCAGCGAGCTAAGACCGCTCCCGGTCAGGGCTAGTTGGATGGATAAGCTCAGACTGGGCATCCTGGGCGCGGGCAATATTGCCTCTCTCAATGTGGCGGGATATCTCAAACATCCACGCTGCGAGGTGGTGGCGGTGTGTGACAACCGTGAGGATGTTGCTAAGGCGAAGGCGGAGCAGTGGGGTGTAAAGCGTGTGTACACAGATATGGAGGACCTGCTCGGCGCTTCTGATATAGACGCAGTAGAGATACTCACTCCCACCTACCTCCATCCAGGGCACGTGATTGCCGCGGCCAAAGCAGGTAAACACATATCTTGCCAGAAGCCGATGGCCAACTCCATCAATGAGGCAGAGGAGATGATGAGCGCTGTTGACGAGGCTGGTGTGCTCTTCAGGATAAGTGAATGCATGCTTCATTACCCGCCTCTGTTGCGCGCGAAGCAGCTTCTCGACGATGGTGCAATTGGTGAACCTACAGTGCTCAGAATCAAGACTGTAGTTGGCAAGACTGATTCAAGTTTCCAGTCTAACTTGGAGCCCCAAGGATATATATGGCGGTTTGACCAACACAGCCCAGGTGGTCACCTATTCGATGATGTCGTGCATAAGTATGCCGTTGCGCTATGGCTCTTTGAAGAGCCGGTGAGGTCTGTGCAGGCAGTAGTTCGCCAAGGTCCGCTTTTCTTCGAAGCACCTACGGCGGCTTTCTGGGAGTACGAGCGAGAAAATCTGCTAGGGATGATGGAGGTTAGCTATGCGCCTGGGATGTATCTTCGAAGTAACTACTATGGCGCAGACGAATTTTTCGAGATCCAGGGAACTGACGGATTTATCTGGGTGACTAGATGCACGGGACGGCTTCTAGATCTTCCAGCAGTTGTGCTGTATAGAGGGGACGGCAGTACCACATCATTTGCAGATCTGGATGCCGACTGGGGGGCTGGCTTTCTAGGATCGTCCGCACACTTCGTAGACTCCATACTAGCTGGCACGCAGCCAGATATGAGTGCAGCGCAAGCCATCGACGTTCTGCGGCTCTGCTTTGCAGTATATGAAGCATCTAACACTCGAGGGCCTATCGACCCATCTACCATAACCACCTCGGTTTCCCCCCCATGGTGGCCGCCGTTCTCGACGGCCTGAGGTAATGGTGGCCGCCGTTCTCGACGGCCTGAGGTCAGCCGACCAAGCCGACAGGATAGGAAGCTATAGTTCCCAGGGTGGTTGAGGTATTCGCAGACATCTGGTGCCCGTTTGCATATGTAGGAATCAGCCGTTTCTTCTCAGCCCGCCACGAAAGCGGATCCTCGGTTACCCTTAAGGTACGCGCCTGGCCGCTTGAGTTAGTCAACGGCTCGCCGCCGGATCCGGTAAGACTTTTCCGGGAGATAGACGACCTGCGCAGGCAGGTGGCACCGGATCTTTTCTCCAGAGTGTCCCTGGAAAGCTTTCCTTCCACGATGCTTCCGGCCCTGGCCCTTGAATCGGTCGCCTACCAGGCCAGCGGTCCAGTAGGTGAGTCGGTAACCATGAGCTTGCGCCGTGCTCTTTTCGAGGAGGGATTGGACATCTCCGAGGAGAGCGTGCTCGCTGACGTGGCTCAACGGCACGGTTTGGCGATGCCGGATGCAACAAGCCACAAGGACCTCGTCGAAGTCGACTACAGCGAGGGCAAGAAACGGGGGGTTAAGGGTTCGCCGCAGTTCTTCATAGACCAAGAAGGCTACTTTTGCCCTACGCTGAATATATCAGCGGAAGCGAACCATCTCAGGGTCAGTTTCGACTATGTGCGATTTGAGGAGTTCTTGAAACGAGCTTTTGGTTGAGCCGGTATTCCACGGTTGGGTGGCGCATGCAGCCCGGATATCGAGCACGGCTGGACTATGGAGTTCCCTCCTGGGACCTAGGAGCGCTGGCCCAGGCCAGAACAGCGACGTCTGGATGGCCTCCTACGCCGTCTCCTATGGAGCGTTCGACCCGCTCAACCCGCTCTTGCACAAGCTCTTTGGGAAGCGCTGCAGCCAGTCGCTGTGGCGTATAGAGCATATCTGGATCGGGGGGGCCGTGGCGGCCGAAGTCCTCCAGGTGATGGCCGACCACGAACAAATGACCGCCGGGCTTGAGTGCCCTGGCTGCAGTTGCAAATAGCTTCTCTCGGTTGGGCGATCTCATGTGGATGTTGGCCACGACCACGAGCTCGTAGGTTGCGCTGATGGGCTGGAACTCAAGCAGATCCGCTCTTACCAGCTCCAGCTCGACCCCTGCGGCTCTTGCCCTGGCAGCAGCCTGATCGAGCGCTACCTGGGAGCCATCCACTGCGGTAACTTCCCACCCCTGCTGGGCGAGCCAGATGGCATTGCGCCCCGGCCCAGCACCGAGGTCCAGTGCTTTTCCTGGCACCAGGCCGCTCGCCAGCTCGACAAGCCATGGGTCTGGTTCGCTGGGCCATGAATGGTTGGTATACCGCTCATCCCAATGTGAGTGGTGCGTTAGAGCAGCCTGCCCTGCCTGGGGGCTATCCCCGTCAGCCTGGTGCTCTCCGGAATGACTTTTGGCATGGCTATGTTCGTGGATGCTCATCGGGCTCCTTTCATCTCCCCGAGCTCTTGTGCAGCCGTATCAATGTCTAGGAGCTCCTCGAGGTGTGCCAGCAGACCACTCAGTTGGTGAGCTCGCTCCGGTCCCATCTGCTCCTGCAGCCAGCTTTCCTGGGCCTGAGCCCTGAGGCTCGCCCTACATGCCAGGTCCATGCCTGCATCAGTAACAGTCAAGCAACGGCTCCGCCGGCTGTTTTGGGAAGCACCGCTGCTAAGCAGCCCACGCTCCTGCAATCTATCGGCAAGACGTTTGGCATTCATGGGATCTGTGCCCACCTGTCTGGCTAGAGCACGAACCCCCAAACCATCTGGGGCGCGGTGCTGGGAGATGGCTCTAAGAACGGCAGCTTCGGGAGGAGAGAGCCCCAGATCTAAAAGCGCAGCAGACCAGCGCGCTCTCAGTGCCCTGTGGACACGTCCGAAGCGGAAACCAATGCCGGCACTGATGCTCTCAGGGTCTGGGGAGACCGAGCTGCTCATAGGTTTGCATCTACTGCTTTGATCATCATGTAGTTATAACAACAGTAACATTCCCCGCATTATTTCCCTATGGGACTAAATGGGACCCTATGGGACTAAATGGGAGCACCCGAACTGCTCCAGAGCGAGAATCAGCCTCTATGAACCCCGCAGCGAGTGGACGGTAAATCACGAGTGGGCGGTAAATCAACTGAGCCAACGAGATTGACCAAAGCGATATCCAACCGATCGAACGGTTTGGATGAGATGGGCGTGCTCCTCTCCGAGCTTGGCCCTCAACCTGCGCACGTGCACGTCTACGGTTCTGGCCCCCCCGTAGTAGTCATACCCCCATACCTGATTAAGCAGGGCTTCCCGGGTGAAGACCTTGCCCGGTCGAGCCGCCAGGAAGCGAAGCAGCTCGTACTCCATGTAGGTAAGGTCCAAGGGCCTTCCATCTATCGCAGCCTGATAAGTATCCAGGTTCAAAAGAAGCGCCCCCTGCTGGATTATCGTGTGGCTCTCACCGGCGCCAGATTGCTTGAGCCTGAGGCGGATCCGTGCCACCAGCTCTGAGGACGACGCTCCTTCTAGGCAGAAGTCATCAAAGATACCAGATGACTTCTCCAGGTAATCCAGGTGCCACGAAGCCACGATGGCTACAAGTGGAGTATCGGCACTTTCTTCCTTGAGCGCCCGGCAGAATGCCAGGGCAGCAGTAGGGTCCCGTCCGAAGGCAACTAGGGCCATTGCCCAGCCACCTGGTGGGGCAGTGTTTGCTGCCTCAGCCGGGTCTACCGTTGACCTCCAGGGCAGGTCTTCTGCCGCCAGGGTCTGACTGATCCAGGTAGGTGGGGGATCTGGATAGCACAGCAATGGTTCCATGCCAGCTCCTATTTGGTCCTTGGCATGGTAGAGGCGCTTGCCTTCAGGTGCAGGAGAGCGGCCATCAAAGCTGCGGAAGATAGCGTTCTAGCTCGAACTGGCTGATCTGGGTTGTGTAATCTTGCCATTCTGCCCTCTTATTGCGGATGAACCACTCGAAGACGTGCTCACCAAGCGCTTTTGCAACCAGCTCTGAACGCTCCATCTCGTTGATGGCATCGTGGAGGTTGCCTGGCAGGGGCTTGATCCCGCTGGCTGCCAGCTCTTCTCTCCCAAGAGAGTAGAGGTTGGTCGATGCCTCAGCAGGCAGATCGTATCTCCCCTCGATTCCTGCAAGGCCTGCAGCCAGAACTACGGCAAAGACAAGGTAGGGGTTGCATGCAGAGTCAGGGGCTCGGTATTCAATCCTGGTCGACTCAGGTCGCGAGACCTTTGCCACAGGAACCCTGACCAGAGCAGAGCGATTGTTGTGTGCCCACGAGACGTTCACAGGGGCCTCGTAGCCGGGGACCAAGCGCTTGTAGGAGTTGACCCACTGGTTGGTTAGAGCTGTGATCTCAGGAGCGTGCATGAGCAACCCTGCAATGAACTGCTTCGCTGTGAGCGACAGACCGTGGTCGTCTTCTGAGTCCGCAAATGCGTTCACCTCCCCACGAAATAGCGAGAAGTGTGTGTGCATGCCTGAGCCCTGGATCCCTGCGAGCGGTTTTGGCATGAAGCTGGCAAATACGCCGTGTTCCTGTGCCAGCTCCTTTATGACCAAGCGCGTTGTCATGACGGTATCGGCCATGGTCAGAGCATCGGTGTAGCGTAAGTCTATCTCGTGCTGGCTGGGAGCGTCCTCATGCTGGGCGTACTCGACCGGGATCCCCATTTCCTCTAGAACGAGCACACTGCGGTGGCGCAGCTCGCTTCCCTTATCGGCGACTGTGAGCTGGAAGTAGCTTCCCCCATCCAATCCAGCGGGTGCACCGGCTGGTGATGCTTGAGCGAAATAGAAGTACTCGAGCTCGGGGGCCGCGTAGAAGGAGAATCCCTTTGCGTGAGCCTGTTCGAGGGATCTGCGCAGGACGTGCCTCGGACATCCCTCAAATGGGGTGCCATCGAGGTTGGAAATATCGCAGAAAACTCGTGCAACAGCGACACCCTCCACTCGCCAGGGCAGGATCTGGAAGGTCTCGGGGTCCGGCCTCGCCAGCACGTCACTTTCTTGGACACGACTGAATCCGTCAATTGCCGAACCATCGAAGGTCATTCCCTCTTCCAGCGCGTTTTCCAGCTCTGCGGGCGTTATCGTAAAGGCCTTGGCAGTGCCGAGCACGTCGGTGAACCAGAGCTGAACGAATCTTACGCCACGTTCCTCCACCATCCTCAGCACGTAATCCTGCTGAGAAGTCATTGACCCACCTCCTTTGCTAACCCGGCTTCAATTCAAGCGCCTGCCGTGGCAGTCGGCAGACGACCGTCGTCAGTCCACGGAGACCCCAGTGGTGCCCCTCAGCAGAGTCTCGTTGCTCAGGAGTCGCCGCGGGGTCTTTTCACAGGCTAGTGTCCCAGGCTGGCGATGGCCAGGGACGACGTTAACCGCAGGTTCACACGCCGTTCACATAACTGCAACAGAGTTGAAATCGTGAACCGCAAGGATCGTCCCGGTTGCAGGTGATACATGTGATGGCGCCGTGAGCTAGTGATCAGTCACAAAACGACGAGGAGGAAGCAAGTGCAAAAGAGAGCCCCGGAGGAGGTACTTCGGCTCATCACCGACGAGGAAATCGAAGTGATCGACTTGAGGTTTTGCGACCTTCCTGGCCTTATGCAGCATTTCTCGGTCCCAGCCCATGAGCTGGCTGAGGATCGCTTCTCGGAGGGCTTCGGCTTTGACGGCTCTTCTATTAGGGGTTTCCAGCAGATCCAGGAATCGGATATGCTGCTCATACCGGATCCAAACACAGCGGTAGTGGACCCGTTTCGCCAGCACCGGACCCTGAACCTGAATTGCTTTGTCAAGGACCCAGTGACAGGAGAGAGCTACAGCAGGGATCCTCGCTACGTTGCCAAGAAGGCAGAAGACTACCTTCGGACCACCACCATTGCAGACACTGCCTACTTTGGTCCCGAGCCCGAGTTTTTCATATTTGACGACGTGCGTTTCTCACAGGACCAGCGCTCTGCTTTCTACTCGGTGGACTCCGTGGAGGGAATCTGGAACTCAGCTCGTGATGAAGCCCACAATCTGGGCTACAAGCTGCGATACAAGGAGGGGTACTTTCCGGTGCCCCCAGCTGACCACTTTCAGGACCTGCGCTCCGAGATGATCCTCACGCTCGAGCGGCTCGGTGTGGAGATGGAGGTCCAGCACCACGAGGTGGCCACAGCTGGGCAAGCTGAGCTCGATATTCGCTACGACACGCTTCTGGCTATGGCCGACAAGCTCATGCTCTTTAAGTATGTGGTCAAATCCGTGGCCCGGGCTGCCGGGCATACGTTGACGTTCATGCCCAAGCCGATCTTTCAAGATAATGGCTCAGGAATGCACACCCATCAGTCCCTCTGGAAGGATGGCGAGCCACTTTTTGCGGGGGACGGTTATGCGGGGATCTCCGACATCGGGCGCTGGTATATTGGAGGGTTGCTCAAGCACGCCCGCGCGGTGCTGGGCTTCGGTGCCCCTACGACCAACTCTTACAAGAGGCTGGTGCCTGGCTACGAAGCTCCGGTGAACCTTGTGTATTCCCAGAGAAACCGTTCAGCTGCCTGCCGCATCCCCCTTTACTCTCAGAGCCCTAAGGCCAAGAGAGTTGAGTTCCGGTGCCCAGATGCCTCTTGCAACCCATACCTAGCCTTTGCCGCCATGCTGATGGCCGGTCTGGACGGGGTTAAGAACCGGATAGAGCCACCCGCGCCTGTCGAGAAGGATCTTTTCGATCTGCCAGCCGAGGAGCTATCGCAGATCGCACAGGTACCTGCCTCGCTCGAGGAGGCCATGGACTCCCTGGAGGCTGATCAGGAGTTCTTGAAGGTGGGCGGAGTTTTCACAGATGACCTCATAGAGACCTGGCTCTCCTACAAGCGTCTCAAGGAGGCCGATGAGATTCGCCTGCGCCCACACCCTTATGAATTCATGCTCTACTACGATATCTAGGGTTCTCTGGCCAGGTTGCGACGGTTTGCTCGGCAGTGATCCCCACTGAGGGCGGGAAGGACAATGGGGCACCTTGCCAGGTAAGCTAGACAGGTAAGGTTGAGGAGTTAGCTCGGTCCTGACCAACACAGATGGCCGTTAGGCTCACGCACGTGACAAGGCTGCGCGTCGCTGTCTGCCAGATAGATCAGGTCGTCGGGGATCTAGAGGGCAACGCGCGCCGGATCGAGGAGTCGCTGGCGATTGCCGAGCGCTCAGGTGCCGATCTCGCACTGTTCCCGGAGCTGGCTGTGACCGGCTACCCCCCAGAGGACTTGCTCCTTAAGACCGGTTTTGTGGCAGATAATCTTGCGATTGCGCAAAAACTGGCCGCCCTCACTGGCAAAACTCGAGCAGTTTTCGGCTTCATCGACGCTGGGGAGTCAGGCGAGCTCTACAATGCCGCTGCCATGTGTGGGGGTGGGTCTGTGCTTGCAGTCCACCACAAACGTCTCCTGCCAAACTACGGAGTGTTCGACGAGCAGAGGTACTTTACCCCAGGTGCTGGAGATCCACCGGTGGTGCAGATAGGCGACCTATGTGTTGGGATGGCGATCTGCGAGGACGTTTGGAGTTCCGCTGGTCCCGTCGGTGCGATGGTGAGAAGAGGGGCGGAGCTGGTGGTAGTCATCAACGCCTCGCCTTATTCCATGGGAAGGCTTGCTGAGCGGGTATCTGTGGTGGCCGAAAGGGCTGTTCAGGAACACTGCCCGCTTGTCTATGTGAACCTTGTGGGTGGCCAGGATGAGCTCGTGTTCGATGGCGGCTCCTTTGCTCTGGACGCTACCGGATCTGTCGTGCACAGGGCGGCACGGTTCGTAGAGGAAGTGGTCATCTGGGACCTTTCCCTCAGTGTTACGGGTGCAGCTGGTGGAGGGGAAGGCACCTATACCAAGGTTGCCTGGAGAGCAGATCCTGCTGTGAGGTTGCTGCCAACAGCGTGTGAGGACCCGGAAGAGGAGGTATTTTGCGCACTGGTAACAGGAACCCGTGACTATGTGCTGAAGAACCAGTTCACAGACGTCGTCATCGGGCTGTCAGGGGGAATAGATTCGTCCCTTGTGGCGGTCATAGCGGTGGCGGCGCTTGGACCAGAGCATGTTCATGGTGTCGCTATGCCCTCTCGGTACTCGAGCGATGGATCTATAACTGATGCTGCCGAGCTTGCAGGACACCTTGGGATAGATCTCCTGCAGATCCCCATTGAGCGGGCTCACAGCGCTTTCTCTCAAATGCTGGAAGAGCCGCTCGGCGGACCGCCAACTGGGTTGACCGAAGAGAACCTCCAATCGAGGATCAGAGGTGTGATCTTGATGTCGCTTTCGAACTCGAGAGGGTGGATGGTGCTCACAACGGGGAACAAAAGTGAGCTCGCAACCGGGTACTCTACGCTCTACGGCGACACCGCAGGGGGCTTCGCCGTGTTGAAGGACGTGCCCAAGACCTTGGTATACGACCTGGCCAGGTCGATCAACCGCTGGGCCGAGCGTGATCTTATACCACAGTCGGTTCTGGAAAAGCCGCCATCTGCCGAGCTTCGGCCGGGCCAGAGAGACGACCAGTCCCTCCCAGCCTACGAGGTTCTTGACCCGGTCTTGGACGCCTATGTAGAGCAGGACATGACAGTTGCGCAGATCGTCGATTCAGGGGTCGATCCAGAGCTTGCCTGCAAAGTGGCGCGCCTTGTGGATAGGGCGGAGTACAAAAGGCGGCAGACGCCGCCAGGGGTACGTGTCACGCCCAAGGCTTTTGGAAAGGACAGACGGGTGCCCATCACCAACCGCTACCTCTCTCGTGGGGAGCAAGAGCCACAGCGGCCGCTTAGGAAGAGCCGGTGAGCGGCTCTGGTGAGACCCAGCCGGTGAGCTCCGATACAGCTCCGGTGAGCGAGCTGGCACATCAGGAGCGTTTGGATGCCTTTGAGGCTCGAGCAGCCACTCTCAGCTACATGCAGATAGAGGCTCGGTTGTTCGAGATCGTCACCCCCTGGGCCGCGATAGCTCCAGAGCCAAAGGCTCAGATCCACTTCCACACCTACGGCCGCTACCATGCCTGGCACGCCGAGCTATGGTCAGATCTATGCACAGGCCCAGGCTCAGCGCTGGCCGGGGCTGATCAGCTCTCAGGAAAATCTGATCGATCCGGTCCGTGGCCCGATGGGCAATGCCCTGCTCTGGATCGGGTAGGTTTGCAGCACCTAAGGTGGCTTGACGGAGATCTCCTGGAGCGTCTCGCGGAGCCGTCGCACCCATCTCGAACGCTGGAAAAGCTGGTGGGCCTTTACCGCGTGATGATTCCCCGCCTAGTGGTCGCATACCGGTTCCATCTGGAGCGCACCGTTCAGCTTTGCGATGGACCGCTCCAGAGGGTGCTCAACTTGGTCCTACAGGACGAGGTTGCAGCCTGGCAGGAAGGAGAGGCCCTAGTAGAGGAGGCGCTCGATTCAGGCCAAGCCATAGAGAGGGCTATTGCCTGGCAGGCCAGCTTGGAGGCTGTTGCGGTCTCGAGCCAGCAGGTCACCGGGTCCTAGCCAGGCAGTGGGTCATCTCTCATAAGACCCCAAAATGCCGATCAGGTACAGGGACCTCAAACCATATCCGGGAGGGAACAGGCAGTGGACCGGCCCGGCTTAGAAGGCTGTCTGGCGGTGGTGCACTGCGGCGGGCCTTGACGCCCCGGTTACACTAGCTAAAGGCAGACCAGGTTCGCCATCAGGCTGAGACTTTCGAAGCATAGGCCGTGCTCACCTGGGCGTTGGACGTAAATTGAGGGTTTCCGGTAAATGCCGGACGGAAGATCACAAGCTCCCATCTACAATGGTGGACCGTGCGAGTTGCCGTGTTCAGCGGGTCCGTACTCAGGGAAAGATAGAAGGTTACGCAAGGTTGGCTAAGGAGCGCGTGGAGCGAGACGAGGAAGATCTTGTCAGGCTCTATCTTACTGATATCGGGCAGTATCCTCTCCTCACAAAGGAGGATGAGGTACGTCTTGCCCAGTTGATAGAAGCTCGCTGGGAGGCTGAGGAAGAGCTCAAGCGGGCTGACAAGGAGCTTACCCCAGCGCGTAGGAGGGAACTGAGACGCGGTATCAAGCGTGGAGAGGATGCTCAACGCACCTTCGTCCAGTCGAATCTTCGCTTGGTTGTCTCGATAGCCAAGAAGTACCAAGCTTCGGGACTACCGCTTCTCGATCTCATCCAGGAGGGAAACCTGGGCCTAATGCATGCAGTGGAGAAGTTCGACTGGCGCAAAGGGTTCAAGTTCTCTACGTACGCCACCTGGTGGATACGCCAAGCCATAACCAGGGGCATAGCCAACACGGGGCGGACGATCCGGCTGCCGGTGCATGCGGGAGACACTCTGGCCCGGGTCCAAAAGGCACAGGCGCGCCTCGAGCTGAAGCTAGGCCGGCCCGCCACCCTCGCTGAGCTGGGAGAAGAGGTGGAGATGCCCGAGGACAAGCTTATAGAGGCGCTCCGCTTTCGCTCCGAGCCACTGTCCCTGTCCGAGCCGCTCAGAGAGGACGGGGACGCTGAGTTGGGCGATGTGGTCGAAGACAGGTCGGCCGAGTCCCCCTTTGAGGTTGCGGCCACGGCGTTGCTTCCAGAGGAGATCGAGAGGTTGCTTGAGCCTTTGGACGAGCGTGAGCGCGAGATACTCCGCCTCAGGTTCGGCTTGGACCGTGGCGAGCCCCGTACCTTGGAGGAAGTCGGCGAGTACTTCAACCTGACTAGGGAGCGGATCCGTCAAATAGAGGCCCGAGCCATGTCTAAGCTCCGCCATCCTTCCAGCGACACCGGTGCAAGGGACCTGCTAACCGTCTAAGGGCATCTCAGAGCTGCTCTGGGTCCTGCGAGGCTTGGAGAGCTTCCTGCCCAGTTATCACGGACGGCGCTGCGGGCTGCGTGTCAGCGATGGGTCCCGCACCACCACTGGCGAGAGTATGGCATCTACGCGAGCCACGAGGTCGTCGTCTAAGTGGATGCCTACCGCGCCGACGTTCTCGGCAACCTGCTCTGGCCGAGTGGCCCCGATTATCGCTGAGGATATCCCAGGGGTTCGCAGAACCCATGCCAGGGCCATCTGGGCCTCAGTGATACCGGCTTCATCTGCAAGAGTGGCGACCTGCTGGACGCGTTCGAGGACATCGTCTTTCAGGTAGGAGGAAATGAAGCCGGATCCATTCGGGTCTAGAGCCCGCGAGCCCTCAGGCAATGGGGCGCCCGGCTTGTACTTGCCTGTAAGCACCCCTTGAGCGAGCGGGGACCATACGATCTGACCAACGCCTTCTGAACGGCAGAAAGGCAGAACTTCCGCCTCGATCACGCGCCAGAGAAGGGAGTATTGTGGTTGGTTGGAAACGATGCGGTCGAAGCTCATCTCCTTGGCGATTCCGAGCGCTTCTTTGATCTGTTCAGCTCGCCACTCCGAGACACCTATGTAAAGAACCTTGCCTTGGCGCACGAGGTCGTCGAACGCCCGCAAGGTCTCCTCCAATGGGGTCTCGTAGTCGAAGCGGTGCGCCTGATATAGATCTATGTAATCGGTGCGAAGCCGTCTGAGCGATCCGTTGCACGATTCGACTATGTGCTTTCGAGACAAGCCGCGATCATTTGGCCCGTTCCCTGTGGGCCAGTAGACCTTCGTGCATATCTCCAGTGACTCGCGCCGGATCCCCGCGAGTGCCTGGCCTAGCACCGACTCGGCTCCTGTACCTGCATAGACATCTGCGGTGTCAAAGGTGGTTATTCCAGCGTCGAGCGCAGCCTTTACGCATACCGTCGCCCTGTCGGCATCGATCTGACCGGCATGGGTCAGCCAGTTGCCATATGAGATCGCCGATACCAAAAGCCCACTGTTTCCAAGGTGCCTATGTTCCATGGTTTGCACGGTAGCTGATCCAGGAGGCTCTCAGGCGCTTCAGGGTCGGCAAGCCTGGCGCTAGCTCCTCAGACTTAGTTGGCAGTTCAAAGCGTGCATGCAGCAAGTGCTCGCCCCAAGGTCAAGGTCAAGTTCTAGCTCCTAGGGCTTAGTGCAGTTCTAGCTCCTAGGGCTTAGTGCGCGTCAAGCGCCCAGAGGCTAGGATCGAGGCTCATGAAGAAGCTCCTCTTACTCGCAGTGCTCGTTTCCCTAGGCGTCGTGGTAGCCAGGCGCCTGCGTTAAAGAGCTTTGGGTGGCCTTGGGCCACCACAGAGCGGCAACGCAGATCTAGGCTTGAGCCTCTAGCCCTGCGCCAAAGCGCAGTTGCACCCACTGCTGTCCCTGCAGCGCCTAGGGACGCGGCTGCGGCGGTTAGGGTCCAGCGTGGAACTCTGACTCTGTCCCTCAAGCGGACGGGGCGGTCGAACTTTTGGATCTCCCAGCCCCGCTCTTTTGCTGCCTTGGTAAGGATCCTGTCAGGGTTGACCGCAACAGGATGGCCAACGGTCTCAAGCATAGCTATATCTGTGTATGAATCCGAGTAGGCAAATGAACCGGAGAGATCGATGCCCATCCTCTCTGCCTCTTTTCTGATCGCGTCTGCCTTGAGCGGCCCGTAGGCATAAAAGGCCATATCGCCCGTGTAGCGTCCCTCAGCGTCAACTACGGCACGGCTGGCTATCGCACCGTCTACTCCCAGGTACCCTGCCAGGGGCTCCACGATCTCCTCAGGAGAGGCAGATACCAGATAGACAAGGCGACCAGCAGACTGGTGGTCTGCTATGAGCTCCAGGGCCTCAGCATAGATTATGGGCTCCACCACGACATCTAGGGTTTCCCTGACAATCTGGCGCACCTGGGCCTGATCCCAGCCCCGGGTGAGGACGAGCATCGATTCCCTTATCCTCTCCAGCTTCTCTTCGCTCGCCCCCAGGTAGAGGTAGACGAGCTGGGCGTAAAGCACCCTTAGGATCACGCGGCGGGATATCAAGCCACCACGGTAAAATGGACGACCGAAGGCAGCGACGGAAGCTCTGGCGATGACGGTCTTGTCCAGGTCGAAGAAAGCAGCTTCCACACCCAAAGCTTAGGTGCTATGAGCAGCCATCTGGTTGCAAAAGCGGTCCGATGGCAGCCCCAGTTCGTTTTGAGCGGCGGGCGAAAGGCTTTGTACTGAGGTCTTGGCCTTGCCGGAGCTGCCTGGTCGCTGCCTCGTCGCTGCCTCGTCGCTCAATGTCCAATGAGCAGCGCTTTGACCTGAGCCTCGGCCTCTGAGGTGGCGAGCACCAGGACTTCGTCACCGGTGCCTAGCGTGGTGTCGCCTCTTGGCACCACGAGATGATCGTCACGCACGACAGCAACGACAGTAGCGTCTCGAGGGATTCCCAGATCGGCTATGGTCGCCCCAGCGGCGGGGGAGTCCTCCGCGAGGGTCACCTCTATGAGGTTGGCTCTTCCGTGGTCGAACTGCAAGAGCCTGACTATTGCCCCAACTGAGACCGCCTCTTCTACCAGGGCGGCCAGCAGCTGGGGCGTTGAGACCGACACATCGACCCCCCAGCTCTCGTTGAAGAGCCACTGGTTCTTTGGATGATTGACGCGTGCCACTACTCGTGGAACTGCGAACTCCTGCTTTGCGAGCAGGGAGATCACAAGGTTGTCCTCGTCGTCGCCGGTGGCCGCCACCACCACGTCAACCTCTTCCAATCCTGCATTCTGGAGGGCGCTTACCTCGCAGGCATCGGCACAGATCCATTTCACGTCCAAGCTGGAGCGCAGTCGCTGGAAGAGATCGGGATCCTTCTCAAGGATCAATATGTCATGGCCGCTCCCCTTTAAGTCTGCTGCTATGGCCGTGCCTACACTGCCGGCGCCTGCTATGGCTACTTTCATCCTCGTTCCCCGGCTCTCATCAATCTCTCCCGGCCAGATCCAGCACCCGGTCAAGCTCGCCGAGGTCCTCCTTTGCCAGGGCAAGGTGGAGAACATCCCCCTCTTGGCAAACAAGCGCGCTGCCCCCCAGCCTTGGCACACCGGCTCGCGTGACCGATACAACCAGAAAGCGCCCTGTGGTCTCGAGCTCTGCCAGCCTGCGGCCGCCCCAACTTTCTGGAAGCATCCGCTCCACGAGCACTATTTGGCCAGTCTGGTCGTGCCACTCCTCTACCGTCAGCTCTGGGAAGAGCCTCCGCATGACCTGGTCTGTGGTCCAGGTGACAGTGGCTACGGTCGGGATGCCAAGGCGCTGATATATTTGCGCCCTACGCGGGTCATATATCCGTGCCACAACATGGGGGATGTGGAAGTTCTCCCTGGCGATGCGCGCTGTAAGGATGTTGCTGTTGTCCCCGCTGGTGACAGCGGCCAGCGCTCCTGCCCTGGTGGCCCCGGCGCGAGTAAGGTCGTCCCGGTCGAAGCCAGAACCCACTATGGCAGTCCCAGCCCAGTTCTCTGGCAAGCGGCGAAACGCCCGCTCGGAGCGGTCCAAGATCGCCACTGTATGGCCGTTCATTTCCAAGGCCACTCCGAGCTCCGCGCCCACCCGTCCGCAACCAACAACGACAACGTGCACGCCTCTATGCAACACTCAAAGAGGACTCTAGACAAACTCACCCCCCCTGGCTTTAGGTGTTAGACCAGGTCCGAAACATGCTCTTAACATCTTCGGCTCGTCCTGGACATGCCTTTGCGGCCAGGTGAGTGTTAACTGGTATCTCCATGGAGGAGGTAGCTGCCAAATCACCTGAGCCCCAAGCCGTAGAGGACACCCGGCGGCCAGGTGTCCGGGCTCAACCCGAATCGGCAGTTCCAGAGCTCCCGGAGATCCCCGAGCACCGGGGCTATAGGCTTAAGAACCGGCTCCTTGGGCCGCCTCTTGTAACCGAGCAGCTGGCCACCGAGCGCCTTGGTAAGCCGACCGCTCTGGCGGTGCTCTCCTCGGACTGTATCTCCTCTTCGGCTTACGCGACCGAAGAGATCCTGACGGTTCTCGTGCCAGTTGTGGGCGTGGCGGCCTTCTCGCTCGTCATCCCGGTGACTTTGGCAGTGATCGTCGTTCTTTTCTTCGTCACCCTATCCTACCGGGAGGTAGTTACCGTATATACAAAGGCGGGCGGATCCTATGTGGTGGCCCGCGAGAACTTCGGCCCGAAGTTCGCCCAAGTTGCCGCCGTGTCTCTGCTGATCGACTACACCCTTACCGTCGCTGTCTCGGTCGCGGCCGGAGTAGCAGCGCTGACCTCTGCATTCTCGATCCTCACGCCTTATGCGGTATGGATATCCATAGGGTTCGTGCTGATCATCGCTTATGGCAACCTCCGCGGGATCCGTGAAGCAGGGCGGCTGTTTGCCGTTCCCACGTATCTGTTCATAACGAGCATCGGAGTGGTCATCCTGGTCGGCAGCGTGCGAAAAGTGCTCGGCAAGCTCCCCGTGCATTCGATATACATACACGGAGCCTTTACCCCCGGCCACCCCGGCAGCGGGCTGCTGCTCGGGGCCTCTCTTTTCATAGTCCTAAGGGCATTTGCCTCCGGGGGATCAGCCCTGACCGGGGTCGAGGCGATCTCGAACGGGGTGAGCATCTTTCGCCCTCCAGAGGCGCGCAACGCCCGGCGGACACTGGTAGTGATGAGCCTCATCCTGGGCAGTCTGGTTCTGGGTCTTTCGGTGATGTCCAGCTTTACTCATGCCACCCCTTTCATATCCGGATCGCCCACGGTCATCTCTCAGATTGCCCGTGACGTGCTCGGGTCGGGTTGGCTGGGTGACACAGTCTATTTCGTAGTCCAGATGTCTACGATGCTTGTGCTCGTGCTCGCCGCCAACACGAGCTTCACCGGGTTTCCCCTTCTGGCAAGCTTTGCGGCAGCCGATTCCTACTTACCCCGTCAGCTCATGCGCCGGGGTCACCGGCTGGTGTTCTCCACCACGATATGGATCCTTACTGCAGTGGCCATAGTGCTCCTGGTGGCCACCCGTGCAGAAGTGAGCAGCCTAATACCCCTTTATGCGATCGGGGTGTTCACGGGTTTCACGATTGCCGGCGCAGGCATGGCGAAATATCACCATACCCATAGGGAACCTCAATGGCGCAGAAGGCTTGTGATCAACTCGAGTGCCGCTGTGCTGGCTTTCGTGGTGGACGTGATCTTTGCCGTCACCAAGTTCTCCCAGGGTGCCTGGGTGGTGCTCCTAGTTGGCCCTCTAGGGGTGATCCTGCTGCTCAGGTTCCACCGTCAATACGCCGAAGAGGAAGAAGAGCTGGCACAAGGGGCGTTGCGGGCCTCGGAGGCACCCATATTAAGGCGCCATATCTCCCTCATCCTGGTAGACCGCCTGGATCTGGCCACTGCGCGAACGATCCAGTATGCCCGGTCGATGGCGCCAGACGAGATACGGGCCGTGCACTTCCTGCTGGACAGCAGGGTTGCCAGGGAGCTCGAGGACGACTGGGGCAGGCTGGGTCTCTCGGGGCTTCCATTGGACATAGTCGAGTGCCCTGATCGCCGTCTTGCCCGGGCAGCTCTGGAGCTGGCCGCTCAGGCGGCAAGCGACGGCGAGACAGAGGTAAACGTGCTCCTGCCAAGGCGCATCTACTCAAGCGCCTTGAGGCGCCTTCTACACGACCGAACCGCTGACAGAATAGCCGAGGCACTTGGAGAGGTTGAGCACGTGAGCGCCACCATTGTCCCCTATCGGGTGGGTCGCAGGTCTGCATCGCGGCGCAGGCAGGTCAGCCAGCAGCAGGCCCGCACCGAACGTGCTGCAGCACAGGAGCGTGACGAGCGTGCAAGCCAGCTTCGGAGCCTAACCGAGGTGGTGAGCCCTCTCACTGAGGGCACGGTGCCCATTTCAACTATTCAGTGGCGCAAGCGAGCAAGGGTGGCCGGACGGGTGACCTCTGTCAGGGTCCAGCCAAGAGCTGGCGTGCCCAGCCTGGAGTGCACTCTGGCAGATGACACTGGACAGTTGCTGTTGGTGTTCCCTGGCAGGCGCCGTGTCCCAGGCATAGAACCCGGATCCAGGTTGGTGGCAGAGGGTATGGTTGGCGGGCGTGGAAGGCAGTTTGCGATGTTGAACCCATTTTACGAGCTGGTCTCAGCAGCAGAGCCCCAGCAGGGTTAGCTTGGAGCGCAGGTTGTGCTGTAGTGGTCTTGTTTGCAGTAGTGGTGAGCCTCAGGGCAATCTCTGAAGCTCAAAGAGCGTTGGAGGACGAAAGGGGCCAATTTTTGGGCTGAGCACAGCCGGGAGGAGCCACCCCAGGCACTCTCTGGTAGGTGGCGCTGGCTTGACGCTTGCTTAGAGCCCGTGGAGGTCAGTATCGTCCTCCCGTCCGAATAGAGAGAGAGAGCGGTACAGATGATGCACCTTCTCGCCGGTGATGGCGGGTTTCAGGCGTTGGGCGTTGTACAACACCAAGTTGGCAAAGGTGGCTACCAGAACTTCCATCTTGGTAGTGGTGAGTTTGGCTGGCTTGCGTTCGCTCTGTGCGCGGGCGCTTTGGCCATAGTCATCGGCTTGGTCCTGATGCGGGGTGTGCTCCGCTCCGACCAGGGAACTTCTGCAATGAAGCAGGTAGCTTTGGCAATCCAGGAGGGAGCCGTTGCGTTCCTGCGCCGCCAGTTCCGAGCGATACTTATAATCGTCGTCCCGTTGGCGATCCTGGTCTTTTTCACAGCCACAAAGGTTGTCCGTCCAGATGGAGTGGTGGCGTTGAGCTTCGGGCAGGCAGGGCTTTTTAGGGCACTAGCGTTCCTGTTCGGAGCGGCGTGCTCGGGGTTCACCGGGTTCATAGGCATGAGCCTGGCAGTTCGCGGCAACGTACGCACGGCTGCAGCAGCTCGCAAGGGCACCATGCAGGGAGCTTTGAGGGTAGCGTTCCGCACCGGGGCGATCACCGGTATGTTCTGCGTCGGCCTAGGCCTTATGGGAGCCACCACCATAGTGCTTGTGTTCCAGAACACTGCGGCTGCCGTGCTCGTGGGCTTCGGTTTTGGTGCCTCGCTTCTTGCGCTGTTTATGCGAGTGGGAGGCGGGATCTTCACCAAGGCCGCTGATGTGGGCGCTGACCTGGTAGGCAAAGTTGAGGTGGGCATACCCGAGGACGATCCCCGCAACGCAGCTACCATTGCCGACAACGTGGGGGACAACGTGGGCGACTGTGCGGGGATGGCAGCCGACCTATTTGAATCCTACGAACTGGCGATCATCGCATCACTAATACTCGGATTTTCCGCATTCGAGTCTGTTCATCGCAACCCCGCTCCAGCGGTCGTGTTCCCACTGATAGTGCCTGCCATAGGCATCCTCGCTTCCATATTCGGCATATTCATTGTGAGGGCCACGAGCAGGGATCGTACGGCTATGTCGCCGATCAACAGGGGATTTTGGAGTGCTGCTGCCATTACCGTGATAGGGGCCTTCCTGGTGGCCCAGTTCTACCTGCACTACCTGAAGCCCTTTTACGCGGTGCTTGCTGGTGTGGTCCTGGCGCTAGTGGCCAGCCTCATCACTGAGCAGTTCACCTCCACTGAGCGAAGCCCTGTCAGAGAGATCGCAGAATCTGCTCGTACCGGACCAGCCACCACCGTTCTCTCGGGGATTAGCTCGGGGCTGGAGTCCACTGTCTGGGCGATCCTCGCCATAGTCTTGGCTATCGCCGTGTCGATCTGGCTCGGAGACGGCAACATAGAGCTTTCGTTGTACCTGGTGGCGCTCACTGGGATCGGGATGCTCTCTACTGCGGGGATGGTCGTCTCCGAGGATTCCTTTGGTCCTGTTGCTGACAATGCCGCAGGAATCGCCGAGATGTCAGGGGAGTTCTCAGGTGAGGCTCAGCGCGTTATGGTGGGCTTGGATGCTGTTGGCAACACGACCAAGGCAATCACCAAGGGGGTGGCCATTGGTTCGGCGGTGATCGTGTCGGTGGCGCTTTTCTCGGCATTCGTCGAGACCATAGGCTCCGAGCTCAACCTGCCCAGCGGACCGCGCCTGTTCCACGAGGTTGCCACCCAGATCAACCTGGCTGATCCCACGACCTTTGTCGGGCTGCTGATTGGCGGGTCGATAGCGTTTCTATTCGCGTCCCTGGCGATCAGAGCGGTAGGGCGCTCTGCCGGCACGGTCGTACAGGAGGTGCGCAGGCAGTTCCGTGATCATCCAGGCATCATGGACGGCTCCGAGAAGCCAGAGTATGGCCGGGTGATCGGCATCTGCACCGCAGCTGCACAGCGAGAGCTTGCAACCCCGGCGCTGCTGGCGGTCCTATCCCCAGTTATAGTCGGCTTTGGGATCAACTACTTCGCCCTGGCGGCCTTTCTAGCGGCGGTGATCTTAACAGGCCAGCTCATGGCCAACTTCCTATCCAATTCGGGGGGCGCCTGGGACAACGCCAAGAAGTACATCGAGGACGGCAACGAAGGTGGGAAGGGATCGGAGGCTCACAAGGCAGCCGTGATCGGCGACACGGTTGGCGATCCGTTCAAGGACACAGCTGGCCCAGCCCTGAACCCCCTCATAAAGGTCATGAACCTGGTATCACTGCTGATCTTGCCAGCAGTCATAACCCTTCACCACAATTCGGCTGCGCGCTTTTCCATAGCGGGGGTAGCGCTGGTGGTTCTCTTGAGCGCCATCGCGTTCTCCAAGCGCAAGGCGACCATGCTCGAGGCTGAGGGGGAAGGCCCCCCCGCAGTAGTCGAAAAGGCAGCGGCGCTCTGAAGGTCCGGGCTGATCTCCTCTGTAGGCTAACGGTCCCAAGCTTTCCCCAGCGCTACCCGGCTTGACATCCACCCTTGGTTCTGCCAACCCTGGCATCGGTATGGGTAAGCCACTTGTAATCGTGGAGTCGCCAGCAAAGGCCAAGACCATTGCTGGCTATTTGGGGCCGGACTTCTTGGTCGAGTCCTCCATCGGTCACATACGAGACCTGCCGCGCAATGCGGCCGATGTGCCTGCTGCCTACAAAGGTGAGCCGTGGGCACGCCTCGGAGTGGATGTGGAGAACGGCTTCAAGCCCCTTTACGTCCTATCCTCGGACAAGAAGAGCCAGGTCACGAAGTTGAAGAGCTTGGTGAAGCAAGCCAGCGAAGTATACCTGGCTACAGATGAGGACCGCGAAGGCGAGTCAATTGCCTGGCACCTGCTGGAGGTCCTCGCACCCAGGGTCCCGGTCAAGCGCATGGTGTTCCATGAGATCACCCCCCAAGCTATTGCAAGGGCTGTGCAGGAATGGAGGGAGCTGGACCGCCATTTGGTGGATGCCCAAGAGGCACGCCGGATCTTGGACCGGCTCTATGGATACGAGGTATCACCGGTTCTTTGGAAGAAGGTGATGCCCCGGCTCTCGGCTGGCCGGGTGCAAAGTGTGGCTACGCGCATGGTTGTCGAGCGCGAACGTGCTCGCATGCGCTTTAAGACTGCCCAGTGGTGGGATGTGGAGGCCACCCTTTTTAAGGATGGACATAGCTTCAAAGCCGAGCTGATAGAGGTGGACGGTCGCAGGATCGTAGGGGGCCGGGACTTCTCCGAGACTGGCGAGCTTGTCTCCAAGCCCGGCGCGCTCCTTTTGGGCGAGCAGGAAGCCAACGAGCTGGCCGAGGGTCTAAGAGGTGTAGAGGCTTCAGTCAGTGCTGTGGTTGAAAAGCCATTTCGGCGATCACCCGCCCCACCTTTTATCACCTCTACCCTCCAGCAGGAGGCCGGTCGCAAGCTGCACATGAGCGCTCAGCGAGCCATGCAGGTGGCCCAGAGGCTCTACGAGCAGGGGTATATAACCTATATGCGCACAGATTCGATTGCGCTGTCTGATCTGGCAGTGCAGGCTGCTCGCAGCCAAGCCCGGCGGCTTTACGGCGATGAGTACGTGCCAGATGCTCCAAGGCGCTACAAGAGCAAGGTTAAGAATGCCCAGGAAGCCCATGAGGCCATAAGACCCGCAGGAGAGTCCTTCCGCCTGCCCGAAGAAGTGGCCCATCAGGTCAGTAGCGATGAGTCTAGGCTCTACGAGCTAATTTGGAAGCGAACCATTGCCTCACAGATGGTGGATGCCACCGGTACCTCTGCACAGGTGCGACTATCTGCATCTACTGCGGAAGAAAGGTCTCATCCCAGCATGCGCCAGACGGTCTTTAGCGCGAGTGGGAGGATTATCTCCTTTCCGGGATTCCTGCGTGCATATGTGGAGGGAGAGGATGATCCGCAGGCAGAGCTCGCCAACAAAGAGTCGCCGTTGCCACCTCTTCAAGTCGGTGACACTACGACCATGACCTCAGTGGACCCGAGGACCCACTCGACACAACCTCCCGCCCGGTTTACGGAGGCCTCTTTGGTGAAAGCTCTGGAAGAGCTCGGGGTGGGCCGCCCGTCTACCTATGCGAGCATCATCACCACCATCCAGGACCGAGGCTATATCTGGAAGAAAGGTCCCGCCCTGGTTCCTTCTTTCACCGCCTTCGCCGTTGTCAATCTCATGGAGAGATACTTTCCCGATCTGGTGGACTATGGCTTCACCGCAGCCATGGAAGATGACTTGGATGCAATTGCAACAGGTCGTGAAGAGGCGCTTCCGTGGCTGGAGAGGTTCTACCTGGGGAAGAATTCCAACGTGTCTCTCTCGAGTGCTCCAGATAGCTTGGACAGCGAGGGAGCGGTCGATCTCGAGGTGACCAGAGCGCAACCAGGTGCAGTCCAGGCCCAAAACTCGACACAGGCCGATAAGTCCGGACGCGGCCTCAAAGAGGCCGTAGCTGCCAACCTCGGAGATATAGACGCCAGGGCGATCAACTCTATCACTATAGGGACTGGGAGCGACGGTCGTGAGATGGTGGTTCGCGTCGGTCGCTACGGTCCCTACCTACAACGTGGCGAGGACAGAGCCGCTATTCCTGAGGATATGTGCCCTGACGAGCTGACCGTGGAAGAGGCCACGCGCCTGCTCGATGCTCCGTCCGGGGATAGGGTCCTAGGCGCCGATCCTTCTACTGGTGAGGAGGTCCTTGTCAGGTCTGGCCGGTACGGCCCCTACGTTCAGTTGGGCGAAGACGGTACCGGGGAAGGCAAGCCAAAGCGTGCATCGCTGTTCAAGACCATGACTCCTGAGTCCATAGGCCTAAAGGAAGCGCTCGAGCTATTGAGCATCCCGCGCGTGCTGGGCAAAGACCCAGACACTGGACAGGAAGTCGTAGCCCACAACGGCCGCTTCGGCCCTTATGTGACCATGGCTGGAGACAGCCGGAGCCTCGGCAGCGAGGACGAGCTGCTCACGATCACCCTTGATGAGGCTATAGCTCTGTTCAGCCAGCCCAAGCAACGGCGGCGAGGAGGGCCACGTCCACCCCTTAAAGAGCTCGGTCCTGATCCTGATACCGGGGCGCCCATGGTGGTAAAGGAAGGCCGCTTCGGCCCTTATGTGACAGATGGAACCACCAACGCATCTCTTAGGCGGGGGGACTCCATTGAGGCTTTGAGCCCGCAGAGAGCCGCAGAGCTGCTAGCGGAGCGGCGTGCTGCTGGGCCCAGACAGCCCAAGGCCAGGCGGGCACCGGCCAGCGCGAACAAGGCTGCCAAGCAGGGCGCGAGCAAGCCCGGCCAGTCCAAGGCTGGTGCTGCCAAGGCAAGGGCGGTTTCATCCACAGCCCAAGAGAGCACAACGTCGAAGAAGAAACCTGCCAGCGCAAAATCATCGCGTCCGAGGACCAAGCCGACGCGCACCTCAAGCTCTGACGGGCCGGCCGCAGAGACCAACAAGCAGTGACGCAGGGGTGTCTTGTGGCAATCGAGGGGGGCGAGGGAAGCGGCAAGTCCACTCAGTCGCGCCTGCTTGCCGAGATGCTGGGCGCTCACCTGACCCGCGAGCCTGGGGGTACGAAGGTGTCGGAGCTGGTACGCGCCCTGGTGCTCGATCCGCAGCTCGTCGGTATGGATGCCAAGGCAGAGACATTGCTCATGTTGGCAGCTCGCGCCCAGCACACAAGCGAGGTGATCAACCCGGTTTTGAGCTCTGGTCGATGGGTGATCTCTGACCGTTTCTCGGCGTCCACATTGGCCTACCAGGGCTACGGTCGTGGCCTTGCGCTCGATGAGCTCCGCTTGTTGGCAGCATGGGCGACTTCGGGTCGCTGGCCAGAGCTCAACGTATTGCTGGATGTTCCCCCAGAGGTTGCTGAGGGCAGGCATCGCTTAAGGCCAGACCGCCTGGAGAGAGAGGACAGGCATTTTCATGAGCGGGTAAGACAGGGCTTCTTTGAGCTTGCGAGCTCCGAACCTGATCTATGGGCCGTTGTGGATGGCAGCGGCGATCCTCTCGTGGTGCTGGAAAGGATCCTCTGCGAGGTTTGTGCTCGCCTGGGGGTTCCTTCTAGTGCCACGGAACCCGCACGCAAGATGCTCGCCGATGCACACATCCTGCGCGACAGTCGAGGTCATTAGTGCAGCCCCAGCCAGCACACCTAGAGCTCGCCGGTGTCTTCTCGGGGTTCGACCGATTCCACTCTGCGGCAAGGGAACTGACCGCAGCAGCTAAAGCGCCCGTGCACGCCTATCTCCTCTTGGGTCCGTCAGGCACTGGAGGGGCCGAGCTGGCGAGGGCATTCTCTGCAGCGCTCATCTGCCCGCAGGGGGGTTGCGGTGAGTGCGAGACCTGCCACCGGGTGCGAAAAGGCGTTCATCCCGACCTCGTTCAAATATCACATGCCGGTGCCTTCTACAGCATAGAGGAAGCGCGTGAGATCGTAAGAGTTGCAGCACGAAGGCCTATGGAAGCAGCAAGGCAGGTGATAGTAGTGCCTGATATCCAGCTAGCGGAAAGAGCCGGGCCTGCTCTTCTTAAGACAGTGGAGGAGCCCGGTCCGTCGACGGTTTTCGTCATGCTCGGAGAGCACGTACCACCAAGTCTGATTACTTTGTCCAGCCGCTGTGTTCAAGTCCAGTTGAATGCTTTGAGCGAGGAGACGATCGTAGAGATCCTGGAGAGCGAGGGGGTAGATCGCCACGTTGCCGAGGAAGCCGCCAAAGCATCAGCCGGGCGGCTGGACCGAGCTCGCTTGCTGGTGACAGACGCTGGGTTGGCGGCACGACGAAGGATGTGGGCTGGGCTGCTCGGGCAGTTGGATGGGTCCGGGGCTACTGTAAGCCGACTTGTAGGAGAGGTCGAGGATGCCCTAAATAGGGCTCTTGAGCCCCTGAGCGCCAAGCAAAGCTCGGAGATCGCGGCTTTGGTGGATCAAGCGCGCAAGATGGGAGGCGGGGGCGGGGCGAACCGGCGTGAGATGGAGGAGCGTCACAAGCGTGAGCTTCGAAGGTGGCGCAGCGAAGAGCTCCGCTTCGGGCTCTCGGTGCTGGCAAGGGTATGCATCAAAGGACCGCCAACCGCAGACTCGCTACGGGCGTT
>JAMCQF010000082.1:0-3059 GCA_023379605.1 Actinomycetota bacterium
AGGATCGCCTGCCAAATGCCCCGACTGTCGTCCAGCTCAAGGTGGACACAGGGATGCATAGGGTAGGTGCTGACCCAAAGGAGGTGCTCTCTCTAGCGCAGGCTGTAGAGGATGAGCGCCTTCTCGCACTCGGCGGCTTATGGACGCATCTGGCAGTGGCGGACGAGCCCAGCGGGGAACCGTTCACAAAGGAGCAGATCCAGCGGTTTCAGGCTGTGGTAGATGACCTCAAGTCTCATGGGATAGTGCCTCCCATGCTTCACGTCGCCAACTCGGCAGGGGCGCTCGCTTATCCGGGATCGCGCTATGGGATGGTGCGTTGCGGCATTGCTATGTATGGATATCCTCCAGTGCCGGTCCAAGAGAGGTTCGAGCCAGTTATGGCACTAAAAGCCCGTGTGTCCTATGTGCATGAGGTTCCCGCTGGGGAGGGAGTCTCCTACGGCCTTAGATGGCGAGCTCCGGTCACCACCTTGGTGGCGGTGGTTCCCGCTGGTTACGCGGACGGCGTGGTGCGCAAGCTGGGTATGACTGGAGGTTCTGTTTTGATCGCAGGCAAGAGGCGTCCGCTCGCAGGTACGGTGACGATGGATCAGATAGTGGTAGATTGCGGAGCTGGCTCCTCGGTATCGCGCGGCGAGGAGGTAGTGCTCATAGGCACCCAAGCTGGCGAGCAGATTACCGCTGAGGAGTGGGCCGTGAAGCTGGATACGATCAGCTATGAAGTTCTCTGTGGGATCGGACCGCGCGTCCCGAGGGTGATCGTAGACAGCGACGATCCCAGCAGGGCAGCGCCTAGGACGAGAGCCTGCTGTGGTGGATCTGCACACGCTGGGACTCCAGAGTGAGACGGGCTGATCGGCCAGGGCTGCGAAGGCTTGCGGTTGTGGCAGCCGCAGCTTCGGGGGTGGGGATGGCCGCCCAGCATCGTGCAGTGGCTCGCCGTCGCGCCGAGGTGGATGCAGTCACGCAGGGCAAGGGCGCTCTGTCTCTGCTCGGGGACCTTGAGGGCGCAACCCATCACGAGATCGAGGTCAGTGATGGCGGGTATATACACATTGTGGATCAAGGGCAGGGCTTTCCTATCCTGCTCATCCATGGCGTTACCCTTACCTCGGCGATCTGGGGGTACCAGCTTGTCGATCTGGCCGATGGCTTCAGGGTCCTGGCTATGGACCAGAGGGGCCACGGGCTCTCCAGGTCCGGGAGGGAGGGATACTCACTGGCGCGCCTCGCGGCTGATGTGGCCGAGGTGATCACTGCCCTGGGATTGGACAAAGTGGTGGTGGTGGGCCATTCGATGGGCAGGACACGCGCTCGGGTCTGTGGCGGGAGGCCCAGTATCAAGGGGACTACGGTGGATGGCCCACCGGCAGCTTCCCCTTCTCAGGGTCAACGATGTCTCCTACTGGCTCTCCAGGATCGCCTTTGGTCGAGATCCATCCCCAGCCCATGTCGCAGTGACCGAAGCTATGGTCGCCTCGATGTCAGCTGAGTCCATGGCTGGATTGCTGCATGCCATAGCCCTGTTCGACGATTGGGACCGTCTTGGCGAGGTTTTTCTGCCTACCTTGGTCATCGTCGGTTCTAGGGACAACCTAACCCCGCCTTTCCACGGGCGCAGGCTGGCTCGCGAGATCCCAGATGCCAAGCTTGTGCTACTGGAAGGAGCAGGGCACATGCCAATGCTTGAGCGCAGAGAGGAGTTTGGGCGCGCAGTAGCGCAGTTCTGCGCCGATGTGCAGGGTCGTAGAACCTTGTAGGAGACTCCTACGGTTGGGTCTGGTGACAGGCAGAGCAGGCGGAGGGCCTGGTGGCAGAGAGCTACGATCTCCTTTAGTGGCACAACTTGTCTGCCTCGAGAAACAGGCGCGTACCTGTAAGCTCTGTGCGCTGTCGGCTACTCGAACCAATGTGGTGTTTGGCACAGGTGACCCTGAAGCCGATCTGATGTTCGTCGGTGAGGGTCCTGGACATGACGAGGACATCGCGGGGGAGCCATTTGTCGGGCGTTCCGGGAAGCTGCTCGACATGCTGGTATCCCAGGAGATGGGCTTGGATCGAACCAGGTTTTACATAGCCAACGTTGTCAAGTGCCGCCCACCTGGAAATCGAGACCCCAGACCTGAGGAGGTGGAGTCGTGCCGACCTTATCTGCAACGCCAGATTGAGCTGATCGATCCCGTGGTTGTGGTCACGCTGGGGAACTTTGCCCTTCACGCTGTGCTGGAGACGCCTGATGGGATCAATAAGGCACGTGGTCGGGCATATCCATTGGGACCAAGGGTGGTGGTGCCCACCTACCATCCAGCATTTGCGCTGAGGGGAGGCGGGGACGTAGTAGCTGCCATGAGAGCCGACCTGATCCGCGCAAAGCGAGCTCTTAGAGGGGATTTGTGAGCCTTACGCGAAAGCCTCCTTGCGCAAAGTGCGCAAAGTGTCCCCCGCTGGCGGCAGCTACGGACTACTTGCGCACAGCCCCGATGCAGCAAGGATGGCTCGCACGGGCGCTACCGTGGCTGTGATGCCGGTTGGCCAGAGGCCCCAGGAGGGGCGCACCCAAGACACCCTTACCGCTTGGAGCTGCTCTGCTCGTGATACCCAGGAGTTGGGGGGGTCGTTGGCATCGCTGATTGAGGCAGGCGACCTCATCTTGCTCGGTGGTGACCTGGGAGCTGGAAAGACCACCCTCACCCAGGGTCTCGCCAAGGGTCTTGGGGTGCCTGGACCGGTGACGAGCCCGACGTTCGTTCTCCAGCGCATATACCCATGCAACCCGCAGGTTTCCTCGAGGCCACCCACAGCGCTCGTGCACGCTGATGTGTACCGGCTGGAGCGCCTTGGCGAAGTTGTCGACCTGGACATGGCCGATCTGCTTGAGGATGGAGCGGCTGGGGTAGTCGAGTGGGGTGAGGTGGCTGCCAAGGTGCTTCCATACGACCATTTGCTGGTGCGTATGGAGCTAGGGCCTTGTGAGCTCCAAAGGATCGTGACTTTTGAGGTGTGTGGTCAGCTGTGGGAGGATCGCCGACAGAGGTTGGCCAAGGTCATAAGCAGGT
>JAMCQF010000082.1:3069-4060 GCA_023379605.1 Actinomycetota bacterium
CCGTGCTAGTGCTGGCTTTGGAGACCGCCACAGCGCAGGTAGGAGCGGCCTTGGCCGATGAGGACGGCACCATAGCTTCATCCCGTCTTGCACGCGGCAGGCGACATGTAGAGACCCTGCACCTGGCTGTGTCAGAGCTCTGTGGCCACGCCGGGGTGTCACTTGCGGAGCTGGGTGCAGTTGTGGCAGACGTGGGTCCTGGGCTGTTCACCGGCTTGAGGGTGGGGATTGGCGCAGCCAAGGCCATGGCACAGGCGCTCGAAGTACCTGTGGTGGGGGTCCTGAGCCTGGAGGTGCTGGCAGAGGCAGTTCTTTCAATGCCCGTTCCGAGGTGCTCCGATCCCGAGCGTGGCACCATGCAAGCAGAGCTAGATGTTGTGGCAGTGGTAGATGCTCGTCGAGGCGAGGTCTTCGCAGCAAGGTATCGCAGGAATCTGGACCCAGCCTGCGGGCGATCCGATCCAGCGAGCACCATCGATGAGCCGGGGCTTTGGAAGCCTGCTGATCTGGCAGAGGAGCTCGTGCGGACCTACGAGCATGACCGACCCAGCTCACCTGGAGGGCCTTATGGAGCTGTTGTCCTCATCGGTGATGGTGCGATGCGCTATTGTGAGACCTCTGCTCAAGGCTCAGTGACCATGGTGGGTACCAGCCTGGCTGGCGCAGTGCTTGCAGGGCGTAGGTGGAGCCACCCATCCCCATCCATGCTCGCCGAGATCGGCGCGTTGCGCGCTAGCCGTGGGGAGCTAACCCCGCCAGAGGAGCTGGCACCGGTTTACTTGCGTGAAGCCGATGCTCGCATAAATTGGGAGCAGCGCTCGCCGGCTCAAGCGAGCGATCTGGCCGGAGCTAGTCATCTAAAAGACGAGCTGGCACATGGCCACCTGGCACATGGCAGGGATGCTGGTGGTGGCACAGGAGGCCCGCTGTTGCCGGGAGATCGGACAGGTCGGCTCAGATGAGGTCTGCTCACAACATCTAGCTCTGCTTG
>JAMCQF010000083.1 GCA_023379605.1 Actinomycetota bacterium
GAACAGCCTGCACACCAACGCCTATGATGAAGCAGTGACTACGCCTACCGAGGAGTCGGTTAGACGCGCACTGGCCATACAGCTCATCATCAACAAGGAGTGGGGGCTGGCGCTCAATGAGAACCCGCTCCAGGGCAGCTTCATCGTAGAAGAGCTGACCGATCTAGTGGAGGAGGCTGTGCTAGTCGAGCTTGAGCGTCTGAGCGACCGAGGCGGGGTTCTCGGCGCAATGGAGACCGGCTACCAGCGTGGCCGTATACAGGACGACTCCATGCTCTATGAGCAGCGCAAGCATGATGGCAGCTTGCCCATCATCGGCGTGAACACCTTCGTCAACCCCGCTGTAGGTCTTCCTGACGGCAAGATAGAGCTTGCGCGCGCTACTGAAGAGGAAAAGCAGAGTCAGCTCAGGCGGTTGAGAGAGTTTCACTTTCGCCACGCCGCAGAGCGCCCACCCGCACTGGAGAAGCTGCAGCAGGCCGCCCTTTGCGGTCAGAACGTGTTTGCGGTTCTCATGGACACAGTGCGCCACGCGAGCTTGGGTGAGATCACAGATGCCCTCTTCGAGGTCGGCGGCTCCTACCGCCGGAGCCTCTGAGAGCACTGGGGGGCACTTTTAGGATGGCCGAGCTGATGGCAAAGGAGCGCTTTGTGGATGTGAGGGGCATGAGGATGCGCTGGTCTCTTGGAAGCGGATCATCTCGGCCGCTCATCCTGCTAAACGGCATAGGGGGGAACATAGAGATGCTTGCCCCGCTCAGGCGTGCGCTTGAGCCATTATCCACCTTTGCTGTGGACATGCCAGGCAGCGGTGAATCGTCGGTGCCGCTGTGGCCCATGGGCATATCTAGCCTTGCAAAGCTGGTCGTTGATGGGCTATCTGCATTGGGCGTAGAGGATTTCGATCTGCTGGGCTATTCTTTTGGCGGAGCGGTGGCCCAGAGCGTTGCACGACGGTACCCGGACCGGCTCAGGCGGCTTATCCTGTCGTCATCTACGGTAGGTTGGGGTGGCTTCTTCTCCAGTCCCCTGGCTATGGCGGAACTCGCCACCCCAGCCAGGTACTACCTAGCTCAGCATTCAGCCAACCACTTATCTTTCGGGGATCCGCCTGAGGTTAGCTTTGAGCACTTGCGCAGGGCGCGAGGCGCTCGCCCTCCAAGCCCGATCGGGTATTCATTCCAGCTCTGTGCCATGGCGAGCTGGTCGAGCCTGCCGTGGATTGGCCAGATCAGCCATCGCACCCTCGTCCTTCAAGGTGGGAGAGACACCGCAGTTCTGCCTGCAAATGCCCAACTTCTCGCGTCGAAGATGCCACATGCAAGGCTCGAGATCATCGAGAATGCCGGCCATCTCTTTTTGATGGCAGACGATGCCTCCTACCCGGCTAGCAGGATCGCATCGTTCTTAGAGGAAGCTCCAAGCGACCAGGAGAGAGATTATGCGAAGTGCTCAGCCTGAGCTCCCCTCTCCGTCTTCGGCCAGGCTGTCTGCTACGTAGCTTCGGTACACAGCCAAAAGCGCCTGCTTTTGAGCCTCACTCAGCCGGGGATCGCCTCGTATGGCGGCCTCGGCATCAGTGGGCACTTGGCCTGGGTCGCGCTCCAACAGGCCAGCCTGCTCCAGGATCGATTCCGCCGAAAGGTTCAAGGCTCTGGCGATCGAGCGCAGGACGTGCATGGAAGGCTCGTGCACGCCCCGCTCGATCTGGCTCAGGTAGGGGTTGGAGATCTCAGCCAGCTCGGCCATCTGTCGCAGCGACAGGTTAGCCAACCTTCGCTGAAGCCTTATGTAGTCACCCAGTAGCTTGAGCTGGCTGTTGTGCGCTGTTGGCATCCTTGAAGATCTCGCTGGCGCCTAGAGACAGAGTCAGCGTGCCTGGGGAGAAAAGGCCTCCAGCACAGCGCTCGCAATCTTTCGCTGGGTGCTGAGAAGCTGCCCACTTACGTCTAAGCCGGCCTCTACGGTCTTACGGACGTCGCTTAAGTAGCTGGCCTCTATCGGGTTGGGTAGCTGGGAAGATAGCTCGCTCGCCACCTGGGCGGTCTTACGGGCCGCTTCCAGTGTCAGCTGCTCACCGAACTTGATCAAGCTGATCGCCTGGTCGCGCACCAGCGTAGCAACTTCAGCTGCCTGTTCAAAAGACGTTGCTGCCTGCTTGAGCAGCGCCGCTGTCAGATCCTCTGCGCCCGCTGATGGGGCCGTCTTGGCAGAGGCATTGGTAGTCGTATTCATAATGTGCTCCTTTAGGTCACCGTCCTCTTTGGACATAACCAGCATACCATGCAGGTGCTAGGTAAATCAAGCACTTGCAGGATTACTGCCTTGGTCGGATGGCTCAGCAGGCTTGATTGCAATGGTTGGCGTGTCGGCCCTAGCAGGCAGGGGTGGCAGGTTGCGCGCTGGCCTGAATGCCGTATCCATCAAGGTCGGTTGCCACGGGACGACGCTTTCGCCGTGGCAGGTTGCGCGCTGGCCTGAATGCCATATCTAGCGCGTGCGTTGAACTTTTCCGTTGATTGGCAGACCACAGCCTGGTAGAAGTGCACTGGTGCATGCAGAAAGGCTGGCCGAGCGAGGGATTCCTATAGCCTCAGGGGCCGCAGGCCAGTGATGTGTTCGGGCGTAGGAGGCACAAGTCATGGCCTAGGGGTTCATGGCTTGTGAGGGTTCACCTGGATGCTAGGGCTCAGGGTTGCACGAGAGGCTGGATCTGTGACAGCTAGCTCAGGCAAATCGGGCCTTGGAAGCAGCCACGACTATGGTGGAGACGATGTTGCTTCAACGCAACTCGAGTCGCTAGGTGTCGCAGAGGCAGCTATGGGCACCTTCGACCCAGTGGGGCTGGCTCGAGCGTTCCTAGAAGCGCTCTGGCGCTCCAACCTGCGACCAGCTAAGAGAGCGCGGCTAGTTCTTGGCTACCAAGCCGACGTCGTCCGAGCTCTCCTGGCCGCGTCTCAAAGGGCGGTTGGCAGCATGGCCATCGGACCAGCGTCACCAGCTGAGCGGGATCGCCGCTTCACTGAGCCCACTTGGTCAGAGAATGCGGGATTTTACGCTCTATTACAGCTGTATCTCTTGAACCGTAAGCTGCTTTCGGATCTGGTCAAGGTAGCCGATCTAGAAGAGCCCAAGCGTTCCAAGGCATCCTTTGCCGCTGATCTGCTGTCCGATGCTCTTGCGCCGACAAACTTTCTGGTAACCAACCCAGCTGCTTTGCGCCGCGCCTTTGAGACCGGCGGGTTAAGCGTGATGAGAGGAGCACGTAACTTCGCAGATGACCTGGTTCACAATGGCGGTTGGCCACGCCAGGTTGACACTACGCCGTTCGAGTTGGGGCGCAACATGGCGGCAACTCCCGGCCAGGTCGTGTTTAGAAACGAGCTGATCGAACTGATCCAATATGAGCCAAGTACCGAGCAGGTAGGTGAGATACCCCTGCTCATGTGCCCACCATGGATTAACAAGTACTACATCATGGACCTTGCCCCTGGCAAGAGCCTGGCAGAGTGGGCGGTTAGCCACGGCATGACCACATTTGCGATCAGCTATCGAAATCCCGATCAGTCCATGGCGGGCACTGGCTTTGACGACTACATGCTGAAAGGGCCCCGTGCTGCGCTGGATGTGATCTGTGCCATAACCGGAGCCAAGACTGTAAACACGATCTCGGTGTGCCTTGGGGGCACTCTTACCGTTGCTTTGCTGGCCTACCTGGACGCAGCGGGCGACCACGGTCTTGTGAACAGCTCGACTCTTTTGAACAGCCTCGTGGATCACAAAGGGGCAGGCGTGCTGAGCAGCGTCTTCACCGATTCTCATACAATTGCAAACCTCGAGAGGCAGATGTCGCAAAAGGGGTACCTAGAGGCGAGCGAGATGTCTAGGACCTTCGATCTGCTTCGGGCGAACGAGCTGGTGTTTAACTATGTGGCACGCAATTGGCTCATGGGCGAGCAGCCACCCGCGTTTGACCTGTTGGCATGGAACCATGACTCGACCCGCATGCCGGCCAAGATGCACTCGTTCTTCCTGCACAGCTGCTGGGAGCAGAACCTTCTGGCAACCGACAGGATGGAGCTTGCAGGAAAGCGCCTTGCTGTCTCTGGCATCGATGTGGACACCTACATAGTGGCAGCATTGGAAGACCACATAGTCCCCTGGCGCTCCTCCTACCGCACCACCCAGATCCTTAAGTCTGACACCCGTTTCGTCCTCAGCTCCTCCGGCCACATTGCTGGCATAGTGAATCCCCCCGGACCCAAGGTGCGGCTGTGGACTAACCCGGAACTTCCAGCCGACCCAGATCAGTGGCTCGCGAGCGCTACAGAGCACAATGACACCTGGTGGAACGACTGGGCCAGCTGGATAAGCGAGCGCTCCGGGGCCAAGCGCAAGCCTCCCAAGGTCGGCAGCAAGCTGTACCCGCCCCTTGAGGCTGCCCCAGGTTCCTATGTGAGAGCATAGCCGCGACTCGCTGTGGGACGGTGCGTCTTGGCCTGGAAGCTCCGGTCGTCGAGTTCTTAAGGACCGACTGGCTGCACCGAACGAGAACTGACTGGCTGCACCGAGCGAGAATGTCGGCTTCGGGCAACACCATCGCGATGTACCTGAACGTGACCGAGGAGGTGCTCCCCTGTTTGCCAGGGCTTTCGCGCCTTTGATGGCTGCCTGGGGAGCGACCCGGAGCCTGCTAAAGTGATGGCCGAGGAGAGGTGCGAGAGCGGCCGAATCGGACTCACTGCTAATGAGTTGACCTGGGAAACTGGGTCCGAGGGTTCAAATCCCTCCCTCTCCGCCAAAAGGAGCACGGCAAGGGAAGCTACCTGCGACGAGTGTGACCAACCGGGGGGTTCCTACCTCCTGCGGTCTCATCGAGCTGTGCTTTGCGAGATGAGATCCACAGACAAAGAGCCGGCGCTTCGAAGGGCTAGATTGGGGGAGTGAGTGTCGTGGGTAGTGCCGGGTCGTACTGGCTGGAGACGCTTGGTTGCCCGAAGAACCAGGTGGATTCCGAGAAGCTGGCCGGTACCCTGCGTGAAGCTGGCTATGGCAGGGCATGCTCTGCTGATCAGGCGGACCTTATTGTGGTCAACACGTGCGCCTTCATTGAGGCCGCACGTGAAGAATCCGTGGATACCATCTTGGAATTGAGCGATGCGCGCCGGCCCGGTGCGAGGCTCGTGGTCACAGGGTGCATGGCGCAGCGCTATGGGGCAGAGCTTGCCAAGGCCATGCCTGAAGTGGATCTTGTGGCAGGTTTTGGGGTCCCGGTCGCCCTCAGCCCCAGGCGGCGTAATTGCGGTGTGGCGGTGGGCTTGCCATACCGGGCAGGTGGCGGCTCGATCCTGGAAGCAGGCTGTGACGAGGAGCACCCCAGGGTAGCTGCCAATAGCATCGCGATCCCTTCATTCGACCTTCTGGAGCTTGAAAGGCCGCCGGCCGGCTCTCCCTGGGCGTACGTCAAGGTCGCGGAAGGCTGCGACAGGTCTTGCGGATTCTGTGCGATCCCATCTTTTAGGGGCAGACAGAGGTCCCGCAGGCCTGAGTCGATATTAAAGGAGGTCGAAGGCCTTGGAGTGGCCGAAGTGGTTCTGGTGGCTCAGGATCTGGCCTCATACGGCAGGGACCTGGGCATGGCTGACGCCCTTGTGCCTCTGGTGGAGACCATAGCATCAATGGTCTCTAGGGTGCGCTTGCTGTACCTATACCCGTCATCTCTTAGCGAAGAGCTTGTGAATACGATACTTGGAACTGGCGTGGCATATTTCGATCTATCGTTACAGCATGTGTCTAGGACGCTGCTCAGGCGCATGAGGCGTTGGGGGAGCATGGACCGGTTCGTAGAGCAAGTAGCCTGGATCCGGGCACAGGAGCCCGGGGCGGTGTTGCGCTCCTCTTTCATCCTAGGATACCCAGGCGAGACCGAAGAGGATCACGATCAGCTCCTTGAGTTCTTGGATGCCGCGCAACTGGATTGGGGTGGGTTCTTTGCCTTTTCGGAGGAAGAAGGGACCTATGCACAGGGCTTGGACGGCAAGGTCCCATCGGAGCTGGCCATGGAGAGACTAAGAGAATGCTCGGAGCTCCAAGACCGCATAACCACAAAGCGGCGGGAAGATCTTCTTGGAGACGTTGTCGAGATCCTTGTGGACGCACCTGGTGAGGGAAGGTCATATCGGGAAGCTCCCGAGATAGACGGTGTCATCCACATTCCACAATCGGTGCCGACCGGATCTATGGTGGATGTTAGGATCGTTTCAGCCTCCGGCCCGGACCTGGTAGGGGAGCTGGTCCAAGGCGACCTGGTATGCCAGCTGGCGCATCGCCGCAGGTATCTAGAGGAATCTGATCCGCTAGCTCGAGCCGACCCTGTGGTCGGCGGCGTGCCTGGGTTGGCGGGGCTTTGAGTCCGGTGTCGGGGATCTCTCCAGCAGGGCGGGCTGGGTCTCCTGGGGCGGGGCCCGCGCCCACACAGGCTCAGCGCTCCTCGTTCGGCTCTACGGCCATTCTCACGCCGGCAAACGCTGTGACCATGGTTCGTGTCCTTGCCGCACCGGTGCTGCTGGCTCTGATATGGAGGTGGGGTCCGAGTTGGGGGCTGGCTATAACCTGGCTGGTGCTTTCGTGCAGCGACGGGCTGGATGGCTGGGTTGCTCGCCGTCAGGGGACCACCCGCTCTGGTGCATTCCTCGATCCTCTGGCGGACAAGCTTTTGGTCCTGGCCGCTCTAGCGGCCTTGGCTCTCCGAGCAGAGATCTCCTGGTTGCCGGTGGATCTCATAGCCGCGCGCGAGATGGCAATGAGCTTATATCGCACTGTGGTTGCGCGACAGGGCATCTCCATACCTGCTCGAAAGTCCGCCAAGCTCAAGACCCTGACCCAGGACATAGCTGTCGCTTTGGGACTCTTGCCTGTTTTGGGCGTACGTCACCTGGGTGCTGTCCAGATCGCGGTCTGGGTTGCCGCGGCTCTTACTCTTTGGACCGGGCTGCAGTATGGCTTGGACGGCCGCAAGCTGCGCGCTTCCTCAGAGGCGTCGTGATCAGAGAGGACTTCTGGAAACCACGCCGCAGCGCGTGCTGGTATGGACCTGAGGTGGGTTAAGTGCGAGTGGAAGTGGTGGCGATCGGCACAGAGCTGCTCCTCGGTCAAGTGGTGAACACAAACGCCGCCTGGCTGGGCGAGGAACTGGCGGCAGCGGGCATGGACGCCAACTACCAGAGCGTAGTCGGCGACAATCACGATCGCATGGTGCTTGCCATGCGTACTGCGCTAGCGCGCAACGACGCTGTGATCGTCTGTGGCGGTCTAGGGCCCACCCAGGATGACATCACAAGAGAAGCGATTGCCACAGTCATGAACGTGGCTTTGAAGCGGGACAAGGAGGTACTGGAGAGGATCAGGAACCGTTTCCGGTCTGCAAGCCGTGAGATGCCGAGATCCAACGAGCGCCAAGCTGATGTCCCCGAGGGAGCCTCAGTCATAGGCCAGACCATCGGTACGGCCCCAGGCCTGATCTGCCCGATAGGCCATAAGGTCCTCTATGCCGTGCCAGGGGTGCCAGCGGAGCTTAAGGAGATGGTGTCCAGGGCGGTCATCGCGGATTTGAAAGCTCGGGCAGCGAGCAGGGGAGAGCAGGCAGCCATTGTCTCTCGCACGCTCAGAACTTGGGGGCTCTCGGAGTCTGCTCTTGGGGAAAAGGTGGCTGGGCGGGTTCATGAGCTGGACAGAGCCGGGGGCAATCCCACCATCGCATTCCTTGCAAGTGGCGTGGAGGGCATCAAGATCAGAGTGACGGCTAAGGGACCGACTCATAAAGCCGCCACCGAGATCGTTGAGGCAGAGGAAGAGGAGCTTCGCGCAGTGCTTGGGGAGGTGGTGTTTGGCATAGACGACGAGACCATGGAGCATGCAGCAGGCAAGCTGCTCTTGGAAAATGGCCTTACTCTGGCAGTCGCAGAGTCGGTTACCGGAGGGCTTGTGTCCTCCAGATTGGTGAACGTGCCTGGGGCGAGCCGATGGTTCCGCGGAGGGCTTGTTGCCTACGACAGCGAGGTCAAATACAGTCTCCTGGGCCTTGCGGAGGGTCCGGTTGTGACACAGAGTGCAGCGCTGGCGATGGCTGCAGGGGTGCGCGACCTACTGCATAGTGACATAGGGTTGGGCATCACGGGCGTTGCAGGGCCACAAGGGCAGGAAGGTCAAGCCCCTGGCACCGTGCATATTGGTCTTGTGGGCATACCGGCCAAGGGTAGCCCTGGCGGGAGCTTGGGGCTCGAGCGGCAAGGAGAGGTGCTTACTTTGAGGCTTCCTGGGGATCGCCAGCAGGTGAGGCAGTTGGCAGCTATCTCTATGGTCGACTTGTTGAGGCGGAGGCTGCTGGCAATCGCTGCCGGGAATGGCGGCTGACGGTGGCGCCATCGCGCTAGGAGCTCGGCTGGAGCCTGCTCAGCTCCAGCTCGTAGAGGTCGGCGACCTCGGCTTGGAAGGCCACGAGGCGGACCGTCTCTATATGCGTAGTGCCCTTTCCAAAAGGCGCGCTCATAGCCCCGCGCCTGTTCTCACAGGTTGGCTCAGCTGGCTCGTAGGCTTTTAGGGTCTTTACGGCTATCTCTGCAGCGAGCGACTTCGGGAAGCCGAAGATCCCAGTGGAGATCGCGGGGAATGCCAAGGTTCGCGCCCCAAGCTCAGAGGCCACCTCAAGGCACCGCGTGTAACAGGAGGCGAGCACGCGAGCTTCGCCATGACCACCGCCATTCCAGCGTGGACCGACCGTATGTATGATCCACTTCGCGGGCAGCGCAAACCCCGGGGTGGCCTTGGCATCCCCGGGCATGCACCCCCCAAGTCTCGCACAAGCCGCGCGCAGCTCCCTTGCGCCTGCGACTCGGTGTATGGCGCCGTCTACGCCACCACCACCGGCAAGCGCTGAATTGGCTGCGTTCACGATGGCGTCAACATCTTGGACGGTGATGTCCCCGAGCACTACTTCGATGCGCAATGCACGATTATGGCACGGTGAGGATGTCCATATGAGCGCCGAGCGCATGTTCGTAGCGGTTTGGCCCACCCAGCCTGCCCTAGAGGTGCTAAAGAGGCTGGATCGTCCCGGGGAGGCACCCATTCGTTGGAGCGATCCGAGCAGCTGGCATGTGACCCTGCTGTTCCTGGGCAATATCGAGAGGCGCATGGCGCTGGAGTCGTTTGAGTCCGTGGACCTATCTGGCCTGGCTGTACCAGTTGTGGCAAGAGCCGGCCCATCGACCAGCTCTTTTGGCGGTCGCGTTCTGTATGTGCCAGTTGGGGGTCTTGATGAGCTGGCGCAAGTGGTGTCTGCAGGTTACCGGGCAGCAGGATGGCAACGACCAGAAGATCTTCATCCCGCAGTTGACCTGTCATTTTCAGGACATATGACGTTGGGGCGGGCGCGCAGCAAAGCGCGTTCGAAAGCACATGCCCGCGATCGCGGGCCCCGAGAGGCGATTGCGGTTGAGCCAAGCACATCACCAAGAGGGACGGAGCGCACATCTGGATCAGCCGAGCTGGCCAGCGGAGGCATTGGCTCATTTTGCGGGGCTCGGGTCGAGGTGTCCTGGGAGGTGGCCGAGATCACCCTGGTGGTCTCGGCCACCGGCAGCGGCGTGCGCTATGGGATCGTCTCCAGCCGCCGCATCTCCTAGGTCTCACAACAGGTTGAGCATCCACCACCGAACAGGAGTTCGGTGCTAGAGTAAGGCACTGTTGCAGCTCAGCTGTAGATAGGCCTGGTAGACGGCGTGCTGGTCGGGAGGTCGTCACGTCTATGGAGCCAGGGTGAAAGACCACCAAGAGCGAGCGATGTCCAGTGTTACACCCGCTTTGTAGGGTACAGAGCCTAAGTTGACAGTCTGGCAGGACAGCAAGCCAGGAAGGGAAAAGGAGTAACAGCCCCATGGAACGTGACAAGGCGCTCGAGATGGCCCTTGGGCAGATCGAGAAGCAGTTCGGTAAGGGATCGATCATGCGGATGGGTGAGAACGCTCACATGGCCATCGAGTCCATTTCCACTGGAGCCATGTCATTGGACATGGCACTTGGCATTGGCGGCTTGCCCAGAGGTCGCATAGTTGAGATATTTGGCCCTGAGTCATCGGGGAAGTCCACACTTGCAATGCACGTTGTAGCGGAGGCGCAACGCAATGGCGGGGTCTGTGCATATATAGACGCTGAGCATGCGATGGATCCTGCTTACGCAAAGGCCATAGGAGTCGATATAGACGCTCTTTTGATCTCTCAGCCGGATACCGGCGAGCAAGCCCTTGAGATATCAGACATGCTTATACGCTCTGGTGCGTTGGATGTGCTCGTCGTCGATTCAGTGGCGGCGCTTACTCCACGTGCCGAGATAGAGGGGGAGATGGGTGACACCCATGTAGGACTTCAGGCACGGCTTATGTCCCAGGCACTGCGTAAGCTCACCGGGACGCTCTCTAAGTCCAGGACCATAGCGATCTTCATCAATCAGCTAAGAGAGAAGATAGGGGTTATGTATGGCTCGCCCGAGGTCACTCCAGGGGGCAGGGCACTTAAGTTCTACTCCTCGGTACGGCTGGACATCCGCAGGACGGAGACCATAAAGGAAGGTGCCGACATGGTGGGGAGCAGGGCCAAGGTGAAAGTGGTGAAGAATAAGTGCGCACCACCATTTAAGGTAGCAGAGTTCGATATAATGTATGGGACTGGGATCAGCAGGGAGGGCTCCTTGCTGGACGTGAGCGTTGAGTTTGGCTTCGTGAAGAAGTCCGGGGCTTGGTACACCTATGAGGGTGAGCAGCTCGGGCAGGGTCGTGAGAATGCCAAGCAGTTTCTCGTGGAGCACCCAGAGGTGATGGTCGAACTGAACGAGAGGATCCACCAACGTGTCCAAGACATGCTCCTCCCGCCGGATGACAGTGATCTGGGCGGTCTTTCCCCTGCCGACCCATCTGTTGTAGCTGTGAACCACGACTGAAGGCACTGGAGGAGAGCACTCACCGCCCAACCGTAAGTTTCGGTAGCTACCAGCGTTCCCATTATGACCTGCTGAATGGTAAAGACCCTGCCATCGGCCAGGCGCTGGCCGGGGAGCATCTAGGTCCTGGTTCAAGTCGAAGGGAGCGTGGCGGTGCGGCAAGCTAGTTTTTCCAGGCGGTGGGCGCTAGGGGGTTCTCTGCTTGGAGCCATTGTGCTTGGGTGCTCCTTAGTGCATGTGGGGATGGGGAACCTAGGTGCCAGTGCCAGGCGTGCGGCTGTATTCAGTACCGGACCCGTAGAAGTGCTGGCAACCGGGCAATCCAATAACTGGTCTGGCTATGACCAAGGGGTGCTTTCGGTAGGCCATATGTTTTCACAAGCTTCAGCAGCTTGGACTGTGCCCACAGCCACCCAAGCTGTTCCAGGCCAAGCCGAGGACGCTGCTACGTGGGTTGGTATAGGGGGTGGGTGCATGAACAGCTCATGCTCGCTCACAGACCCTACGACTCTCATCCAGGCTGGGACCTCCGAGGATGTGAGCTCGAGCGGCCAGGTTGCCTATTACGCATGGTACGAAACACTCCCTGAGCCAGAGATACCGATAGCAGCTATGACGGTCTCTGCTGGCGATAAGGTATCGGTTAATATTCTCCAGCATCTTCCGGGGCAGTGGTACATATTCTTTAGGAACTTCACCAATGGCGCCCAGGCCGAGATCCCAATCGTCTACCCCTCTGACATGCTTACTGCAGAGTGGATAGAAGAGTCACCCCTTGTCATATCATCTACGAGCACCACAGTCGCACCGCTGCCAAAGCTCACCACGGTCACTTTCAGCGCTGCGATGGCCGATGGCACTCTAGCCAACCTGCAAGCCAACCAAGCCATCGACCTCGTGAGCGCGAACGGCGACGTGATCGCATATCCCTCTGCTCCAGTTAGCGGGTCTGCTTTCAACGTGTGCGTGGATCCAAGCGGCTACCTAGGAGCGCCAACCTGCCCCCTCCCCTGAGCACCAAAGAGCCTGCGCATTGGGCTCATAGCTAGGGACGGAGGAAACCCCCATTCCCACAAGGTCTCCTTGGGGTGGGCGGTGGGCTGTGATCTTATCCCTGGGTGCGGAGGAAGGCCAGGGGGCGGACCAGGCTTGGAGCCTTGGTTGGCTTGGAGCCCACAATCGCAAGGGCAACACCGAGGGCAACCAGAACAAGTATTGCCAAAGTTCGCTGGGTAGCAGGGGAGGTCGTCTTGGATGCACTGCGAGCAAGTGGTGTCCCAAGGGCGTACTTGGATGACCCGCGGCTGGAAGGTCCAGGCGAGGCTGTGCTGGTAGCTCCGAGCGAAGTCGGAGAAAGCGCGGAGGCGCTTGGAGAGACGTAGGACCCTCCAGAGGAGGATAGAGGGGTGAAGGGGGGTGGGTTCAGCACAGGATTGGAGTAGCTACTAGATGAGTATCCACTGCCATTGGGCCCACTTGAAGAGAGCGACCCGCCGGTAGAGCTGGGAGAAGTGGAAGCTCCCTGAGCGCTCCCTGAGCCGGCCGCATACCCGCTTGCCGATTGGCCCTGCGATTCCAGCTCGAAGCTGTCCTTGCCTGGCGAGCTGAAGGTGGCAACGAAAGAGGAAGTCGATCCTGGCGCTGGGACTATGGCAAGTGAGAAAGTCCCAGGCTGGCTAAGGTCCTCTTGGGCTGGGGTGAGTGAAAAGGTCACGGTCTGCTTGGTGGAGCTGTAGGTGCCTGTAGATGATGCGCCATTTCCGCAGTCGTACTGTGGAGCAGTGCCTGCAGCCTGGTCGGGGCCAGCGGACCAAGGCGAGACCGTCGGGCAGGCAACCACGGCGGGGGTTCCCACTGTGTAGCTCTTGTCCAGGCTGAGAGTAAGCGTAGCTTGCAGGTCCAAGGAGCCCCCCTGCCCAGCTGTGCTGGAGCTTGGAGTGCTGTACTGGACAGCAGCGAAAGCAAGCTGGCCAGCTGGGCCATTGCTTACCTGAAGATCCCCTTTGGGCGTTGGAGAAGGAGGGGTGACGGGTGGGTACACGCCCAGCGGTGTGGAAGCTGTCTGTGAACCTGCTGTGTTCCACCAGGCGGTCTTTGACGGTGCTGCTGCAGCAGCGGGCAGGGTGGAAAATCCCAAGATTGCTGCGCCGGCAAGGCAGGTCACAGCTCCAGCCCGCAGCGCCCATCTGGCTCGGATTGGCCGGTTGTGGTCCATCGCACTGGTCATGATGCTCCCCTTCCTCGGATTGGCTCGGTGTCCGGTTGGCGGTTTCCCACTAGCGGGAGCTGCTCTGTGACCGCTGCAGGCGAGATACTGTCGGGAACGGGAAGCTTGCCAGTGGGCTCTTCTGTCTCAGTGGGGCTGGATGGACCCGCCAGGTTTCCAGAGCGTCTGGTGGCGGCGGTGTCTCCACCGAGATAGGAAGCAACGACCCGGGGATCATTTACTACCTCTTGGGGCGTGCCCTGCACGACAACCCGGCCAAGATCCAACGCCAGCATCTGGTCGGAGATTGAGGTTATAAGTGGCATGTCGTGCTCGATAACGAGCATGGCACACCCGGTCTCGGTCTGGATGCGCTTGAGAAGAGGCCCCAGTGCCTCGGTCTCGCGTTGCGCGATTCCCGATGACGGCTCATCTAGGATCAGGACCTTAGGGTCGTGGGCTATAGCCATAGCCAGGTCTACTATGCGCCTGCTGCCCGTAGATAGCTCAGAGACGAACTTGTCTCTATAGGCCTGGAGGTTGAGCAGCTCTATGAGCTGCTCAACGGTGAACGCGACGTCGCGTTCTGACTCTTGGATGGCCGGGAGGTAAAGAAGTGATGAGAGATGGTCACGTACTGCAATATGGCGATCTAATCCTAAGGCAATGTTATCGCTCACGGTAAGTGATGGAAATAT
Organism: Actinomycetota bacterium; assembly: GCA_023379605.1. GTDB lineage: Bacteria > Actinomycetota > Acidimicrobiia > Acidimicrobiales > JAMCQF01 > JAMCQF01. Next base: position 13,898 of record JAMCQF010000083.1, read on the forward strand.
ACGTGCGTCCTGAAAGGATCGAGCCAAGCCTGCGCTTGCTCGCCTGTCTGGTCCCCACTTGGTCACATCCAGACCCAAAAGCATGACGCGGCCGCCATCTGTTGGAACCAGTCCGGAGATCATGTCGAAGATCGTGGTCTTTCCCGCACCGTTGGGTCCGATCAGCCCAAGTATCTCTCCTGCGCGCAATGAAAAGCCCACGTCGGAGACTGCAAGAACTCCCCCAAAGTGCTTGGTTAGACCGCTCACCTCCAATACGACCGGATTAGCAGAGAACCCTTCGCGTGCGAGAGCATCCGTTGCCATCACAGCTGACGGAAAAGCTGCGGTCTCAGCTGGTATGGAGCGCTGAGGCGTGCTTGCTCTCGTAGCGTCCAATTCGGTTGCAGTAGCTGCTGGGGAGCCATCCGAGCTGGGAGCTGGGCTGGCCTGCTTGGAACCATGGAGGGTGGCACTTGCCCCCTCTAGGAACACAGAGCGCAGCACGTCGTCTCGCTCCAGCAGCTCCGAGGTTGGCCCGCTGAAGCGAACCTCGCCTTTTTCCATGAAAACGGCTCGCTCTGCCAGCATGAGAGCGACGTTTACAGACTGCTCGACAAGCACGATAGTCGTACCTTCATCATGGATTGTAAAGACCAATTCCAGAAGTTGCTCCACTATTGAGGGCGCGAGTCCCAATGAGAGCTCGTCTATCATAAGAAGCTTTGGGTGAGCCACGAATGCCATGGCCAATGCGAGCTGTTGCTGTTCGCCACCAGATAGATTGCCTGCCATCTGTCCCCAGCGTTCCACCAGGCGAGGAAAGCGTTTAAGCACCTGAGCTCGCCTTTCGTCTTGGGCAGACTTGTCCTCCCCGTCGAGCAGCCAGGATCCTACTTTGAAGTGCTCCTCCACGCTAAGTGTTGGAAAGACCGCTTTTCCGCCGGGAACCTGGACTATTCCGAGCTTCGCGGTCTCAACTGCTCCAGCATGAGTAATGTCACGGCCGTGGAAATGGATAGATCCTCCTATGGGATCGACCAGGCCTGAGATGGCCTTTAGCAAAGTGGACTTTCCTGCTCCGTTGGTCCCCAAAAGAGCTATGATCTCTCCTTGCCCAACCACCAAGTCCACCCCGAAAAGCACCTGCACGCCGTCATAGGCGACCTCCACACTCTTGCACTCAAGAAGTGCCGGGCCGTCTAAGGCATGCAGCTTTTGGGTGTCCATGTCAGCAACGGTCATGAGTTGGTTCCTGACGGAGTTGGTGCTATTAGGTGAGGGTGGCTAGAGGCCGCGTCCAGGCTGAGCTGGTCACCGCAGACCGGGCAGGTGATCGCTGGTCTAGCTCCGCCAGGCTGGCCGGAATCGCCGTCAGTCCCAGCAGTTGCCTGATGACCGTTGGACCCGGGGAGGTTCGACTCGAAGTGCTGGCGGGCTAGGTCGATGGCGTCCAGGTCGTTTGTGCTCGAGACCATGCGATCTGCCACAAGAGATGGAACTAGCAGGTTGTGTCGAGCAGCCACCCTCCTGAGGAATGCATCGCGCAGCTTGAACGCACCCTGTGCCTGCCCGGATGGGTACTGCATGAGCGTCAGGATGACGCTTGGCCCGGTGATGATGAGCGGAATCGCTGTTATGACCGTGGCACCGAGGATGCTTTGAAGCTTCGGGATGAACAGCACCCCGGCCTCAAGGGCAATGGTCCCCATCACTGCGAAGGGAAGGGAGCTGAGGCCACCGATGACCGCGGCCAGGAACACGATTATGGAGTACTCGGGGCTGAATGCCCCAGCTATGACATTGTGCTCCGAGTAAGCAAGGAGCACTCCTGCCATGCCAGCTATCCCTCCAGAGACAGCAAAGGCTGCCAGGCGAGATCTGGCTACGTTTATCCCGTAGGAGGAGGCGGCTCGCTGGTTGTCACGTGCAGCAATAAGGACTCGCCCGCTGCGGTATTTCCGGAATGAGGACGCGGCCAGCATCGCCAAAGCGAGGAAGATAAGGCAGACGAAGTAGAAGGTCTTGTCCGAGTCCAGGCTTATCCGTTGCCACAGCCAAGGGCGCTCTAGATGGGCCGTGTACCCGGTGGGAAGGATGTGAGCTCCTATAGGATAGTTGGGGTTGAGCACGTAGTACTCGACAGCGTAGGCAAAGGCAAGCGTGGTGACCGCCAGGTAGAGGCCCTGTATGCGCAGCGCAGGCAAGCCGATTATTATCGCGGCCACTACACCTGCGCCGATTCCTATCCCGAGCGCGGCAAAGAAGTCGATGTTGTGATTGGCGACCAACCCGCCTGCCGCCGCCGCACCCACTCCAACCAGGCCGAACTGACCCAGGCTGATCTGGCCTGCCCATCCAGTAAGGACCACCAGGGATACAGCCACGATCCCGTAGATAGGGAGCTGGACAAGGTCCGGCAGGTTAGATCCTCCGACCACAAACGGCAAGGCCACCGCGAGCGCAATGACTGTAGCCACGGTAGCCACCCGGGCAGTTGCAACCTCTGGCAGGTCGCGCAGCTCAGCTGGGATCGGGCGGAACTCGTTCAGCACTCGCCAGGTTTCCACGCCTGTGTCGTACGCTCGGGACCTCGACCTCCTTTGGACAAGAAGGGCGCCCAGTATCACGATCAGCATGAGAGCAGAGGCGATGTCACTGCTGCCGTTGGAGGCCACTGATGCGAAAACTAAGATGCCCACCGCCGCACCGGCTCCAAGCGACATCCCGATGTTGTCCATCTTTGCCACAACGGCAGCAGCGAGGGCGTATAGCAATGTATCGAAGCCCAGCGTCGCGTTGCTCGGCACTCCAATTAGAGGGGCTTGGACGAATATGGCCATGGCGGCCAGAAGACCGGCTATCATCCACGCCACTGTCCCGAGCAGCTTCACGGGGATGCCGAGCAGGGCGGCCCGGTCGGCGTTCTCCGCAGAGGCACGAAGAGCGATGCCGATCCGGGTTGAGCGAAGGAACACTGCAAGGGCTGCGGCAAGCACGACCACCACCACCAGGGCCGCAATCTGGTTGCCGGTGAGCACTGGCTGGCCTCTTGAGTTGTGTATGGCAAAGTTCGCCCACGGAGTTGGGACATTTGGTATCTCGTTTGCCTTCTGGCCAAGCCAGATCGGTATGAAAAAGCCGAGGATTGCCAGGGTCTGGGCCACACCTATCGTTACGACGGTAACGATGAGCCTGGGAGAGCGGGAGAATCGACGCATGATGCCAAGGTCCACGAGTGCCCCAACCAGCGGCCCTCCCACGAGCACGATTGGCAGGGTTTCCAGGTAGCTCACGTGATCGAGCACATCGAGCATCAGTGCAATGATTGCGGGGACGGCACCGATCGCTGCCGCTGCGAAGTTGATCACCCGCGTGGTCCTGTAGATGAGAACGAGACCTACTCCGATGATGCCGTAGAGCGAGCCGAGCGCAATGCCATCTATAAGATATGCCAGCGAGAGGTGGAATACGGCTTCCACCACGACTAGGAAAGCCAGAGCCAGAGCAATATTACGCCCGAGCCGGCCCTGCCAGGTATCGCTTGCAGCGATCTCGCCCAGCTTTTCGAGGCTGTGCGGATAGCGGCTCTTATCGGGCGGAGATGGCGGCGCTGGCGGCCTGTCTATCGTAGTGGTCATCTGGTCATCCCAGCTGTCCAGTTGAATATCTCCCTAGAGAGTCCCATCACGGGCGTGGCACTGGTATAGGCGGGCCTCCAGGCAGCACCGGGTACTGGCCCAGGTTGAACCTGGTCCCCTCGATCTGGATGAAGGTGCCGGGCTTTCCGTTGTAGGAAGAGTCCGTGTTATGGCTCCAGTAGACAACCCTTGCGTCCTGGGTCCACTGCCAGTCCCCTGGGTGGAAAGCGAGCAGCGGGTGCCCGGTGGTGCCACCGCCTATGGAGCCCATATCTGGTGCACGAGCCTGCATGTTGGCTGGCGTCAGGTCAGGCCCGGCGTTCTCTATGAGGCTTGCCCACATGATGTAATCCTGTGCCCAGATCCCAGCGTTGGCGTTGCCCCCAAGCGGTGGGTTTCCCGTGCCTCCTGCTGCATGCCACAGGCGCAGACCGGTGTCGTTACTCTCTGGCTCCTGGGCAGCCAGAGGTGAGAGCCCGTACGCGTTCCAGTACTCGCAGCCCTGCGCAGAGTTGGGACAGGCCGCACCGCCGTCGTAGTTCTGGCTGGTGGTGTCAAGGGTCATGTCCTGGGTGTCAGCCAGCACGTTCTCGGGCCAGTAGTTATTGTCGGCCTCTCCCTGGTAGAGGAACTGTGGCGCGACCGGATCGCACAGGCACAGCACCACGTTCGCAGGATCAGTGGGGGTGTCCATAGCTGCTATGCCCGCCTCTACCTGCTGGGCGGCGGTGTTTATGTTCTGGGAGTAGAAGTAGGTGTGCCAGACCTTGTCCCCGCAGTAGTGGGCAAGAGCGGGTTCGAGGACGTTCTTCACGGTTGCCTCGTTGTCGGGGTCGTTGGTGGATATCACCCCCAACCGCCTCGGCTGGCCGTTGAAGTTCTGCGCTGGGTTCTCGGTGCCCGCGAACTTAACCGTCCTGGAGGGGTCGTTCACACTGGAGAGCTGGTTGCACCACCACTGGGCAAAGGCGGTCTCCATGCGAGTGGAGCTTTCCTGTGAGTTGTAGAAGTACGGGGCAAGTGAGTTGGAAAGCGCGTCGCTGAAGCCCTCCCCGCCCACAGCGATGACGTGATCTCGGGCCAGCTCTGCATAGCATGCTGAGCAGAGCGTTGTGATCCACTGCACGATATAAGGGTGGTAGGTGGAGGCTATAGAGTCCATCTCGGGGATGAGGCAGTTGTAGTCGGGTGGCACAGACTGGCACTGGCCCTGGTAGGTGATGATGTGGACCTTACGCCCATAGAGGACGAAGTGGGTGTTTATGAAGTGCTGCATGGCCTTGTCCCACGACAGTGCGTCGTCGTAGCTCACGTACTCCCCTTCGGCCTGCAGTATCGCGTTCACCTCTGGCCCGTAGTCGGATATGTAGTCGACGATGGTTATCGTGCTCGCTGTGACCCCTTGAGCAGTAGCCCCACCGTTGCCTGGGTCTGGGGCTCCTGGTGTGCCCGGGGTGCAAGGAGGTGCGAACCAGGCAATTGCCGGGTTGAACTCCCTACCATCTACGCAGTGGGTGGTGCTGGTTCCCACTCCGCTCGCCACAGTGGCTGCACCCGAGGAGCTGGAGGTGCCTGAGGAGGAAGAAGCCCCGGTTGCACCCGTGGAGCTGGAGGTGCCTGAGTAGGAAGAAGCCCCGGTTGCACCCGTGGAGCTGGAGGTGCCCGAGTAGGCACCAGCCCCTGAGCTACCCGTGGAGCTTCCGGCACCCGAGTAGGCACCAGCCCCTGAGCTACCCGTGGAGCTTCCGGCTGCGTAAGGGCTGTTCCCGCTTGCAAGAGCTGTGCTAGGTGCAGTGGAAGGAACAAGAGCGATGATGAGCGCCTGGACCGCGATTACCCCAGCGAGCGGCCAGTAGCGCATCAGCTGAGAGCGCTTCATCGAACCTCACCCCCGTTTTCGGTACCATGTCTCACGGTTGCCCGAGAAGACGTGCAGGTTATTCCCTGATAGATGGGTAACGATTTGGAGGCGGCGACCTTGCGGATGCAGGTAGATTTGTTTCTTCGTGCACTTTGGGCGTCTAGCTCACCGCTGGCACGGCACCACTCACTACCGCTATAGCACCAGCCAGCTTCATGACTGTAACAAGGGTGCCTATGTGGACCTGGGGGAATACCTGAGCGGCTACAGCTATGGGCAGCTCCACACAGCCAAGGCTTTGAGGGAAGCCGTAGGCAGCCCTGAGGAAGCCATGCACGGCGTCGCTACCGTTGAAGTAGTTGATCCAATGGACAGGATCTGCATAGCTGCTGCCATTGGGGTTGGTTCCCCTCATGATCTGAAAGGGCAACCTGAGATAGACCGGATACGTGCCAGGGGCAGTTGGATCTTGGGGTATGCCGGTGTTGGCAAGTGTGGTGAGCACCACCTGACCGTTACTCCACAGCCACAGCCTCTCTGGTAGCTGCATAGACACCTGCATCCAGGTGTAGGGATATGGGTCTGCTTTGTGGTCCATGACCGCTTGGATCAGGGTGGGCCATAGAAGCGGGTTGGCCTGACCAGTGGTGTTCAGCCCTTCCACCTTCTCAAATGTCATGACAGCTCCCCGGGTGATAACCGTGTCCACCCCAGGCTGCCACAGCGAGGTCAACGCGCTGGGCAGGGTCCATTTCCACGAGAACGACCCCTGTGGGGGGGCTGAGACATACGAGGCCTCAGCGGCCAGGCTGGTGGAAGCGGTCGTGTTTACTGCACCAGACCATCCCAGCGGTAGGTAGCCGAGGGAGGCGAGCATCTGCTGGAGGCGGAGCACTGAACCGGGATCACCCTCGAAGGTGATCGAAGACAGCGGCTGGGACGCTGACTGTCCAGAGGAGATTCTCACTGGCTCGGGCAGCTCCAAGCGCATCTGCTCCCCGGGCCAGAACTGCGGGCCCTTCGGGGTGAACTGAACGCTATAGGGCGTGGGTTCTGACCAGGTGCCTTTTGGCACGAGAGCCCCGGGTATCACAGGGGTTATGGTTGGATCCTTCCCACCGAAGGCCTTTGCGACAGGCTCGGAGAGGGTCAGGGCGATATTGGAGGAGATGGCAATAGGAGAGCTGGAGAGCTGAGGAGTCAAGATCGCTATTGGAGTGTGGCCCGCGGTCCCAAAGTAGATCAGATCGGCTGGAGGGGGAAGTGTCTCCCATGAGTGTGGAGCCCCAGACACTTCTGCAGTTCCTGACTGGCCGTTTGCCACTTGGGCAATGATCTTCACGTTGGTAGAAGGCGAGCTCAAATGCTCTGACGGATCCGTGCCGGATGTGTTTACCGAAATCACGCTGACCGCTGTGCTGAAGCGGGCTAAGACAGGCTGTCCGGGGCGCGCGATCGCGACTGGGTCGAGAAGCCGAGCAAATGGCGTCTTTACCTTCTCGGTGAGCCTGGCGCTGGAGCCTGCGAGCCAGGAGATCCACGAAGGCCGGGCAAGCTTCACCGTGACGGTGAGCACTGTGTCCACAGGCACACCTGTACCGGGAACCAACCTGCCTGAGTGGTCCAAAAGGGTGACCTTGTGAGCGTCATAACCGGCTTGTGCACTAATCAACCTTTCCCCCGCCCCACTGAGGTCAATGCGGGCCAAGCCCTTGGCTGAGGGCTGAAGGCTTGCTCTTGGCCAGGCGAAGAACCATATGGCGACTGCTGCCAGCGCCAGCAAGCCTCCCAGGCCAAGGAGTGCAGCGAGCGTCTTTCTCCGGCTAGGCCTGTGGGACCTGCTCATAGCTGCCTCAGTGCTCGTGTAAACCCACAGCCACTAACGCTGCGCTGCCCGTAGTTTCGGGCCGTGTAACCCGCCATTCCAGCTCCACCTGCTCTCCTTGGACCATGATAGCGGCTCAATCCAGCTGAGTGGTCTGTGATGCAGGCTCGCCATCGCAGCCTTGCTTTGCAGCACAGCTTGCAGGCACTGCTACTCCAGTGCACTACTGCACTGATGCGTGCGCCCAACTCAGCCTCGAATTAACCTGGACCTTAAACCATCCATGCGCTGCACCAGGTCCCAGTGAGCCCTGCCGCTTGGTCTGGTTGCGTCTTTGCCAGGAGCCATGAGCCACAGGGCGGTCGGTGGCGAGCTCCATCGCCAATCAAGAGCTAGGAAGGCTCACAAAAAGCATTGCCACAGGGCGGTCGGTGGCGAGCTCCATCGCCAATGCTCTTAGTTAGGCTCATCTCTTCCACGAGAGGTGGAGAGCTGCTTTTTCTAGCAGGTTGGGGTCAGTCCCCTCGAGCACCACAGAGCTTTGAGGACCTGTGGCAATGGTGAGCTGATCGAGCATCAGCTCCAGTTGCAGGGAGCCAGAGTGTCCCCTGCCGGCACCTACAGAGATTCCCGGGGGCGTGGATCGATAGCCTTCGTACTTGACCTCGATCAGTCTGGGGCCGCGTTGGGACGCGAAGAGCTCATCAGTGCTGACCAATGCCGGGCTCGGCCCTGACACCTCTCTCACCCAGCCCCCCACATAGTAAAGACCATCGAAGGGGCGGAGCTTGGGCCACATCTTGGACCTAGCGGTGGCGCTAAGGGCCACAGCCTTCACTGCAGGGCTGCTCGACTCGCTCGCTCTGGGAAGGGCGGCGAAAGTCGACGGGGAAATGTGTGGATGGGTGGTGTAGGAAATAGCAGTCTTGGTCTGAGCGACCTTGCCTTGCAACATCCAGCGCTGGTAGAGCACGATCCCGCTCTTGGAGATGCAGTAACTGGCGTAGTTTCCCGGTGTGGGCGCAGTGACAGGATCTCCCGGAGGAGCACCAGTCTCGACGATTGTGCAGTGGTGTCCAAGGACGGTGCTCTGCCCGACTATCGCAGCCTCATTTCTCGAGATTGCAAGGTTCAACGTCGGCACTGGCTGCAGAGCTTGAGTTGCTGGCACCAAGCCAGCTTGGATGGGAGACCAGCCTGGAGCCTTCCCGGTCAGGCTCCAGGACCAAAGGCCTTGGTCATTGCTCAGGTACCCACCCTCAATCCTTCTTCCTCGCTTGACCAGGTATATGCCCTTGAATGGCTCATCGACCAGGTCTTCCTCGATGACTTCTGGAGCGCCTGGGTACACGGTCTTATAGGTGACCTCATAGCTTTTGAGTGGAGATTTGATAGCCAGGAACGGTCCGCTCAGGCCCGGCACTGTAGACCCCCCAAGTATGGCTCCTGAAGCGAGCAGGCCGGCAACACCGAGCAAGGCGCCCGCTATGTGGCGAGCAGCTCTCCTTTGCCTGGCTGCTCGCCGGGCCTTCCTTCGCTCGCGCTCTCGCTGATCGCGGCGCAGCGCACGCTGCTCGGCGCGGCGCTCTGCCTTTCTTCTGCGGGTGGGGTGCGCCTGGTAAGCCGTGCGCGGTCGTGCCCGTCTGGCCTTGGTCACAGACTGCTGGCTGGGCATGCCTGCCGGTCTCATCGACATCTCGAGTACAGTAACTGCGTCCCGGCCCTTTTAGCATCGCGCTACAAAAGCCCGCAGGTTCTTGCCGACAGAGGCCTACCTCGCACCAAAAGCGACGGAGAGTCTCTTGGGCGCCCGTTCCGGTTCCAGAAGAAGCGAGAGATACCTCTGGGAGCAGGGAAGTCCTGAGGCTTAGGCTCGTCCCTCCGACGCTCAGCCGACATTAATGCTCCTCTGTGTGTGTGCATGGGATGCCGGTTATTTGGGAGCGAGGCTGTATGGACATCCGAGAGGTGATTATCTGTGACGGTGTTGGCAGGCGCACTACTTTCCGGTCGTATAATCTGGTATATCGCCTTGAGCAGCAAGGCTGGCAGCTTTGGCCGGAGGTCCACGCAGCACCCACGCTATAGCTACCGCGATTAGCCCGCCTGCGATAGGCCCCAGGACATAGACCCACCAGGCCCAGTCCCCACTAAGAAGGACAGGTCCTAGGGAGCGGGCAGGGTTCATCGAAGCACCCGTTATTGGTGCAGCCCAAAGCCCGGCTAGGGCTATGTAGCCCCCTATGGCAATAGCTGCGTTAGTCCCAATGTTTCGAGCCCCCGAGGCGGTGCCCAGAATGAAGCTGACAAGCCTTAAGGTCAAAACGAGCTCTACGACCATGGCTTTGAACGATGTGATCCCTAGCCCAGGAAGAGTTGCGCCAAGGTGAGCCACATCTCCGAACAGGGAGCGCAGGGCCAATGAAGCAAGGATTGCACCTGCCATCTGGGCTGCCAGATAGCCTGGGACTGTTCCATGGGAAGTTCCCTCGAATGCTGAAAGAGAGCGTGACAGCGGGACTAAGGTGGGCACCGCTTACCATGCCCATCTAGATGATGGCAAGCACCATCAAGCCAGGTTCGAAGCTCGTAGGTGTCATCGGCTCCCGGCACACTCTGCGCAGCTCCCATATATGTTAAAGCTGGCGTGGTCGGCAGAAAAGCGGTGATCACGTTCCACCCTGGCAAGGAAAGGCGCCACCTCATCTTCTTCTAGGTCCTCAACCCTCCCGCAATGGGTGCAGACCAGGTGGTGGTGGTGCCCTGAGCTGGCACAAAGCAGGTAGCCAGCTTGATTGCCGGCCAAGGAGACATGCTGGACAATGCCAGCTTCCTGGAGTGACTGCAAGGTCCGAAATACAGTGGCCCTGCCGATCCCCTTTTCGATGAGCCCGACACGCTCGTAGAGCTCCTGGGCGCTTATAGGGCGCGTGGCCCGCTCGAGCACGCCGGCGATCAAATCTCGTTGAGGGGTGATCCGTTGGCCAGCGGCCAGCATCCGGTCACGCACAGTCCCACTTGACATCCTAGCATTGTATCAGAACTGAGACCAAAAGGCGACGACATTGGCTTGACAAAGTGATCCTATGATACTTAAATGAGATAAGGTCTCAGTTAGTCGATTTTGCCATCTGCTTGCAGATGGCAGATCCACACCCAAAGCATCGCTGCCCAGCGCTATTCAGGAATGAAAAATGAGTGACATAGAGCCCAGTCCGCCTTATCGTGGTGCATTACCTCGACCTACAGAGCCAGCCAGCAGGCTTGACCATGATATGTCCAGAGCTGAGCCGAGGCCCGCAGTAACAGCCAGGGACCATGCATTGGAGCCAGAGGTTGTCTCACTTTGGGGACTTATAAGCCAGAGCATGGCTGGGATGGCTCCTACCTGTGACGTCGTGGCATTTATGACAGCAGGTGCCGCATTCGCCCTGGTAGCTCTGCCACTCTCTTACCTGCTCGCCTTTATCTTGATGTTTATCGAGGTTAACACGATCTACCACCTCTCCAAGCACCGTGGATCGGCTGGTGGGTACTACAGCTATGTCTCTGCGGGGCTGGGACCGCGTGCTGCATTGGTAACTGCACTTATGGTCATCTTCTACCAGCTTGTGAGCGTGGCGGGCGTTCCTGTCTACGTTGCGGGGGTGTTCTTACCAGCACTTGCCAAGTCCTATTTCGGGATTGCACTTCCTGGGTGGTTTTGGGTGCCCATGATCGCGTTCTTCATAGGCGTTCCATGGGTTCTTTCGGTGCTCGGGATCCGGCCTACAGTAAAGACGCTGGTTGTGACCAGCTCTTTGGAGATCATATTTTTGATCGTAGCCTCAGCGATCATCATCACTCGGTCTCCACTCCATGCGCCGCTTCACCCCTTCAGCTTCGCATCGGTTGGGGTCAAAGGGGTCGCTTTGGGCATGATCTTTGCAATCACGAGCTTCATTGGCGTGGGAAGCCATGCTCCTCTTGGTGAGGAGGCAAAGGGAGTGAGAACGCAGCAGGGTCGCCTCATCGGCAAGGCTGCGATACTCTCGCTTACCTTGGTGGGTGTAGCTCTCACGATCTCTGCCTATGCGCTTACGGTCGGGTGGGGCCAGGCGAAGATGTCTTCGTTTGCCCGCTCTCCCGCTCCTGGGGTGGCGGTGTTTCTGCACTACCTGGGTCCAATAGGAGCGGTGGCGCTCGTGATCCTGGCAATTAACAGCGCTCTCATGGACGACCTGGCTCTGATGACGAGCACGGCACGGGTGATCTACGCAGTTGGGCGGGACAAGCTTCTTCAGACTAGCTTCGCCGTGGTCAACGGCCGGCGGGCTCCGTCACGCAGCGTTAGCGCTGTGGCCGCCCTGGCAATCGTTGTAGCCATCGGATTTGGCCTGTGGCTAGGACCTTCCGACGCGTTCGACGTCCTTGCTACAGCAGTGCTCTTCGGGCTCGTAACAGCCCACACACTTATGAACGTGTCTCTAATGCGGCTCTCATACCGTGAACGTAGGGCAACCCAGGTGATATTCCATATGGTCTTGCCAGTAGTGGCGATGGGCTTGTTTTGGTACGTGCTGTATGAGTCGATCCTCCCCTTCGTGTTTCCCCTCTACTGGGCAGCAGCCTTTTGGGCAGTAGCACTTGTCCCCGCAGTGGCATGGGCCTGGCACGCTGCCGGGAGCAACAGGCTTGCAGCTGAGGCAGGACGGTATCTTGGCCTTAGAGATCCCTTAACCACCCTTGAAGACACTGATCTGCCTCCGTATGCATAGATATATTCTTATAAGAAATATAATAAAAGATCTAGCTGAAGGAAAAATCGTTTCAGTTCGTGGATGCGAGCTTTATAGCAGACACGTTGTCATGGGGTACCTCGCCGACATTGCTTGTGGCTCCCCGACACATTCGAATCGTCGATCGATGACAAGTCGAGTAGATCCAGCTAGCATGTCGCGCACATGGAATGGAGATGCCAGGTGCCCTCTTTATGACTGCGTGCTCGAACGACGCGGGCGATTGGCGAGATCTCTGGCTCGCCAGAACCAGATCGCGCTTGGCCATCCTGAGTGCCCAGAGTCGCTGAGGGTCCAGCTGTTCTGGCTTCTTGGGACTTCCCCAGAACCATCGGTGCGTGTGGATGTGGCGAGAGACCCGCTCTGTCCCAATGAGGTGCTCGACCTGCCCTCGTATGACCCCTGGTGGGAAGTCCGTTCAGCGGTTGCAGCCAATCCTAGCCACACCCTCGATAGTGCTTATCGCCTGGCTTTAGATGTGAACAGCTGGGTGCGTCGCGCCCTTGCTGAGGGTTCGAGCCCGTGGGTGGATGTGCTAGCAGTCCTGGCGGTCGACAGAGACTCCGGCGTCCGTGATGCAGTTGCAGAGCACCCAAATTGTCCTCCTGGTGTCCTTGCGATGCTTAGCCAAGATCCTGTCTGGGAGATACGGCGCTCAGTGGCTAAGCGCAAAGATGCCCCACCACCAGTGCTTGCAGAGCTTGCAAGCGATCCCGAGCACTGGGTGCGGTTCTTTGCTGGGATTAACCCAGCCACTCCCCAGGCGATCAGACACGAACTCGAAGGGGACCCGCGACTCATTGTGCGTACCACGGCCAAAAGGCGAAGATAGGAAAACGTGGAGCGGCTCCGGTGATGTTCAACAGCTGGATATCCTTGACAGGTTCGTTGCCTGGGCCCCAATTGGTGGTGGCTGCCTGTGGCCTACCGCCAATGCCCATCGCTGGAGCCAGATCGCTCAGCCTTTAGGTCAGCCTTTAGGCTGAGAGGATCGTTGCGTGCTTGGGAGTGGAGCGTGATGATGGCTGTGGCTGTCACTACTACGGTGATCGCGAGGTACCCCATGACAAC
>JAMCQF010000084.1 GCA_023379605.1 Actinomycetota bacterium
CTTCACGATTTCAGGCAGATTGCAATGCCAGGATCTCTGTGTCATTAACGCCGCGCCGTATGACACAGTTGATCTTTATGGGTGCCAAGCCCGCCAGCGCGGCCGCTTCTATCCCTGCCAGCACCTTGTCCACCCTTGCCCCGACTCCATTCATGGCGGCGAAGTGCTCTTGGTCAAGCGCGTCGAGGCTTACCGTTACCCTCTTTAGGCCAGCGCTGGCTAGAGCCTGCGCCTTTGCAGCAAGGAGCATACCGTTGGTGGTAAGGGCCAGGTCCTCTATCTCTGGAACCAGAGCGATCTTTGCCACCAGCGATTCGATCTCACGCCTCAAGAGGGGCTCGCCGCCGGTGAGACGGACCTTGCGCACTCCAAGCGAGGCGAACACTGCGACAAGCTCAGCCAGCTCTTCGAAGGTAAGCAGGCTGGACCTGTCGAGGAAGGCGTGTCCAGGCCCAAAAACCTCTTTGGGCATGCAGTAAGGACAGCGGAAGTTGCACCGGTCTGTGACCGAGATGCGGAGATCTCTAAGGTGGCGCCCGAGCTTGTCGCGGGCGCTGTTCGCCTCAGCTGTAGGTTCCATAGCGCTCATCCGCCTGCAAATGGTGGGAGGACCTCTACGACGTCACCTTGGGCCAGTGCCCGGCCCAACTTTGCCCCGGCATGCTTTGGCGGCTCGGCAACGCTGTTCACCAGCACCGTAGAGCGTTCCAGGAGCCTTTTCAGCTCGAGACCATGTCGTCTAGCTACCTCTGCGGCAAGCTCTTCGAGCGATCTCGCCTCGAGCTGCTCTTCGCTGCACCCGGCGATCTCACGAGCTGCCGCCCAGTATCGCACTGTCACGGTATGCCGGCCTAGCTGGGCAAGTGACGGGTCGGCGTCAGTAGCCAGCTTGTCGTCACCCGCATAGCGCGACCTTTGTCGGTCCTGGCCTGGTGCACCATCCGCCCACTCTTGGAGCGTGCGGGTGACTCCAGCTGCCTCAGGTACACCAGAGGTGGGGCGCACCTGAGCGCGCAGGACTTCTTGTAGGCCCTGCGCCACTATGGGCGACCCCGAGGAGCTCGACACCGTTATGATAAGTCAGTCTAGAGCTTCTTTGAAGAAGCTCCGGCCATATCAGATGAGCTGGCAGTAGCTCGGCGGGTCACCAGGAGATGCCGCCCTATCAAAACAGCGATGGCTGCCACTACCGCAACAGCAGTGTCCATCCACCAAGCTGACTTGTAGGAGGAGTGGTCAACTATGAAGCCGAATGCCAGCGGCCCGAAGATACCTCCTACGTAGATGCCTGCCTGGGTGATTCCTGTAGCGCGCGAGGGCGCATCGGGATGGGTTCTGACGATGGCATAGTTGAACAGCCCGTTCCATCCCCAGCCTGCTCCATAGGCAACTGCTGTGCCCAGTACAAATATCACGGGATCCCCAAGGGCGAGCGCAGCGTAGCCACCAGCTCCCAGGGCCAGCATGGTTGCGACGACCGGGAGATGCCTGCCATTTCTGTGATCGGCCTGCAAGCCGATCAGAACCCTAACAGTTAGACCGCAAAGGCTTCCAAGGGCGGCCACCAGTCCCGCTGTGCCTGGATGGAAGCCTCGAGCGACTGCGGCCGGGACGATAAAAGCGCCAAGGGCATTTGCTGCCCCCGCCCCAAGAGCAGCTCCGAGGGCCAGCACAAGCAATGCCAGCGGGTCGATGGTACGTGGCCGCGCAGACCGGATCGGCTCTGGGGCCGCCATGTAGCGACCTTGCGAAGTAGATAGAGGCGATGAGCTGGGTTTGGTGAAGGTGCGAGACACATCACGGTGCAACGACGGCTTCGGGTCCTCTGGCACCAAGCGGCCAGATATGAGCGCCAGGATGCCAGCGCCTGCGAACGCCCACTGCCATCCCACAGTGAGGGCTACTACAGGTACTGCAAGCCCGCCAAGGAGAGTGGCAAGCGGTATCGAGGCCTGTTTCAAGCCGAAGGCAAAGCCCTGGTGGTTGGGGACCACCTGGCGGGCCAGGAGCCCATTTACAGCCGGTTGCGTTGCTCCATTGCCAAACCCTGCGAGAGCGAGAAAGCAGGCGAGTTGCCAGGTGGAGTGGGCATAGGCAGCGATCGCGAGCAGGCCAAAGGTAGTGAAGATCCCTGCGACGTGGATGATCCTCACCGCACCCAGACGGTCGGCAAGATGGCCCATGTACACCGAGGTGACAGCGGCTGCAGCGAAGAATACCGCTACCACTATTCCGATCTGGGTCTCGTGGATCCCAAGGGACCGGCGGATCTGGACCGAGAGTGTCCCGGTTAGGAACACAGGCAGCACGCTCGCAGTTACGACGGTTATCGCAGCTGCTACCGGCGGCAGCCTCCAGCGAATATGGCTCCTGATGGGGCTGGTCACGCCACTGCCAGGAATGCTGGGCCTGTGTTGTGAGACTTCATAGGCTCACAGGCTATTGCTAGCTGCCCAAAGTTCAGGTTGGTCCCAATATCTAGGGAACGCTCGTGGCTGATGGAGCTCTCAGCTCAGGTGCTTCAGATTGACAAGCCGCAGTAAGCCTAAGGCTTCGGTGGGTCCAGGCCGCACAGTGCAGCTATCTGGCCCATAACGGTCTGCTTGGGGACCGAGAGGATCGACTCCTGCATGCTCACGCCGAATAAGTACGCTGTCACTCCTATGGCACGCTCGGGAGCATCTGCTACGCCAGCGGCTTCCATAAGCTCGGTGACATAGGAGATCATGAGCTCTTGAAGAACCTGCAGCGGCTCTATCCGGTTGGCCCTGCTTCGCATGGCCCAGTACTCAAGCCACAACGGCATAAGGGAGCGATCCCCGTGTGCAAAGGGGGCAAGGCAGATCGACATGGCATGCCAGAAGAGCTGAATTGGGGAAGCTGGCTCTTTCAGGCCTGATGACCCTCCCGCGCCAAGCCACTGGATCCAGATCCTTGCTGCTTTTAGCATGGCTTGGTCGATGATGTCCTCCACGTCGGAGAAGTAATAATGGACAGCGCCTTTAGAAACTCCTGCGGTTGCAGCGATGGAGCGGACGGTGCATCCATGAACCCCCTCGTGTAGAAGCACTTCGACGGCTGCATCCACGATCTCGTCGCGCTTGGCCTGCTGATTTGGTGACACATTGCCGCTTTCGCGCCCTGATGTAGCTTGCCAGGTGGCTATGGCTCCTATCCTTTCTCTCCCATGCGAGCACAGCCCTGGAGCCGTATGACAGCTCAAAGGTAACGGCAGGGTTCGCGACCGCCTACATGCGCATGCCTAGCGTCCTCGTTCGTCACTGGTCAAAGCATCCAGGTGCCCGATTTGCAACTCCCAGGAGTTGCATGTCCTGCACCTCAGATGCCAGGTGGAGCCTATCAAATGTCCAAGCATGGCTTGCCAAGCCATTCCCTGAAAAGCCCAACTTGAACCTGTTGGGCACTAACCTGTAGCAGATGGTCCTAGCCAGCATGATCTCAGCTGCTTGCCCGAGCTCTAAGTGGTTGGAGCAGTGAGCTCCTTTGAGGCCCTAATGCTGCTGCAAGATCAGGATACCGAGATAGACCAGCTGCTGCACGCGCTCGCACATCTCCCCGAGCGGCAGGAGGTGGCCAAGCTTGAAAGCGAGTTGGAAGAACACAGTCGCTCGATCCAAGCAGTGGAGAGCGAGCGGGATCGCTTGGCATTGCGCCAGGCTGAGCTGGAACGGGCTGTTCAA
>JAMCQF010000085.1 GCA_023379605.1 Actinomycetota bacterium
CAGGGAAAAGAGGGGACGAACACAAACCTCTCATCTCTGGCTATTAGGGTGATTGCGGCCTGTTCGGGGCCAAGGTGCCGGCGCAGCTCGTAGGCGGTTGTGAGCCCGCCGAAGGACCCCCCCACTATCACGATCCGCACCCGAGAAGTCACTGGCCCACCTCCGTTCCAAAAAGGGCACCGGGCATGACATGTCCTCGTCTTTCTCTCGGGGTGTTCGGGCTTGGAGTCAGAATCATCAGAACACCGCGACCTTGTCGGCCCAAATCGTCCAGTCGGTCAGCTCATCCATGCTCGAACGCCTTGCGCCGTCTACCAGGGATTCTTCTCGGATGGCTCGGGCGTCCATGCAAGTGCCGCAGCAGCCCACCTCACCACCGTGGCGAAGTGCTGCGCTGACCATGCGGTCAAGGTGGTAGTAGCCATCGGGCACCTTCTGGTTGGCCACCGCACAGCCAACCGCGTCACCGAAGAGAAAGACCCGGACCTCTAGGTCCCTCCTTTGGGAAAGTGATCCTGCCAGGCGGAGCCCATTCCAGGATCGCTCTGTGCCATAGGGTGGATCATTCAAGATGACAAGGATCTTCATGGTTGTCTCCTGGCAGCTATGGCAGATAGAGCAGAGTCACGACACAGGCAATCAATGCATGCGAGCGCCCTCAGGACCGACTTCACCCCGCAGGCGCTGGCGAGCGCTGGCAGGGCGAGATGTGAGGTGTCGAAATGACGCCTGGGTTCTCCAGCTATCACGGTCGCACCTCGTGTGCCGCGCGCGCTGCGCTTGCCCCGGCAGTCACCTCGCCGGGCGCCCTACAAGGAGAGGGGCTATGGGTGTCTTCGACCGGCGGTGGGTTGCCCATCCCGGTGGCAATGGGGAGCCCGGCCCCACGCCACTCGGGGAGACCGTCTTCAAGGCAGCGTGCCTTATACCCTCGGGCCCGCAAAATAGCCACCGCTTCCGGCGCGAGCAGGCACAGCGGGCCCCGGCAGTACGCGACCACCTCCATCGATGGATCGAAGTCTTCGAGCCTGGCCTCTAAGTGCTCCAGTGGAAGCGAGACGGCCCCAGGTATGTGACCGGCCTCGTACTCTTTGGCCGGCCTGACATCGATCACGACCACTGCCTCGCTGCGGGCACGCTCGAGCAGCTCAGCACGGGTCACCCGCTCGATGCCCTGGTCCGCGTTGCCTATAGAACCAAGGATCTGCTCCACCTCTGCCAAGCGCTCGCGGCCAAGCCCGGCCAGTGCGCTGACAAAACGGCAGACCTCCTCGCCTGCCGCTCGGTAGTAGACGCGGGTCTTCTCCCTGCGCGTCTCTACCAGCCGGGCCTGGCGCATCACCTGAAGATGGGCAGATGCCGTGGAGAGCTTTAGGCCTGTGGCGGATGCCAAGGCTTCAACGCTGTGCTCAGCCTGGCAGAGAAGGTCGAGAAGCTCGATGCGCTTGGGGTGAACCACAACCTTGCCAATCCGGGCGAGTTGCTCGTAAAGATCTGCCCGGCTTACCTCGCTGATATATTCCATAGATCTATAGATAACAGATCCTTTGGAAGATTGCAAACACTGCTGGTCGGTGTGGTCGGCGGGTGGAGGCTTAAGGCTCTCTCGGCCGCCTATCGTGGTGAGTCCATGGGGAGAGACCTCGAGCGCCAGACACAGACACCGCGAAATACAAGCCGGCCAGGTCTGGGTTGGCTCGCCTGGAACGGTGGCAGTCTGTGGGCACAGCATTCGAGGACCTAGCCGGCCGCTTTGACGCCTGGTACGACACCACGACCGGTCGGGCGCTCTTCGACCTTGAGATCGCGTGCATTCAGCCGTTACTTTCAGACCTGGGAGATCACCGTCTTGAGGTCGGGGTGGGATCCGGCAGGTTCGCGGCTGCGCTCGGCATCCAGGTCGGTCTCGACCCCGTCAAGGCCCCACTACGCCTAGCCTCAGGGCGTGGCGTAGCAGTCGTCCAGGGTGTCGGTGAGCGATTGCCATTCCCTGATGACACCTTCTCTGCGGTGCTGCTCACAACCACCCTGTGCTTTGCTGCAGATCCTGCAGCACTTCTAGCTGAAGCTGGTCGGGTGCTCCAGGGAGATGGCCGGCTCGTAGTGGGCCTTATACCAGCTGACAGCGCATGGGGCCGTAGATATCAAGAGCAAGGGCGCTCCGGCCATCCCTTCTACCGACTCGCCCGCTTCTTAACCCTGGAAGAGACCGAGCGTTTCCTCGCCGACGCGGGCTTCATCATCGCTAAAGCCTGCTCAGCCCTCACCCAGCCCCCCGAGAGAACTTTCGTAGGTGAAGAAGTCCATAGGGGTGTTGTGGCAGGTGCTGGCTTTGTTGCCATCCAAGCGCACGTAGGTCAATCCTCAGCATCAGGGAATATATCGCCTAAGAAGGTGGCACCGCTGGTATTTAGAAAAGCACCTGCCTGACACGGAATTGGATCTCAGTGTCCCCAAGATGAAGCGCAAGCTCAGAGTTCATGCGCCCGCCTGCTAGGTACTCAAAAAGCCGGTTGGTCACCACGGTAAAAGCACTGCTGTCCTCAGTCCACGGCCTTCCCTCGGGTAGTGCATGCGATAGTAGCTCCAATGCAGGTTGGTAAGCCACAGTACCAAGCTCCTTTAGGTCCTCTTCCTGCCATGCCTAACTCGCTACAACATGGCGCCCTGGGCAAAGCGGCAGGGGGTACTTACCTGCTTAGCACCTCCATGAGCACCTTGGCTGCGCTGATCTGTATGTCTTTGGTCGCGGTGAGCAGCGTCAAGGCCCTCTGGCTGGCAACCTCCCGGAGGTGCGAAACGAGCTTTGAGCGATGCTCATCTTCCAACTCCACCCGGTAGCGCTGGCTGAACTCCTCGAAACGCTGAGGATCGTGGCCGTACCATTTCCTAAGCGCCGTCGATGGGGCGACCTCCTTGCACCACTCGTCCAGGGCAGCATTCGCCCTGGTCAAGCCCCGAGGCCAGATTCGGTCGACGAGCACCCGCACCCCATCAGCGGGCGCGGGTGGCTCATATATCCGGCGAACCTGAACCTGTATCACTGCCTTGCCTGTCATGGGTTCAGCTCCTTGCCAGCACACTCAAGACCCCACATTACAGCTATGCATCTCTTTAGGTAGGTTGAGCCTGCAAGGGCGGGCAGTTGACCGCTGTTCCGAGATCTGAGCGGCACATGACCCAAGTGAAAAGCTTGAGGCATGGTCTGGTCAGTAGCCTCTCAGCTGTGGTCTACCTCGATACTTACTGGAGCCGTAG
>JAMCQF010000086.1 GCA_023379605.1 Actinomycetota bacterium
ATGTAACTACAGATGTCCATGACAAGGGACATATCGTGCTCCACAAGAGCGATCCCGACTCCCTGCTCTGCCACTACATTCTTTAAGATTGTGCCAAAACGAGAGGTCTCATTTGAATCCAACCCCGAGGATGGCTCGTCGAGCAGTAGGAGCCTAAAGGAACCTGCGAGGCACCTGGCCAGCTCCACGAGCCGCCTTTGTCCTGTCGTTAGGTTCCCCGCATAACATCCTAAAAGCGCCGTGATGCCGCACAGCTCCATAGCCTGGGCGACACGAGCTTGCACCTCAGCCCGCTCAGCCCTACCTGCAAAGATCTGGTTGGCCAGGTTGGCACCGGCCAGGGATGCCTCGCGGCCAAGACCCACGTTGGCCTCCACTGTCAAAGAGTCACAGAGCTGAACCTGCTGGAAGCTCCGCCCCAGTCCCAGGCGAGCACGCCTGGCCGGGCTGGCATGGCTTATATCCTGGCCACCTAGAATGATTGTGCCTAAAGGGCACTTGATGAACCCACTGACCGCGTTGAGGCATGTGGTCTTTCCAGCTCCGTTGGGCCCTATGAGCCCGGTGATCCTGCCTTGAGGAACTTTAAGGTCCACCCGATCCAGGGCAACCAGCCCCCCAAAGGACACGCTAAGCGATCGCAGTTCAAGGATGTCTCCGGCGGGCTTGGACGGGCGGGAAGCAGGGAGCCCTTGCACGCCCTCCAGAGCGTCCGCCCGGATCGTCGCCGCTCCGGCGGGCTTGGACGGGCGGGAAGCAGCTGGACTTTGCATGGGATGCCAAGCCGCAGGTTCCGGCGGCATTGCAGACATAGCCGCACCGGTAGCTGATCTGCGCCTCCCAACTCTATCCAGGAACACTCCCGCCGCCTGCGGCATCCCAGGAAAGCCACCCAATGAGATAAGGACTGCCGAGATCCCAAAGACGAGCTCCAGATAGTAAGTAATATTACCTGAGCTGATATATATGGGCACAATCCCCAGCCCAGCAGCCGCCAATAAGGCATACCACGGCTCCGATCCCAGAGAGATGACAATCAATGTGAGATACGTAAGTGAGACAGTCGGATCGTAGAAACTACCATTTACCTGGCTCAGGACTATCCCGGCCAGAGCACCTGAAACTCCGGCGATATATGCTGATATGCAAAATACTATGACTCTGGTTAGGTTCACATTTGCACCACTGGCTGTGAGAGCAATGGGGGAATCCGATATTCCCTTGAGCAGCCTACCGAGCCTCGTGCGGTTGAGCGATAAGATGCCCAATGCGCAAAAAACTGTTATCGCAAGCACGACATAGTAAAATCCGGTACTGGTACCGATCCCAAGCCAATCAAGCGACGGCGCCGGCATCGACACCCCCACATCGGCCCTACCAAACATTAGAGAGCTCTCGTAAAACATATCCTTTACGAGAAGCCCGAAGCCGAACGTGGCAAGCGCGAGGAATAGGCCGCCAAGCCGGATAGCCGGAACAGCTAGCAGTGCCCCTATGGGAACAGCAACGAGCCCTGCCACCAGCAGGGCAGCAAGCCACGGGAGTCCCAGACTGCCCGCAAGGCGGGAGAAGGCCACCGCTCCAATGGCCGCAAAAGTCGCTTGGCACAGAGATATCTGCCCGGAGGTCCGCACGAGGAGCCCGAGCGACAAGAACAGGATCACATAGGTGAGAGCAACGGTCCATCCAGAGATCCGAAAGCCTGCGAATAAAGGTACGCAGCACAAAAAGCCGACTACCATCACAGCTCCGGCAACCTGCACCCTAAAAGGTGCCGCCCAGGTCTCTGAGCTGCGCCGCACGGAAAGCACCCGCGCTGAAATCTCATGGCGACGGGGGTAGAAAAAGATCGCCAGGAACAGAACAACGAACGGAAGGCTCGCGGAAAGACCTCCCAGGATGGACGTGGAGTTCACGTATCCAGAGACAAGCGCGCTCCCAATGCCTATGGCTACCCCACCGATCCATGTAAGCACTAGGTTCGAAAAAGCCCCTAGGGCGGCTGCGCCAAAAGCTTGAACGACAAGGAGCGTCAGCACCGACGAATTGAGCTCCACGCTAGGAGCCAGGAGCAGTCCGGACAATGCCGCGAAGAAGCAGCCTATCATCCATGCCCAGCGCCGCACCGCGGCCGGATTGGTCCCAGCGAGGTCAAGCAGCTCGGGGTTTGCAACCACGGCCCGCATGGCCTTTCCCAAGCGGGCTTGGCGGACAAAGACATACAGTGAGCCCGCGGCTGCGATGGAGACTCCAAAGATCACCATCTGGCTCACACCCACATAGGTTCCGGCAATGCGTACCTGCTGGGTTGGGAGGAACTGGGGAAAGCTCAGTGTGTCTGGCCCATAGAGGATCGTTGCCAGCGCCTCCACCACTAGAAGCACTCCAACAGTTGCTGCAATCTGCATAGAGAGCTTTGCCTGGCTCACTCTCTCGGCAAAGCGCTCAAAACCTACTCCGAGAGCTGCGCCCAGTACCACCACTGCCACCAGGAGCGATATGGGCAGATCTAGATGGTGCTGGAAGTACAGGAAGTAGAACACATAAGCAGCCACCGTTGCCAGGGCGCCATAGGCAAAGTTGAAGATCCCCGAGGTCTTGTATGTTAGGACAAGACCTACTCCTGCGAGCCCATAGACCGATCCGCTGACAAGTCCAGCTATGACAAAAGCCAGGAGGTTCACAGCATCGACGCGCTAAAAGTGCCAGGCGATCTGCACTTTGCCCATTTTACGTCCGACCTGATCGTCACGACCGACGATCAGGTCAAGGCTGGCAGAAAGTCTTATTCCCGTATGGCATCGTGAACGTGTCGTGGTTGATCCCCTGGATGAAGAAGCACTTAATCTGATGGCCTTGTCCAGGAGAAAATGTAAGAGGTGGTGCTATGCCCCCAAGCGTATCCCCTTTTAGATCGTAAAGGCCCTTAGTCACCTCCTGAGGGGTGGGGTTGCTGCCTAGGTGAGCAGCCTCAGCTGCCGCCTTGAAGAGCTGACCCGATGCCCACTCAAAGACCACATCTTCGCCATAGAGGTTGGAGTCCAAAAGCCCCGGGGCGTACTTGCGCAGAGCTTCCTCAAATGTCTTCATTGCCGGAAGGCTCGTGTTGGAGAACGCCGTGTCATTCTGCGCGATGACTGCGCCCTGCATCGCTGGAGATGTGGCCCAAGTCTCGCTCGGGGCGCCATCTGAGGCCATCTCGATTGGATGGTACCCCTGGCTGAGACAGGATGCAGCCACACGCAGGTCGATGCTCGAAGCGTCCCCTATGCCAAGCACGTTCGCTCCCGCTGCCTTGGCTGCCAGGCACGGCGCCGTATAGTTTGGAGCCGAGGCAGATATCTGCGCGCTGTAGACAAGGGGCAATCCGAGTGCCTTTCCTGCCTGAGCTACTGGCGTAGGAGTGCACTCTGCTGCCTCCGAACAGTATAGGAACGCCACCTTTGTGCCCCCTGCCTTCTTGGCAGCAAGGACGGTCCCATAGAAAAGAGACGGTAGCGTTGTGCCCTCAGGGAAGAAATCCGGATTGGTCCATACCTCCGAATCTGCGAGCGTGGTGCCGATCACAGGAATGTGATGCTCTTCCATGTACGTGGCAAACGTGAATCCGAAATCGCTCTGCTCCCCGACCATGGCAATGATGTGATCCTGCTGGACCAGCTGTTTGACGTCAGCAAGTGTCGTGGACGGATTTAGTCCCCCGTCCATGGCAATGACTTTGACCTGATGCCCGTCTATGCCACCATGGGCATCTGTCCACTTGGCCCAAGCCTCAATGGTCTCGTTGGTCCCTCCCAGCGAAGATGCCAGAGGTCCCGTCACAGCACTGACGCTCCCGATCACCCAGGGTGACTTCGATGGCTTGGAAGAAGTGCTTGTCTTGGAGCTAGAAGAACACGCTGTAGCCACCAATGCCACCAAGGCAAGAGCCACCACCGCCCCAACTCTGTAACGCCTCGTGGCCTCCATCGACCAAAGCACCCCCTTTTGTCCTACTCATGTAGACGCTTCTACGAGCTCGATCCAACATCATATATACAACATGCTCTAGGTACCTGCTTCCAAGCCCCCGTAGAGAAGCAGGCGCCTGAACGGTAGCCTCCTGAAAGAGATGGCGCAAGGAAGCTGGGTGACCACTGGCAACACCGATGCAATCTGCCTGGTCACGCTGAGCTGCACTTGCCATCCCAGTGAACCAATGAGCTATGAAAGGGCCAAGGAGCAGGCTTTGTGGTGCCACACATGGCCATCCCTGAGCGGCGACTTGTCCTAACCGATGGCCACTCTGCAAGAATCGACCCGAGAAACCAAAAGCTAGACGGAGGAGAGCCATGACCGAGAAGTTGAACCGTACCGCCATCGTCACCGGCGCAGCGCGTGGCATAGGGGCAGCCATAGCCAGGCGGCTCAGCCAGGACGGCTTTGCCGTCGGCGTTCTCGACCTTGACGAGACAACTTGCAAGCCCACTGTCTCTGATATCGCGGCCTTTGGAGGCAAGGCAATGGCTGTCAGCGTGGACGTTTCCGATGAGCAGGCTGTAGAGAGCGCAGTCACGCGCGTCGCCGAGGAGCTTGGGGCCCCGACGGTGCTGGTCAACAATGCCGGAATCACCCGTGACAACCTGTTATTCAAGATGACCACTGCAGACTGGGACGCGGTCATGGGAGTGCACCTGCGCGGTAGCTTTCTTATGAGCAGGGCCACCCAGAGGTACATGACAGAAGCACGCTGGGGCAGGATCGTCAACCTCTCTAGCACCTCCGCCCTTGGCAATCGGGGCCAGGCTAACTACTCCTCCGCCAAGGCCGGCCTGCAGGGCTTCACCAAGACCCTCGCCATCGAGCTCGGAAAGTTCGGGATCACAGTCAATGCCATTGCACCGGGCTTCATAGAGACCGACATGACCGCCGATACCGCAAAGCGGATAGGCATCTCCTTTGACGACTTCAAAGCCATGGCTGCAAGCGAGATACCCGTTGGCCGTGTGGGCCAACCCGAAGACATCGCCGCCGCGGTTTCGTTCTTCGTTCGTGAAGAGGCATCCTTTGTCTCAGGACAGGTCCTCTATGTAGCCGGCGGGCCACGTGCATAGGGCGTCAGGTAGTAGGCGACCGCGTTGAACATGGCCAGCTACGGGCTAGGAGCAGAGGGCGCAGAGCCCATCAACCAGCGGTGGCTGCCACAGCCCTAGCGTGAGCAAGAAGCTGGGGCATGGTGCTCACTGGGACGCTGTTCTTGTAGGTGATCTCACCTGTGGCGGACGCTAGGTAGTACAGATCCGGGACCCCGCTTGGATCATAGGCCTCACTTAGGCTTTTGGAGGCAAATCCCCATATCCAGTGCGGGTTGGGAAATGCTGGTCCAGCCGCTGCTTGGGCAAACTGCGTCATCTCGGCCCTTCCTTGCGCGCTACGGGCTAGATCGCCGTACAGGTCCAGACTTACAACCTCTATGCCGTCTGATACGAAGGCTGACAGCCGCTTTGCCACTGCGGGGACGCTGACAGAGCAGCTTGCACAGCCCACAACGATGAACCAGAGCATCACTGGCTTTCCCTTAAATGTGGCGAGGTCCATCTGGTCTCCCCCAAGAGTTGTGAAGCTGCCAGTTAGGACCGACGCCTGCGAACTGGCCTGAGCATCCGACCCTATACTGCGCCCAGATACCTTCGCTGCTGGATATATTGAATACACAGGCGCGGCCTGCTTCGCGTGGCGCTTTACAACCGGTGCTCCGCTAAAGGTTGCAATCCTAAGGGCCAGAGGAGAAATGGCGACCACCGTAAGACCGAGCACGACCCAACGTCGCGTCCTTGTTTTGGTAGATTGCCGCAAGCTCGTCGAGCCAGTGCCATTGCCAGGAACTTGGCAGTGGCTGTGGTCTTCACTCATGACAGCTCTCCTTGGTGGGGCATCACATGTGCCAGGCTGGGACCGAGCGAACTACCCGCTATGCCAGCCTGTGGGCCGCAGAAAGCAGTTGCGCCATTGTAGAGGCTGGTGAGCTGTTGATAAAGGTCACCTGTCCCTTGGCATTGAGCAGGTAGTAGATGTCGAGGTCGGCTTCAGGATTGTAGGCACGGGTAAGCGCTGCCGATGCTTCTCCAAAGGTCCAATCAGGATTGGTGAAGTTGGAGCCAGCTAGCACCTTTCCAAACTCCGTCAAGGACGGCCCAGCCTGGCCCAGATCGTCGTAGTTCTCCACTTGTACCACATGCACACCATCAGCCTCGAGCTTGGCCAAGTTCTCCGACATAGCCTGTGTGCCAGCCTGGCACGAGGAGCACCAAGTGGTCATGAGCCAAAGCAGCGTCGGCCTGCCTCGAAGCGATGCGACTGTCTGTGTTGCCCCAGAAAGCGTGGTAAATGGCTCGTTGGGAGCGACTTGGCCAACCACCGGCGCAGAAGGTGAGGATGACCCTGCCAACCCCGGTCCTGGGGAGCTAGATGAGCTGGCAGCGATGTGCAATCCGAGAACCAAGCCTACTATGACGACCACTGCAGCTGAAACACCCATCCAGCCCCAGCGTCGCCTTCTGGCAGCTTCCTGCTGAGCAGCCAGCCGTCGTGCCCGGTTCGACCCGTTCGCAGCTCCTTGTCTCGTCTGGCTCATGACCTGGCTCCTTGGGTCATTGACCGATCTGTCGTATACACAACTGGCTCACAGCTATCGTGGTCAGCTACAGCCTGGATGTTCAGCTCATCTAAATCTCCTGCGTTGGCCTGGCAGGACCGGTCACCACCTGCGGTGAGGCCACAGCCGTCCTTGGAGATGCAGCTCGCAGTCGCCACCTTGTGCAGGCCCCAGATAGCGCTAAGCAGCAGCAGCGCGAAGCTTCCAGCCAAGAACTCGGTCTGGTGCACCGCGAAGAAATGCTGAACCGAGCCCGTGGTGCTGTACAAGCTGAAGCCTGAGAGTCCGACGAAGGCCAGCACCGTAGGGACAAACGGCGTACAGCAAAGAAAGCTCGGCAGCAAGCTGATGACAAAGGATGCTCCACCCACCGCACCAGCTGACGCTTTGGCCTTGGTGACCTTGCGCATGGCATGTACCTGCACCACCAGCACAAGGGCCATCCCCAACCCGAGCAGAACGCTCCAAGTGGCTTGGTAGGAAGTAAGGTAGTCCCAGTTGGCAAGCTCCAGGCGTTGAGTGAAGTCAAAGGGCAGCAGGAGCGTGTAGGCCAGGGCAACCACCACCGTCACCACCACAAAGGCCAGCCGCCAGCCCGTCGTTGCGAACACCTCGCTCAGTGCTGCTCGGAGAGCTCTCAGATGTGCAGTCTGTGTTTCCGGCGCCTCGCCCACATCAGTAACAGAGGTGCTCACTTGTTCCACATCTGTGTCGGGGCTGGACAACACGTCCCAACGCGATGGCGTCGATGCACCCACCACGCTGCTGCTGTGCCTAGTAAAACCGCACCAACTACCCCTCCCACTGCCCCAAGTGTGGCAGCGCTCGCGGCAGCCAACGCTCCTACAACGAGGGGGCCTCCGCAACACAACAGTATCGGCAGAGCGAGCAGGATCCAGCCGAATCCAGGCCTCCTCTCAGTATCCAGATGACCCTGAGGGTGCAAGCCTGCTTGCTCTGACTGCACCAGAGAGCCGTTCTCATGCATCGGCCCAACCGAGGGGCGCATCGCGGCGTCCCTTTTTGTCCCGGAAGACTCTGTGATAGCCATCGGGATCCTCCTTGATCTAATGAGGGGCTCGCTGCCAGGCAACACCGACCCTTGTGCGTCCTGTAGGCGATAGTCCTGTAGGCGATAGCTCCTCGCCACCGCTGATTACTCTACTACATATTCGTAGATCAAATCAAGTCACGGCAACCTTTTGCAGCCGCGGCCAACTCGGTGCCATGCCCATAGCGGCCTTGACGCCACCGCTGCTGCTCCGCCCACGCAGGCGAGCTCACCTAGAAACACTGCGCCACCGCTCACCAAAACGCAGGCCGTCCACGCAAGCAGCCCCACCATCGCCACAGACACCGCGACAACTGCTGCGCTCGCAGCCCGGGAAGGTGCTGGAGGTCCCTCCAGGCGGCTTATGCGATAGCGCAGATACTCGGGCTCGCCAAATGACAGGGTTCCACCAGCCTGAGCCAGTGCAACCTGGGCAAGAGCGCTTAGCACAGCGTCGCGACCCACTGAGCGCACCGCCTCGTCGTCAGCAGCGGCCTCCAGTTCGCGCCGGAGCGAGTGCCAACCCCTGCGAACAGAGGGCAGCATGCCATAAGCCTGCACAATGATCGCTGCCAAAACGAGCAAGCGGGGATGGCCAAGCTCCACATGAGCGGCCTCATGCTCGAGCACAGCTTGGCGCTCAACAGCTCCGAGCGGATCGAGCACAGCGCTCGTAACCACCGCTGCCGGATTCAACACTCCAGCTGCATACGCGGTGGGAACAGGGCTAGGGAGCACCCACACTGACGCACCTGACGCCAGCGTGTGCAGCTCGGCGGCGTGGCGGCACAACCCCTTCAGCTCGACTCTCTGCACAGCCCGCACTGTTCGCCACCCCTGCCACAAAAGAGGAAGCACTGCCAGGCCGCCGGCTGCTATGCCAAGCAGGCGCCACTTTGAAGCAGCCACTCCCATCCAGCACCCACCGGCTCCAATCCGACCGCTCACGATGACCGTTGCAAGCGCATCCCCAAAGCAGCTCAAAAGCGCAAAAGGCAAGATGGCCCATCCCACCAACCCCCCCAGCTCCAGAGCTGCCAGGACCCGCGGTGATCCCCGGCGCAAGGGGCCGAACCGCACGAGCTCGGGCAGCAGCGCAAAGGCGACCAGCGCTCCTAACGCCAAGTCCAACAGGCTCATCGGCCGCGCACTCTCTTGAGTGCGTCTGCCAGCTGGTCCACCAGGCTGGGGTCGTCAAGTCCCTCCACGAAGTGTGCAAGCACCGCTCCCGGATCGCCAGCCGATGCGACCAACTGGCCAATTGCCAGGGCTGTCAGCTGCTCCAGATCCCCAAGCGCCCGGTAGCGAAAGCTCCTACCGTCAGCGATCTTCTCCACCAAACCCTTGTCAACCAACCGGCCAAGCACGGTCGCGACCGTAGTGTATGCCCTCGGTCCACCGGGCAAGCTGTCGTGCAGCTCGCGCCCGCTGATCGGCTCGGGATTCGCCCACAACACATGCAGGATCGCATCCTCGAGCTCCCCCACCTTGCGCCCGGCAACTATCTTTCGCACCACAGGCTCCCTTTTATCCCCGATGGTGCTGCAGGCAAGGGTGCTGGCGCTGAGTCGTAGGCACGATCCTCGTACATGCTCAGATCCTATACACGCTGCTCAGATCCCACAGGGGGCATCTACCCCGCCAACGCGGTTGTCTCCCACGAACTGCCAGGGGGCATACTGCTTGGAGGTAGAGCCTGCAAGAGTGAGGATATGGCCAGTAGGTGCGATCGCCCGGTGATGTGGCAATCCAGCTCGATCATAAGGCCGCACCCAAGAGGAAACATAGTGCAAAGTGCGCCCATGGGGATAGTACAGCTCAAGCACGAGCTTTGCCCGGCAGCCACTGATCGCAACCGACTCTACGACGGCCTTGGTGTACAGCGCCTCGGGATCCTTGCCTGCAGCAAGGTCCCTGTTGAACATCGCAGTGACCTTTGACTCTGCCGAGACCACGGTCGACAGGGGAGCTACTGACCGCGTTGCGTACACAGCTACCGCTGCTGAGCTGAAGTTCGCATAGGCATCCACCACAGCCCACTGCTGAGAACTGAGAGGCTTCGCGGACTCAAATGACACCCAGTGGCCCGCCACGTACTCAATCATCTTAGAACTCCCAGCCGAGCTGGTTGCTGGCGCGTTGGCTCCAATTGGTGCATCCGAACTGCTGCCCGCAGCGAGCACGCCAAGAGCCACAAAGCTCGCTGCTGTCAGCACACTGAGAGCAGCGAGCCACGATGCTGGCACGGTCTTGCCAGCAAGCGGCACCTCGATGGCCTTGCCTCCACCATCGCCTCCATCAGATCGGTCCATGCTTGCATGCCTAGAGATCACAGCAGGGAACTATATACCTGATATTACAAATACGTAGGCGCGCAATGCGTCGCCGGTGGCGAGCCCTACATGGACTAAAGGCGCATCAAGTGGAGCGCGGCTTTCCCCAGAAAGCCAGGGCTCCACTGCGCGAGGGCAGATCAATCCTGGTGACCCGCTCATAAGCTATGGAGCCCTCGGGGATCGTACCGTCAGCGCGTATCCATCCGCCACCTCTTGGAACCACTCGGTACACGGGATGAGCCAACCACACGCTTGCGCCCGCGTCGCTTGGGTTGGCTAGTGCGAGACCCAACTCGAAAGGTCGGGCGTAGACCACCCCTGAAGCTGCAGAGACTCCCGAACGCCGTGCAGCAGGCACCGCCCTATAACCTGTGATGTGCTCAGCGGTGAACGTCGGGGCACCGAGCTGGACAGTCCACTCTGGGAACCAGGGAAAGTTGTACCCACCCCGGTGACTCAGGTAGGAACGCTCTCCCTTGCACAGGTGAAAGGAAGCGAGCACGAAGGAGCGAATGAGCGGGTCTTCTGCAAGGATCGGCGCCTGTGCAAGCAATATGCCACGCTTTGCCATTGCCATGCACAGATCGAGTATCTCCTCCCATATTGGCTCGGGCCATACCTGCGGGCCGGCATAGCTGGTGACGAACAGCTCCATCTGGGCTCCATCACACCACTGGTAGTAGTCAAGGGAGGCAGGCCGCGCCCAAGGTCCGATAGATCGAACGTGTGGCGGCTGTAGGGCCATGTCGCCGAAAATACCGTTCCAAAAGAGCACCATGTCTTTCCCAAGCCGGTCACGGATGAAAGCCAGATCCTGTTCCAGCGCCTTGTGCCATGCCCAGGGGTTGTCAGGAAAAGGCGGCGGAACTCCATAGGGTTGTTCCACCTCATCCATCATCAGCCCGTCCATTTTCGAGCTGGAGATGAGCTCGCCAGAGCGTGCAGCGAAGTAGTTGACCCAAAAGTCAAGGTTGGCAGGTTTCGCTGGGTCAATGTCGAAGGGATTGGCCAGCCACTCGTGGGGGGTTCCAGTAGGGTTGCTCTGGTGGCTCTCTGGGCTTTTCGCTGTGCCGTAGCCAAATATCGGATTGGGGATCCTAGTCTTTGGTGAGGCAGTGGGCGACCAATGGGAGAAGAACTGCTCGTGAGCGTTTACATACCCCCACGGAGCTGGCATCCATGGCTGGCCGGGCGCCTGGTCGTAGTCGCCCACCCAGGTAAGGTCGAAGTACTCAGTCACAATGACATCGGGGTTTGCGCTGTGGGCTGCCTCACTCACTCCCGTACCGGCGTATACCCATGTTAGCATATCGTATAGACGAGCAACTGTGGCAATCTGCTCCTCTGTGTACTCGACACCAATCCTGCCTGCTGTGGTGTAAAGGTACATCTGGACTGAATTGAGCGTGGATCGTTGCAGAACTCTGGCTCTCGGAGAGCCTGGGGATGGTGCAGCAGCACTTTCCAACCCTGTTCTGGGCTTGCCACCGATTACCGGGGTAGGAGCCAAGAGCCCTGAACCAGCTTGGCCAAACTCACTTATGAACCGTGAGTACTGTCGGTGGGTTCCTGGACGTACGAACTTGGCGCCGACTGCGCCGAGGCCCATG
>JAMCQF010000087.1 GCA_023379605.1 Actinomycetota bacterium
CTATGTAGCGGTTCTTCACCAGGCCCTGCCCGTATGCTATGCCGCTTGCGCGGGCATATCCCTCGGCTGCAGGAACTCCTGAGTCGGGCACCCCCATTACGAGGTCTGCTTGGACAGGTCGCTGGGATGCCAGCCGCTCTCCCATCCTCCGGCGCGCTCCGTGCACTTCCTTGCCGTACAAGACAGCATCAGGGCGCGCAAAATAGACGAACTCAAATATGCATAGCCGGGGATTGACCTTGGCTGGGTCGAAGATAGAGAGCGATCTCACGCCATCCATGTCTATGACCAGCATCTCACCTGGAGACACCTCGCGTACAAAGCTCGCTCCCACGACATCTAGAGCCGGTGTCTCAGATGCGACTGCCCATCCTTCTGCTGCATCCGCACCGCCAAGACGACCTAGGCACAGTGGGCGGAACCCACTTGGATCGCGCACGGCAAATAGGTGACCCGCGTCAAGGGCCACAAATGAAAAGGCCCCTTCCAACGAAGGAAGAACTGTGCACAGAGCTCCCTCAAGGTCACCATCCCCAGCTGCCTGCCATAGGGCTTTAGTTGAACCTTCGGCACCGACCTCTGCTGAAATGGGCTCCGTGATCGCCCTGGGGACCTCCATGCACCCAAGAGTCTCCAGAGCATTTCGGACCGGAGGAAAAGCCTGAGCAAGCAGCTCTGCGACCAGATCGCTGTCGGAAGCCATGACACCCTCCAGCATGCCCGCCCGGGCGCCAAGCTCTATGGTATTGGTCAGGTTGCCATTGTGGCCGAGAGCGAAGCCGGCTCTCCCCACGGATCTATACACAGGCTGGGCATTCCGCCAGGTGCTCGGTCCACTCGTGGAGTAGCGAGTATGGCCAATAGCCAGCGATCCAGGCAGGCAGGATAGGGTTCTCTCGTCGAAAACTGCGCTCACCAGGCCCATGTCCTTAACCACGGTGACTGTCTCCCCATCGCTCACAGCCATGCCTGCAGATTCCTGCCCCCTGTGCTGGAGGGCATAGAGGCCGTCGTAGACAAGCTGGGCCACAGGTCTCCCCGGCGCAAAGACGCCGAAAACCCCGCATGCCTCTTTCACAGAAGTTGCCCTATCACAGCTGTGAGCACCCCTCCACCCTACGAGGCGAGCAGGGTCCTGCGTGCACAATCCGAGCTAGGTAGCTGCCTGGCTGTGGCACAGCGGCTACCCATACGCGCGCCAAACGGCGTAGAGCCCCCGCTCAACGTCGCTGCCTGGCTGTGGCACAGCGGCTACCCTGCTGCTTGCCTGCCTCCTGGCGGACCTCCTGAACCGTGGCCTTGACGGCCTGCGTTAGAGCCTCGCTTTGCCCTAGATGGCTGGTCTGGGCTCAACCAAGAGTTGCCCTTTCTGCTGCCTTGCCTTACCTGCCTGCCTTGCCCTGTGGACGGAGACTTTGCCGACCAACCAGATCCGTTGGGGTCATTGGCACCTTCGCGCTGTGCGCGACGATCCTGTTTCGCAAAGCGATCCGCAGGAGCACCCTTGGCGCTCCGGCGTCGTCTGGCAGGACCTTGCGAGCTCGGGGCGCCTGGGGCGACGCGCCGCTGCTGGAGGAGATGGCCATTGCGGGGACTGCCAGGGGAGCCGGCCAGCATCATGTCGTCTGGATCCTCTAAGACCTGGGGCAACCCCAGCACTCTCTGCAGGCTACGAACCGCGCCTGAGTGCTCCTGGCTTACCAGGGAGATAACCATGCCGTCAGCGCCCGCACGCCCTGTGCGCCCTGACCGATGCAGATAGTCCTTGTGGTCGCCTGGCGGGTCATAGTGGATCACACAAGTCACGTCATCTACATGTATGCCCCGAGCCGCCACATCGGTGGCAACCAGTGCCTGCACCCTCCCCGCAGCAAAGGCGGCTAGTGCCCGCTCGCGCTGTGGCTGGCTACGGCTCCCGTGAATGGCTACCGCTCCCAGGCCTGCGGCTGAAAGCTGGCGCGTAAGGCGGTCCGCTCCGTGCCGCGTGCGGCAGAACACCATGGTCGGCGCATGGCTGCTCACCAGCTCAGCTGTAAGGCGCGCCCGATCAGCTGGGGCGGCGCGCCAGAACATGTGCCGAACCTCGCCTGAGAGACTCTCATCGGCGCCAACTTCATAGCGGCAGGGATCCCTCTGGTAGCCCCTCACAAGAACATCAACCTCACCATCAAGGGTTGCCGAGAAGAGCAGCGTCTGGCGGTCTTTGCAGGTCTGGTCCAAAAGCCTGCGGACAGAAGGAAGAAAGCCCATGTCAGCCATCCTGTCTGCCTCATCCACCACGACAAAGCGGACCTCGTCCAAGGCCACGTCGTTGCGAGAGATGAGATCCTCCAGCCTGCCAGGGCACGCCACCAGAACATCTACCCCTCGCCGCAAGGCTCGGATTTGGCCCTCATAGCCTGCTCCGCCGTACACGCAAGCGACCTCAAGGTTCCTCGCTGCGGCTACCTGCTGTAGGTCTCGCCTCACCTGTGCTGCCAGCTCACGGGTCGGAACAAGCACCAGTGCTTGAGGATGGCGAGGAGATGCCTTTGAAGTGCGGAGCACCAGAGGGATACCAAAGGCCAGGGTCTTGCCCGATCCAGTCGGGGCTCGGCCACTCACGTCGCGCCCTGCCAGCGCGTCCGGGATGGCGACTGCCTGAATTGGGAATGGTGAGACCGCTCCCATCTTGGCAAGCAGAGCTGACAGGTCGTCGGGCACGCCGAGCAGCGAAAAGGTAGATGATGACAAGGGGTCTCCGATCGAGGGCTGGGATACAGGCCCATCGAGTGGTTCTCAAAGGCCCCGCTGGCAGTCATACCAGCGCTACGACCAGATCAGCTCTGGTCGATAAGAAGATCTTAGCAAAGCTTTCTCACTGGCGCACATCGACGGTGTCGGGTTACCCTCGAAAAGCGATGGTAGATCTCCACACTCACTCCCAGGCCTCAGACGGGTCAGACCCTCCAGCACGCATACCCCAGCTGGCAGCCACTGCCGGATGCAGCGCAGTGGCTCTCACCGATCATGACACCCTGGACGGGCTGGCCCAAGCCCGGGAGGCTGCCCAGAGCTGCGGCGTGGAGCTTATAAGCGGGTGTGAGATCT
This sequence comes from Actinomycetota bacterium, assembly GCA_023379605.1. GTDB lineage: Bacteria > Actinomycetota > Acidimicrobiia > Acidimicrobiales > JAMCQF01 > JAMCQF01. Next base: position 3,091 of record JAMCQF010000087.1, read on the forward strand.
CATGCGAATGGAAGCAGGGATCGATGCACGTGCTTGTTTACTTCGTAGACCCTGGTGAAGGCCCGCTCCAAGATGAGCTTGCTCAGCTACGTCTGGACCGTGATCGCCGCAACCAGGCCCTCATAGGGCGCCTACAGGCTCTAGGCCTACCAATCTCGTATACCGATGTTATGGAAGAGGCTGGAGGGGGCCTTGTAGGTCGGCCGCACTTCGCTGCCGCCCTCGTGCGAAGCGGCGTTGTTGGATCCATAAAGGACGCCTTCGACCTGTACCTGGCCAAAGGAAGACCCGGCTACGTGAGTAAAGCCCGCCTCTCCCCAGCAAAGGTCGCCAGTCTGGCGACCGCCTCGGGGGGCGTAGCGGTTCTGGCCCACCCTTTGAGCCTGGGCGCTTCAGACGCCGAGCTTGACCAGGTCATAGCTGAGCTGGCAGCCTCGGGCATTTCTGGCCTTGAAGCCATCTATGGACGGTACTCGCCCGCCGAGCGCGCCGCACTAGCCGCGCTTGCCAGGCGCCACGACTTGGCAGTCACAGGAGGGTCGGACTATCACGGAACCTTCAAGCCAGATCTGAGTGTGGGGGTGGGAACCGGGGACTTGGAGGTCCCCGATAGCGCACTGGATGAGATAGCCAGCCGCAGGCCCTGATGTCTAAACGCCGGTTGGTCGGCTCGAGCGGCGGTTACCCCGAGCCAGGACATGACAAGGGCAGTCCCGATCCCTTGCGACCCGTTGGTTGACCAGCTGCCTCCTAGTGGGCAAATGCCAGCGCCAGTGGCTCTTTTCGAGCCGCCAATAGCTCTTCTATGTCCAAGTCCACCAGCTTCTCTATCACTAGACGATCGCCCCTCGCTACACCTAGCTCGGTAACCTGGATCCCTTGTGCAACTGCCCTTGCCACTACCTGGGAGACTGCCGAAGGTGATATGCCAAGAACCACTCTGCAGGGTGCCTCGGAGAACAGCTCCTCGTGCCCCGATATTCCATTCACCACCGCTCCGGTTGAGGAGCGCATGGCCATCTCGGCCAGGCACACACCCAGGCCCCCAGCTGAGACATCATGGATGCCTGTCACGACAGGCTCGGTCGTGCTCTGGGCCACTTGCTCGGCAACCAGCTCCGCTACGAACCTGGCAAGCCCAACCACGCGACCCATGTCCAAGCTGAACAACGCAGTATCTCCTGCCATGCCGGTCCCCTGCGTGGGATGAAGCTCTGTAGCCCACCTGGAGCCCTCCAGCTGATCCTGAGGAGTCCCGAGCATCAATAGCACCGAGCCTGCCAGGAGCCTGGCTCCAGGAGGTCGCTTGGCGACCTGGTCCACCAGGCCCACAACTCCGATCACGGGAGTGGGCATGATGTCAATCCCACTGCTCTCGTTGTACAAGCTGACGTTGCCCCCTACCACCGGCAGGTCAAACGCCCTGCACGCCTCGGCCATACCGTCAATGGCCTCCGAGAGCTGCCACATCACCTCCGGATGTTCCGGGTTCCCAAAGTTCAAGCAGTTGACAAGGCCAATAGGCCTACCCCCAACACACGCGACGTTGAGCACGGACTCTGCCACGGTCGCAGCGGTACCTGCCCTAGGGTCCAACGCACACCAGCGAGGATTGCCATCCACCGACAACGCGACCGCAGACCCCTTCCACGGTATTCCCGGCGCAGCCAGCCTAAGCAGCGTCGCGTCATCGCCAGGACCCACAACGGTATTTAGGAAGAGCTGGTGGTCATACTGGCTGTAGACCCATTCGGGATCTCCAGCTTCTGCGATTAATCGAAGGAGATCGCTGGAATAGACCGAGCTTGAGCTGGCTACCCTTGAAGACCGCTTGGCACCAGTCGAGCTCGTCTGCTTTGTCTTCTCTGTCTGGAAAACGGCCAAGGACTTCACTTTTGCAGGCGGCTGGATCGGCCTTGCATAGCATGGTGCAGACTGCGATAGAGACGCCGCTGGGATCTCGGCCAGCACTTGGCCTTTCCAGCCATATCGCACTCGGAGGTATCCTATTCCATCCTGATCGGGGGGTACTACCCTGCCGACCACGCTCGAGTGTACCTCCCACCTCCGGCAAACCTCTTCCAATGCCGAAAGCTTCTCTGGCTCCACTATAGCCAGCATCCTCTCCTGGCTCTCAGAGGTCATTACCTCATAGGGCTCCATATTGCTCTCACGTAGGGGTACTGCGGAAACATCCACGTCCATACCCATACCTGCCCGAGCCGCCGTCTCGCTCGTAGCGCAGGCCAGGCCCGCACCTCCAAGATCCTGCAGGCCAACCGCCAGGCCGGCGTCTAGGATCTCCAGGCAGGCCTCTATGAGCCGCTTTTCCTCAAAGGGATCACCTACCTGTACGCTAGGGCGCTTTGAGTCTTCAGCGCGTGCTTCGGGTCCCCCACCGCCACTATCCCCCTTGAACCCAGCAGAGGCGAGCACGCTCACCCCACCAATACCGTCTCGGCCAGTCCTAGAGCCCATTAAGACTGCGAGATTGCCAACACCCGAGGCTCTTCCCAACACCAGCCGCTCCACAGGTAGCACCCCCAGGCAGAGAACATTTACCAGTGGATTGCCCTCGTAGCAGCTTGCAAAGCTGAGCTCGCCACCTACAGTAGGCACCCCCACTGAGTTGCCATAGCCTGATATGCCTCCGACAACCCCTTCCATGACCCAGCGGTTGCGGGGGTTGTCCAGCGGGCCAAAGTACAAGCTGTCCATTACAGCTATAGGTCGGGCTCCCATGGTGAAGATGTCGCGCAGGATCCCGCCTACTCCGGTTGCTGCCCCCTGATATGGCTCGATGGCCGAGGGGTGATTGTGGCTCTCTATGCGAACCGCAATGGCTATGCCATCTCCTACGTCCAGCACTCCCGCATTCTCGCCAGGCCCGACAATAACCCTCTTGCCTTCGCTCGGCAGCCTTCGCAGGTGTAGTCGGGAGGATTTGTAGGAGCAGTGCTCGCTCCACATGACCGCATACATGGCAAGCTCGAGATGATTGGGGTCTCTTCCCAGGATGGCCCTGATCGCAGCGAACTCGTTGTCGTCCAGTCCCATCTGCCTATGGAGCGAAGGTATGTGGCCTGCTCCTGTGGAGTCCACCGGACCTGCGGTGTCTGTGGTTGAGGGCACACCGAAAGAAATATCAGATGGCTCTGAGCTGTTCATGTAGTCACCGTAGCTCCATAACGACTCAGGCGTTCAATGCGCAGAGCGGAGAATCCGCCTGGGTAACTTATCCTCAAGAGTGGCAGGCCGTCATGGAATATGGCATAGTGGGTACATGGCCAATACAGTCTCGAACAAAGCTTCGGCTAGATCCTCCTCCAAAAGAGCAGAGAACCGGCGTTCATCGCTGACTCCAGAACACAAAGCGGCTCTCTCTCAAGGCCGTGAAGAGGGAAATATCGTGCGTCAGTACCTCGAAGCATTGGCAGCAACCAAGCCTAGGCGTGGTAGGCGCCGGTCATTGGAAACCGTTAAGAAGAGGTTGGCCGAGGCCGAGGAAAGGCTGAACGAAGCCGCCCCTTTTGAACGACTTCACCTCATCCAGGAAAGGAATGACCTTCAACGCGAATTAGAGCAGGCGGGAGAGCGCGCATCCGGTGACAGTGTTGCCGTGCTCGAGAAGAAGTTCATAAAGGTGGCAAGAGCCTACGGCGAACGCAAAGGCATAATGTACACGACCTGGCGAGAGGCCGGCGTGAGTGCTGCCGTGCTTGAACAGGCCGGGATAAAACGCCAGCAGCGAGCCTAGGACCGCTGCCACTACTGAAACACTTGCACTATTTGGACAGTCTGGCTTTGACTCCACAGCGAAGCTGTCCACTGTGCTGCCCAAGATGGTAATGAGCCTGCCTTAGCCGAACAGATTGCCTAACCAAGCTCCAGCTGGTCGATGCAAGATAGCAGACTTCCCATCAAGAAGGCACCGTCTTTAGATCCTGAAAGCTCATCCATAGAACGTTCCGGGTGGGGCATCAGACCAACGACATTGCCTGCTCTGTTGCAGATCCCAGCAATGTCTCCCATGGCACCGTTGGGGTTGTCCACGTATCGAAGGATCACGCGGTCTTCCTCTTCGAGCTCGCAAAGTGTGCGCGCATCGCAGGTATAATTTCCCTCAAAATGGTTGATCGGTATCTGGAGCCTCTGGCCCCGCTTCAGGCCTTTCGTGAGCACCGAGAGCGTTGAAGAGACCTCTAGCTGAACGGTCTTGCATATAAAGCGCATGCCCCGATTCTTCTGAAGAGCTCCTGGTAGAAGACCCGCCTCGGTGAGGATCTGGAATCCGTTACAGATCCCTACTACGGGCTTGCCTGAGCGTGCCATTGCCCCGACGCCCGCCATAACAGGTGAGAAGCGAGCTATCGCTCCAGGACGCAGGTAATCACCGTGCGCAAAACCACCAGGCAGTATTACGGCATCCAGCCCAGCCAAGGACTGGCTCGTGTGCCAAACGAGCTCTGCGCGAGCACCCAGCGAGCCAAGCGCCAAGAGGACATCGTGCTCGCAGTTGGAGCCGGGGAAGACCACCACCCCGATCCGTGCAACCACGTCAGCGGGCCTGATCCAGATGGACCTCGGCCTCTTCCAGCACTGGGTTGGCAAGCAACCTCTGGGCCATCTCCTCTGCAAGTCTAGAAGCGGTCTTGGCATCGGAAGCCTCTACGTCGAAGCGGAATGACTTGCCGACCTTCAGCCCTGATATGGAGGTAAATCCAAGAGCCGGAAGAGCGCGCTCGAGCACAGCCCCCTGGGGATCTGCGATTCCCGGGCGTAGCCGAACCTCAACCCTGACCGGGAACCTCATCCATCTGCCTCCGTGAACCCAAAGTCAATATCACCTTGCCACTGCAGGAAGGCCCGAGACCTTCCTCGCCGCCGGTTACCTGGTGGCCAGCTAGGCTACGGTGCCTCCGAGGCCATCAATGCTAGTCGCTCATAGGCCAAAAGGTAACGGTCCCTTGTAGCCTCCACCACCTCTCGTGGAAGCGCTGGCGGAGGTGGTTGCTTATCCCATCCTGTCGCCTCCAGCCAGTCTCGGAGGGGCTGCTTGTCAAGTGAGGGTGGAGCCGATCCCACAGCCCAGCCTTCTATAGGCCAGAACCTGGAGGAGTCGGGCGTTAGTACCTCGTCACAGAGGCATAGCTCACCGTCTATCCAGCCCAGCTCGAATTTGGTGTCGGCTACAAGTATGCCCCTGTCCTCAGCCAGCCTGGCCGCTCGTTCATAGCAGCGCATGCAGATCCGCTTTGCCTCCTCCAATACGCCAGCGCCCACAAGCCCCGCTGCCCGACCAAGATCCACGTTCTCGTCATGGCCACTGATCGCCTTGGTAGACACAGTGAACATGGGCTCATCCAAGCGTTCGGACTGCCTCAGACCTTTTCGCAGTGGCACCGAGTGAACACTCCCGCATGCTGCGTACTCCCTCCAGGCAGATCCAGCTAGATAGCCCCTCACTATGAACTCCAGCGGAAGCATCTCTGCACGCTTTACGAGCATGGCGCGCCCCTCAATAACCGCCGCTGAGACAGGGATTGGCCCCAGCACCTCGGCAATGTCTTCAGGCAGGCCAGTTATAAGATGGTTTGGAGATATGTCCGAAAGGACTTGAAGCCAAAAGCATGTCATGGCGGTAAGGATCCTGCCCTTGTCCGCAATAGGCTCGCTCATCACCACATCAAAGGCGGAGATCCGATCGGAAGCTACCATCAGCAGCATCCCATCGCCGACGTCGTAGATATCACGAACCTTGCCCGAGGACATAAGCGAGAACGTCACTTGCCAACCTCCAGATCGTCCAGCGCATCGACGGCCCTGCCCGCATGACGTAGAGATCTCCCAAGAGAGAAGGCCTCTTCGAGCTGCTCTGGGGAAAGCCCCACCTCGTCATCTTCCTCGAGCACCTCTCGGAAGCTCCTATTTTCCTCCCACGCGAGCCGGGCGTCGCGCTGGACAACCCTGTAGGCCTTCTCGCGTGTCATCCCCGTTGCCACAAGGGCAAGCAGCACCGGTTGGCTAAAGATGACACCACGCAGGTACCCCAGGTTCTCCAGCATCCGGTCCGTTCTGACAGCAAGCCCGTCAATAAGACCTGCCAGCTTCTTTATGAGGTAGTAGGCGACAAGGCTGGCATCGGGAAGCACCACGCGCTCCACCGAGGAGTGAGAGATGTCACGCTCGTGCCAAAGAGACACGTCTTCCAAACCAGCCGCAGCGTATCCTCGAAGCAGCCGCGCCAAACCAGAGAGGCGTTCAGAGAGGATCGGGTTACGCTTGTGTGGCATCGCAGAGGATCCTTTCTGGCCGGAGCCGAATGGTTCCTCCACCTCGGCAACCTCCGTACGCTGCAAGTGGCGAATCTCGGTCGCTATCATCTCCACCGTAGCCCCACTGGACGCGCAGGCCCATAGGAACTCTGCATGTCGATCCCTGGCTATAACCTGGGTTGCAGGCACCGGCCTCAAGCCAAGCGCATTGCAAACATAGGCTTCGACTGCAGGGTCTATGTTCGAGTAAGTACCGACCGCACCAGAGAGCTTGCCGACCGAAATTGCCTCGCGGGCCTTTTGCAGCCTGGAACGGTCCCGATCAACCTGAAGGCACCACAGCGCCAGCTTCGCGCCAAAGGTCGTCGGCTCCGCGTGGATGCCATGGGTCCTTCCGATCATTGGCGTCGACGCGTGCTCTCGCGCTCGCCTGGAAAGCACGGAGATCAGATCTTCGGATGCGCTTACGAGCAGATCAGCTGCAGCCTTCAAGGTAGCGCACTGCGCCGTATCGACCACATCAGAGGAGGTAAGGCCGTGGTGCACCCAGGCACCTTCGGGAAAGCCAATGGAGTCCTGAAGCACATCAACAAAGGCAGCCACATCGTGGTTGGTCACCTTCTCTCGCTCGTTCACAGCTGAGACCATAGCTGGGGTGATAAGCGGTGCGCGATCCCTTACGGCCCGGGCATCGGCTTCCGGCACGACGCCGACCAGAGACCAGGCCTCCACTGCCAGCAGCTCGATCTCCATCCATAGACCCAACCTGGCCTCATCGCTGAACAGCTCTGCCATCTCAGGAAGGCTGTAGCGGCCTATCATCGTTTCCGTCCTTTCTCAACGCTTCGCTACGATCGCACCAAGCCTGCGTACGTCCAGCCTGTTGACCAATAGCCGCCTGGCGGTCTCTATCATGGTTACCCCCCGCTGGCCCCGCCGGCCCCGCCAAGCTCAGCAATGGCTGCCACTGCGATGTCACTGCGATAGTGGAGCCCGTCGAAGCTTATGCAGCCAGCCGCACGGTAGGCCCGCTCCCTCGCCTCTTTTAGCGTGGGTCCTTGGCCCACTATCCCAAGGACCCTCCCACCTGAGGTGACAAGACGACCCGAGCTGTCCAGCGCTGTTGCTGCGTGAACCACAGTCACCTCTGGTACAGAGCGTGCCTCGTCTATGCCATATATCGGATCACCGGTACGGGGATGAGCCGGATATCCACGAGCACTCAAGACTACACACACTTGTGGGGGACCATCGCTGGTAAGGTCGGGCTCCTCTAAGCAAAGCCTGCCGGCTGCAGCACGAGCAAGCACGGCGGCTAGGTCTCCTTGGGCTCTCGGTAGGATCACCTGGGCTTCAGGATCACCGAAACGCACGTTGTACTCTATGACCTTGGGCCCCTCATCGGTGAGCATGAGCCCTGCGTAGATAACCCCGCGGTAGTCGATGGAGCTACGGCGCAACTCGAAGATCAAAGGCTCTATAGCGCGCTCCATCACCTCCTCTACAATCTCCGGCCCGACGTGCGAGACAGGAGAGTACGCGCCCATCCCCCCCGTGTTCGGCCCAGTATCACCATCCCCCAAGCGCTTGAAGTCCTGCGCCGGAGCTAGGGGGAAAGCACGCCGTCCATCGCAGATTGCCAGAACGGAAAGCTCGGGTCCAAAGAGGCCCTCCTCTATGACGACCCGCCGGCCCGCGTCACCAAACGACTCGCCGGAGAGCTTGGCAGCCACGTCGCGCTCAGCCTCTTCTAGCGAATCGGTCACAAGCACTCCCTTCCCAGCTGCCAATCCGTCAGTCTTTACCACGTAGGGTCCAGGCAGGCTCCTTAGGTACTCAACGGCGGGTACCAGGCTGTCAAAGGTGGCATAACGAGCCGTCGGGACACGGGCTTGCGATGCCAACCGCTTCATCCAGGCCTTTGAGCCCTCCAAGCGGGCTCCGTCTGCTCCGGGCCCGAAAACCAGGCCCCCACGGGATCGAAGCCTATCCGCCAAGCCCGCCACAAGCGGGGCCTCTGGACCGATCACATAGAGATCGCAGTTCACCTGCTCAGCAGGAGAATCGGTGCACGAGATCGCCAACCCGTCCAAGCCGGACCGGGCTATCCCGGGGTTCCCCGGTGTCACCACCACTTCGGCAGTCTTGGCGAGAGACAGCGCCAGAGCATGCTCTCTGCCACCGGAGCCCACTATGCAGACCCTCATGGCTTTACGCCGCAAAATGAACGAACTGATCCCGGCCGGGCCCAACTCCCACCATGCGCACCGCACATCCTATCTGCTCAGACAAAAAGGCAACGTAGTCCCGGGCAGGGGCGGGAAGATCAGCCAGCGTTGTTGCACCGGCCAGGTCGACCTGCCAACCCTGAAGCTCCTCGTAGACAGGCCGCACACGGTGGAGAACGGACTGATGGTAGGGAATATGGTCGAAGCGGGCCCCATCTGCTTCATAGGCCACACATACCTTGACGTTGGAAAAGGTATCGAGAACGTCCAGCTTGGTCAGGGCAACCTCTGATAAAGAGTTGATCCTTACTGCCTGGCGTAACATGACGGCGTCGAACCAGCCGCATCTTCGTCTGCGGCCAGTGTTGGTGCCGAACTCATGTCCCCGCTCCACTAGAACATCTGCAATCTCCTTGTCGCACTCAGTGGGGAACGGTCCCGCTCCCACCCGGGTCACGTAGGCCTTCGCGACACCAATCACCTTGTCAATGTGACGCGGCCCGATTCCTGCCCCTGTGCAAGCCCCTCCTGCTATGGGATTGGAGGATGTGACAAATGGGTAGGTCCCATGGTCTAAGTCCAAGAAAGTGGCCTGGGCTCCTTCCAGCAGCACACTACCGCCACGGCCCAACGCATCGTGGAGGAGCGAGACTGCATCGCCCACCAGCGGGGCCAGCCTGGGAGCGTACTGGCCCAGATAGAGCTCGGCTATCTCGTCAGCGTCCAGTGGAAGGCGGTTGTACACCTTTGCCAGCACCGCGTTCTTCTCCTTTAGGGCAACCTCGAGCTTCTGGCGGAAGATCTTCTCATCGAGAAGGTCCTGGACACGCAGCCCCACCCTGGACGCCTTGTCCGCGTAAGCAGGACCGATGCCCCGCCTGGTGGTCCCCAAGCTGTTCTTTCCCAGGAACCTCTCAGTCACCCGGTCCAGCTCATGGTGGTAAGGCATGATCAGATGAGCACTACCGCTCAGGATCAGGCGGCTCACGTCCACGCCACGTCCCGAAAGGCTGTCCAGTTCGGATATCAAAACACCTGGGTCTACCACCACGCCGTTGCCTATTACCGGGGTTATGTGAGGATAGAGTATGCCGCTCGGCACTAGCTGCAGGGCAAAGGTCTCGCCGCCAACGACAATGGTATGGCCAGCGTTGTGACCGCCTTGGTAGCGGACTACAAACTGCATCTCCTTTGCCAGCAGGTCAGTGAGCTTTCCTTTGCCCTCATCTCCCCACTGAGTTCCTACAACCACTGTCGCGGGCACGCGCGTCCCTCCCAACATGCACTCGTGGCGGTTCGTTAAGTATAGCCTCTCCTGCCCGCCGCTGCGTTGGGCAAAGCCGCCCCGCCATATGCCTCCCTCAGAGGCAGCCGGACAGCCTCTCTTCCAGGCTCTGGATCACCGTAGGATCAGATGGCCCGGTACCTTCTGACCTGCCTCTCCGTTGCCAACCGAGGTCCCTTCCAGATCTGCCCATGGCATGGCCAAAGAGGGCGCTGGCTTGCTGGCAGAGCCAGTCCCTACCTTCCCGTCACCTTGCAGATCGACCACCACCGTGCTCCCCTCATGGTAACGGCCCTCCAGCAGGGCCAGCGCCAGCGCATCTCCGATGTTGCGCTGGATCACCCGTTTTAGAGGTCGAGCGCCATAGGCTGGGTCGTAGCCCTCCCGTGCCAGCCAATCCCTGGCGGCTGGCGTCACCTCCAAACTAAGGCGCCGGTCGGTGAGGCGTTGACGCAGCTGGCCGAGCTGGATGTCCACGATCCTGTTCAGGTCTTCCTGGGTCAGCTGGTTGAAACGAACTATCTCGTCGATCCTGTTTATGAACTCAGGCTTGAAGAAGCTGGCCGGATCCCCCGGCAGGTTGGAGGTCATGATGAGCACGGCGTTGGTGAAATCCACCGTACGGCCCTGCCCGTCGGTCAGCCTCCCATCGTCGAGCACCTGCAGGAGGATGTTGAACACATCCGAGTGCGCCTTTTCTATCTCATCGAGCAGCACCACCGAGTAGGGCCGGCGTCGAACCGCTTCTGTCAGCTGGCCGCCTTCCTCATATCCCACGTATCCCGGCGGGGCGCCAACCAGGCGGGCAACAGAGTGCTTCTCTTGATACTCGCCCATGTCTATTCGGATCATCGCCCTTTGGTCATCGAAAAGGAACTCGGCAAGTGCTCGGGCGAGCTCTGTCTTGCCTACCCCGGTGGGGCCCATGAAAAGGAACGAGCCTATTGGCCGGTTGGCATCCGAGATTCCTGCGCGGCTGCGCCGGATGGCATTGGCCACGGCTCTTACTGCGTGCTCCTGACCAACGACCCGCTGCGCGAGAACCTCCTCCATGCGGACGAGCTTGTTGACCTCGCCCTCCATCAGCCTGGAAACCGGGATACCAGTCCAGCGGCTAACGGTCTCGGCTATGTCATCGGCGTCGACCTCTTCTTTTAGCATCCTGTGCTCGGACTGCAAGCTGGCTAGATCGCTGGTCGCCTTTGCCACCCTCGCCTCCAGCTCGGGTAGCTGCCCATAACGTATCTCCGCAGCAGCCTGCAGATCTCCCTCGCGCTCTTTCTGTTCCGCTTGGCCCCTCAGCTGCTCCAGCTCTTCCTTCAGAGAGCGTATCGTGGCAATAGCATCTTTCTCGGACTGCCATTGGGCCACCATTGCATCAGCCTGCTCATTTAGGTTCGCCAGCTCCTCATCCAAACGGGAAAGCCGCTCCATGGATGCTGGATCGGTCTCTTTGGCCAGTGCCACACGCTCGATCTCAAGCTGGCGTATGCGCCTACGTACGACATCTATCTCGGTGGGCATTGAATCTATCTCTATGCGGAGACGGCTAGATGCCTCATCTACAAGATCTATTGCCTTGTCGGGCAGGAAGCGCCCGGTTACGTAGCGATCAGACAACACTGCTGCTGCCACCAGAGCCGCATCGTGGATCTGCACCCCGTGGTGCACCTCATAGCGCTCTTTAAGCCCTCTAAGGATGGCTATCGTATCGTCTACAGATGGTGGCTGGACCAGAACTGGCTGAAACCGTCTCTCGAGAGCCGCGTCCTTTTCAATATGCTTACGATATTCATCCAAGGTAGTGGCACCGATCATGCGGAGCTCGCCTCGAGCAAGCATCGGCTTGATCATGTTGCCGGCATCCATCGCTCCCTCTGCAGCACCTGCTCCCACGATGGTATGAAGCTCATCTATGAAGGTGATCACCTCACCCTCGGCATCCGCGATCTCCTTTAGAACGGCCTTTAGACGCTCTTCAAACTCTCCACGATATTTCGCTCCGGCAACCATCGATCCCATGTCAAGGGCTATGATACGCTTGCCCTTGAGGCCTTCAGGGACATCACCTTCCACGATGCGAGAAGCCAGACCCTCCACTATGGCCGTCTTTCCCACGCCGGGCTCACCTATCAGCACGGGGTTATTCTTTGTACGGCGCGATAGAACCTGGATCACCCTTCGGATCTCCTCGTCCCGACCGATGACCGGGTCCAGCTTCCTCCGCCTTGCATCCGCGGTCAGATCCCGTCCGTAGCGCTCCAGGGCTTGGTAGGACTCCTCGGGGTTCTGTGAGGTGACCTGGTGGCTACCTCTTACTTCCCTCAGGGCCTTTAGGAGGTCGTCACGCTTTACCCCGATCAGATCGGCCATGGCCAGAAGCAGGTGCTCAACCGACAGGTAGCTGTCGCCCATCTCCTCTTGGGCCGCCTGGGCTGATTCCAAGACCTGCCTCAGCGAGCGGCTCAACTGAGACTCGCCACCGTAGGCCCTGGGCAGGCGGCTCACGGCGTCCAAGAGACGGTTGCGGAGGGCTGCTACATCAACTCCGGCCGCAGTGAGCACCGGCAGGGCTACCCCGTCGTCCTGGGAGAGCGCCGCCAGAAGCAACCGCTCGGGTGTGACTTCGGGATTGCTGGCAGCCTGCGCTGCAGCAGTTGCTGCCGAGAACGCCTCCTGAGTCTTTACCGTCCAACGATTCGGGTCAATTGCCATCGCCTCATCCTCTCCTTTTGCTGCTCGATGCCCACGGGTTGGCTGCCTGCTTGTAGAGCACGACCGCCTGGCTCAAGGGGACGAGATCCCGGCGGTACTGCCTGTGGGTACGAGCAACCTCCTCACGGGCCTCCGCCCGTAGCCGTTGTATCTCCGCTTTGAGGCTCCTGATCTCCTCTTCAAGCTCCATTACCTTGCGCGCGCCCTCCAGGTTGAGCCCTGCAGCTGTGAGGTCCTGGATCCTCCTCAAACGCTGGAGATCTCGCTCGCTATAGCGGCGGCTGCCCCCACCGGTACGCGCGGGCTCCAAAAGGCCCTTTCTCTCGTATATGCGCAGGGTTTGCGGGTGGATACCGGCAAGCTCTGCTGCCACAGAGATCACATATACAGCCTGTGCCGCGCGTAGGGGATCTGGGGGCGGATCGGCCTGGAGGGAGGCTGCCTCATCATCTCCGCCTATTTTGCCTGGGCGCTCATCGCTCATGGTCATCTCACACTCCAAGCTTTGCCCTGGGCGACTGATGGCTGACCCGCTTCAGGGTCTCCAACGCGGCTCGCTCCTCTGAGGAGAGATTCTTGGGGACCACGACATCAACGGTTACGAGCAGATCCCCCGGTGGCCCAGAGGCTGGGTGCACACCACGACCTCGCACCCTAAAAGTCCTGCCGCTTGAGGTACCCGGCGGTATGCGCACAGTCACCGGATCGCCCAGGGTCGGGACCTGGACGTCAGCTCCCAGGGCTGCCTCGGGGAAGGTGACAGGCACCGTGACAGTCAAGTTGGTTCCCCGCCTACCGAAGATGGGATGAGGCGCTACGTGCACGATGACATATAGATCCCCGGGGGGACCCCCGTTGCGCCCTGTAGAGCCACGTCCCTTAATGCGGATACGGCTGCCATCTTCGACCCCAGCTGGTATACGCGCCTTTACCTTGCGGCTTCTTTGCTCCACTCCGGTTCCCTTGCACGCCGGGCAGGGATTCTCGATGATCCGTCCCGTCCCGCCACAGTCCGGACATGTCCTAGACAGCGAGAACAGACCTTGATCGTCAGCCACCGTCCCGATGCCTGCACAGGTCGTGCAGACCCTCGGGGAGGTTCCCGGTGCAGCACCACTTCCTCCACAGGTAGAGCACGGGGCATCGCTTACCACGCTCACGGTGGTTGTGACCCCATGAATCGCATCCTCGAAAGAGAGATGTAGCTCTGCTTGGAGGTCCGCCCCGCGCTGGGGCCCGGTACCCCTGCTGCTACGCCTATTTCGGTTTAGCACATCACCAAACAGATCGCCAAGGTCACCTAAGTCATCTAGGCGGAAGCTGAACCCTTGGCCCGGGCGGGCAGTCCCTGAAGAGCTGCGCCCAGCTCCTGCAAATCCTCCGCGCAGCGGACCCAGCCGCCTTATCTCGTCGTACTCCTTGCGCTTTTTCTCATCGCCTAAGACGTCATACGCAGACGCGATCTCCTTGAAGCGCTCTTCAGAGCCCGGATGAGCATCTGGATGGTGCTGCTTGGCCAGCTTGCGGTAGGCACGGGTGATCTCTTTGTCGGTGGCGGTCGGAGAGACACCGAGCACGCGGTAGTAGTCCTTTTCGAACCACTCACTTTGGGGTGGCACAGCAGATCACCTTTCAACCTCTAACCTTTACCATCGCAGGCCTGACAAGGCGGCCCTTCCACCTATAGCCAGGCCTCAGCACCTCCTCTACATACCCTGACCCTGCTGCGGCTGGCTCGTCCTCCACTCCCACGTGGGCCACCGCGTCATGCACTGTTGGGTCAAACGGCTCCCCCGCGGTGCCAAGGCGTTCCAGACCCTGCTTTACCAGTAGCTCCGAAAGCATGGCCGCGACCTGGCCCAAGCCCTGATCCTCAACCTCACCGGCAGAGCCCGAATGAACAAGCGCCATCTCTAGGGCATCGAGCACGGGGAGCAGCTCCAACACCAGCTGCTCGGCAGCTCTCTCGGCCACCTCTGCTTGATGGCGGGCAATCCTCTTGCGGTAGTTCTCAAAGTCCGCCTGAAGCCTCCTAAGCGCGTCGAGATACTCATCGCGCTCATGGGTTCGCTCCTGCAGCTCTGCCTTGAGATCCTCCAGGCGCTCCTCTACTCCGCCCTGCCCTTCGCCTTTTAGGCCCTCTTTGGTACCTGATTCAACAGAGTCGGCGCCGGCAACTGGCACGGCCTCACCATCTGGCTCACCTTCGGTGTCTATCTCTGAGACCGAGCCTGCTTGGCCGCTGTCGTTGGCTTCTGCAGCCGCTCCAGGTCCTTGCGTGGAGGCTCCACCATCTTTGCGCTGGTAGCTGGCCTCATTCACGGTGTGCTCATGGCGCTCTGGCCCTGAGCTGCTCTCAGGCTGCTCACCCTGACCAGCAACGATCTGTGGCTCATTACCTATACCGGTGCCGGTCGCCCTCGTAGCTGTCATGCGCCTTTCTCGTCTACGATCTCGGCGTCAACAACCTCGTCATCCGAGGGATTGCCAGCACCGGCTGAGGGTCCCGAAGACCCCCCGGACTCCTGAGCGGCCTGAGCGTAGAGCTGCTGGGCAAAGCTCTGGCTTGCCGCCATAAGAGAATCTGTAGCGCTCTTGATAGCCTCTATGTCTGAGCCAGCAAGAGCCTCCTTGAGCTTTGCGAGCCCGCTTTGGACATTGTCCTTGTCGGCACCGGAGATCTTGTCTCCCTGCTCGCGCATCAGCTTCTCTGTCTGATAGACGAGAGTATCCGCATTGTTGCGGATCTCCGCCTCCTCCCTGCGCCGGCGGTCGTCCTCGGCATGAGACTCGGCGTCGCGCACCATCCGCTCGATCTCCTCTTTGGATAGCGACGACTGCCCCGATATGGTGATGGACTGCTCCTTGCCGGTAGCACGGTCCTTGGCAGATACATGCACGATTCCGTTGGCATCGATGTCGAAGGTAACCTCGATCTGGGGAATGCCACGTGGCGCTGGCGGCAGGTCCACGAGCTGGAACTTGCCAAGCGTCTTGTTATACATGGCCATCTCACGCTCTCCTTGGAGGACGTGTATCTCAACAGAGGGCTGGTTGTCGTCAGCGGTTGTGAAGACCTCAGAGCGCTTGGTCGGGATAGTGGTATTGCGCTCGATCAGCTTGGTCATAACACCACCTTTGGTCTCGATGCCAAGCGACAATGGAGTGACATCGAGCAGCAAGACGTCCTTGACCTCACCCTTCAGCACCCCAGCCTGGATCGTGGCGCCAACAGCCACTACCTCATCGGGATTGACCCCCTTGTGAGGCTCCTTGCCTGTAAGGGATTGGACAAGATCTTGGATCGCTGGCATGCGAGTGGAGCCGCCCACCATGACAACATGATCGATTGGCTGGTCATTAAGCCCTGCGTCGGAGATAGCCTGATCGAACGGGCCCTTGCACGCATCAACCAGATCGGCGGTCAGCTCTTGGAACTTGGCACGTGTCAGCTTCATGTCCAGGTGCTTGGGGCCCTCAGAGGTGGCAGTCACAAAGGGCAGGTTGATCGTGGTCTCCTGCACGGCAGAAAGCTCGATCTTTGCTTTCTCCGCTGCCTCCTTCAGGCGCTGGACCGCCATCTTGTCGGTGGACAGGTCAACGCCTTCTGTGTTCTTGAACTCCTTGACCAGCCAATCGATCACCCTCTGATCCCAGTCGTCACCACCGAGATGTGTGTTGCCAGAAGTGGACTTGACCTCAAAGACGCCCTCTCCGATCTCCAGGATCGACACGTCGAAGGTCCCTCCGCCCAGGTCAAATACCAGAACCGTCTGATCCGCGCCCTCCTTGTCCAAGCCATATGCCAAGGCAGCAGCCGTCGGCTCGTTGATGATCCTGAGCACCTCCAGCCCGGCGATCTGGCCGGCCTCCTTGGTAGCAGTACGCTGTGCGTCATCGAAGTAGGCGGGGAC
>JAMCQF010000088.1:0-6591 GCA_023379605.1 Actinomycetota bacterium
GAGATGCCGCGAATGCGTGCTGCGCATCCAGCGGCAGGAGGTTCGGCTTCGCATGGACGTGTCGGAACGTGCAGCTCTGCGCCGCTGGCACCGATGAGATGCAGAGGATCTGGGTGGAGAGCGGCGGCTACAGGCCGAGGAGGGTGAGGCTGCGCCGGTAGTCGAAGGCCATCCACCGGAGCCCAGATGCGATGTTTCTGAACCCAGCGAGGCGCAGGATCGAGATCGCGAGGTTGCGCAGCGAAGCGAGCGCCTGTGGCGCGCCGCCGACGCGGGTCTGGGAGCGGTCCTCGTCGAAGGTTCGATCCCGCACGTAGTGGCTGCGGTTCTCGATCGACCAGTGACCACGGATGTGGTGCGCGAGCTCTTCGGGCGAGGCCTCCTGTGCGCTCAGGTCGGTGAGGTAGTACGAGGTCTCTTCCGACTCGAGGTGGTCGCCTAGGTCGCACCGCTCCCGGTAGACCTTCACGACCTGGGATGCAGCGGGAAAGCCCAGCTCCGCGGCGAGGGTCTTCGGGACCGCGGCGACCGAGTAGTAGCGATGCTCCATGCGCCCGTGGGCCCGATCGTGGGTCTCGCAGACGACCGGGCTCGTCGCCAGAAGACGGGCGGCCTCCTTGGCGAGAGTCGGCTGATTGTCCTTCACCCCGAAGACGAAGTGGGCGCCGCGCCCCGAAAGGAACGTGGCGTGCTCGCGCTGGGTATGCATTGCATCAGCAGTGACGACGACGTCGGTGAGCTCGAGTCCCTCGAGCAGGGGACGGAAGGCGGTGATCTCGTTGGTCTTGGTGTCGACGTTGCGCTGGGCGACGGTCACCCCCTCTTTGTGGGTGAGGACCGAGACGAGGTGCACCTTTTGACCGTCGTCGAGCCGAGCGCCACGAAGGGTCTTGCCGTCGAGCGCGAGCGCGTCTCGGATCGCACCCGTGGCGTCTTGGCCACCCTTGGTGTCCTCGTTGTCATCGCTGCGCTCGTCTTCTTCGACCATGACCGAGAAGTCGATCTCGACCGCGTCTTCGGCCTCCAATCGACCGGCCGCGACCTGGGAGGCGACCCAGGCGTTGACGACCAGGTCGAGGCTGTCGGCGTCGATAGCGCGTAGCGTGCGGCGGATCGTCGACTCCTCGGGCGCGACGCGCTGCCCCGACGAAGGCGAGATCCGGCATCCCAGGCGGCACAGCGCCTCTTCTGGCAGCTCGGCTGCGAGCTCGCCGATCGCGAACAGGCTCGTCGCTCCCCGGAGGGTCGCAAGGGTCGCGATGGCAAGGATCTGGGGCAGCTGGTGGCGGATGCCTCGGCGCATCCTCGGGTCGGGGACCTCTCTGAGCTCGTCGAGCAGGCTCGAAAGGTCGAGGCGGTTGCAATCGGCTGCACGCATTGGCATCCCTCCGAGGAGTGCTGGCGGGTCGAAGTCCGCGCCGAGCAGACCCAGCGCGTCTCGCCGCAGCGTGCGCAGCCAGTAGGCCTTCTTGGCGCCGTGGTGGACGAAACGCCCAGCTCTCCTGCCGAACCCCGAGGTCGTCCCGAGCAGGGTGAAGTTCGACGCCTTATAGCAGGTGCCTGCGTGGCGGGCGGGATCGGTGAACGTCTCGACCGCGACCACCGGGTGGCGCCAGCGCGCCTCGAAGTCCGAGGACAGCCGGTGAAGCGTCTTTGCGAGCACCTCGGAGGCCAGGTTCTGCCTGCGGTGCTCATCGAGCACGCAGAACCTCTGGTTGTTCGTCAGGTAACGCAGCCTGCGGTAGCGCTGCTGATCACTCCAGGAAAGCAGCTCCTCTCGTGGCCGCACACACAGCGCGGCGGATCCGAAGCCGACGAGCGCGACCCAGTTGCCGTCTTCCTCGGCGACGTAGCGCATCACCTCGCCGACGAGACCGGTGCCCAGCCAATGCTGTGCGACGAGGGTCTCGTCGAAGCGGGCGCGCTCGTAGGGCAGGATCGGGCGGACGGTGAGCGCGCTCGACGACATCCACCATCTTGTAGCAGACGGCGAAGGGGCAGCGCCAGTACCCTCGTGTCGGCCCAGGTCAGGGCATCAGGCGAGAACTTTGCCGAGGCCCTGATCGAGTCCCACGCCAAGTCGGCAAAGCTAGCGGGCAGTGAGAATACCTGCTTTCCTATCGGTTTTGGACAAGACTTCTTTGAAGCTTCAATGTCTACGCGCTCAAGACCACGGTCAGTATGGTCTGAGCCAATGCCAAGGTAGTACTTATTACCGTGTCGGATCAGTACTGGCTCGACCTCGCCTGAGGTTTGTCTTGAATTTACCTCGATTACCGGAGCAGTGCTAAGAAGACAGGGATCAAGCTCATAGAAGCAGGGCACGCTATCTGGTGGTGGGATTCCAATCGCAGACAGCTCTCGGATATGTGCTGTCACCGCAGCTTAATCGCGGCCCGTATATCCAGCAACGATCAGCCTTGGCCTATCCAGGTCAAGCTCAGGCGCTACCTCGCTTCCCACGACCTCGAGTCGCGGGAGCGGTCCCGCACTAGGTTTGACCAAGGCTCGCTCTGAGGTCACAGTAAGAGCTCGCCTTGTCCTGCAAAGTTGCGTCTTTGGCTCATAGAGCTTCGTCCGAAAAGGATACCGGGCCTATGAGGCGCCGATCTAGTAAGACGGGAAACTCTTGGCGGACTTTATCGACAACATCCATATCTAGGTCACAATAGGTCACACCCTCCTGATCGCCCGCTTCAACCAGCACTGTGCCCCATGGGTCTACGACTCGGCTGTGCCCTCCGAGCAAGGTTCCGTCCTGATCACCAACTGCGTTGCACCCAAGGATCATCAGCTGCTCCTCTACGGCCCGGCAGGAAGTAAAGAGCCTCCAGTGATCAAGGCGTACAGCTGGCCAGGCAGCTGGTACCATCACACTGATTGCGCCCAGGTCTACAAGGGATCTCCAAAGCTCGGGGAAGCGCAGGTCGTAACAGGTTGTGGCTGCCGTAGTGCCAAATGACGTAGACGCTACAGTTACCTGAGAGCCGGGGCTCAAGAGCTCGACCTCCCGAGAGCCATAGCCGAATATGTGAACTTTCCGGTGCACGTGTACGACCTTGCCAGTGGGGTCGATCAATATGGCCGTGTTGTACAGACGTCCGTCGTGGCCACGCTCCACGATGCTTCCCAGGTGCAAATAGGACCGTAGGTTCTTAGCCCACTCCCGTCCTGCCTCGACAGTTTCACCTCCCAATGGCTCTGCTAGTTCCTGGTAGCGTTCGAACGAGAAATATCCAGGCAACCAGAGCTCAGGAAGCATGACCAGATCAGCAGAAACCGCCTCAGAAACCATCTGACCTACGCGATCCCGGCGAGCGATGGGGTCTTCGCTGCTTGGACTTCCAACCTGCACTAGAGCGATTCGCATACCCGCTCAGTCCTCGAGAAGTGTCACTGGGTTTTGACCTTTGCAGCTATCACTTATGTCTTAATGCTGATAGTGTGCTGCTCAAGTGCGCCAGCAGCGCTCGAGCAGCCATCTCTGGACTGGCTGAGCGAATCCCTTCAACTATGGCTGCGTGCTCAGCAAGCACAAGCTTCAATCTCTCGCTGGAATCTGCGATTGCCTGCAGTCCCATGCGCAGTTGTCTCTCGCGGAGGCTCTCGTAAAAGTCCGCTAGTACCTGGTTTCCCGCAGCACTGACGATGCTGCGATGAAATTCACGGTCACACTGAATAAAGCTAACCGCGTTGCCAATAAGCTGCCTTTGGGCTTCGAGCAGTTCCTCCAACTCAGCTAGGAGGCTAGCTGATGCCGTGCTGGCTTGGCGTACGCACCACTCCTCTACAATGGCACGCGCTTGCATCACCGCGTCCACTTCGCTATCAGATATTGGTGGAACAAAGGCCCCCTTTTTCGGAACTATCTCCAAGAAGCCCTCGGCCTCCAATCGCTGGAGGGCTTCTCGCACTGGTGTCCGCGAAGTACCGGTAGCACTGGACACCTCACCCTCTGTCACAAACATCCCGCTCTCGCGCGGGAGAGCGTCAATGCGATGCCGCAGCCATCGGTAATTCACATCTTGAGCGCTTTTCCTGTGCTCGTAGCGCAGTCCTGTCCTTTTCATATACTTAAAGTATACAAGATGTCGGCAACGTTCTGCAGCTCCCGGCCTAAACGGCTTCGCTCCGCAAGTAGCCATCTGGGTCACTCGCTTCATGTGGTAAAGTAAACGTATAGTGTATTAATAGACTATGGTGGATCTTAGATGGGGATGAGGACGTCAGAAGGTGAAAAGCGGCTTGAGTAGGACAGTTCCAAGTCCAGAGCAGGCCTCTTTGGTCGGAAGTCGCTCGGGCAAGTGCTCTGCAGCCGCACTGACCAGTCCAGATTCAGTGCGCCGCGCACGCTTTGACCTCGTCAGCCGGCCGTTCCTGGCGCTGGTAGAGCTAACGTGCACCTACGGCTGAACCGAGCTTTGCAGGCCCGCCTCGGCGATCTCAACTCGCAATGGGCAGGGAGTGGTGTTCATCTCTCACCAAGGGGAGGTCTCTCCAAGCGGCTTTGCCCTACGCCGCAGGCAATGTTCGCCTTGATCCGCTTTGGATCATCTACGCACAATCCCATCTCTTTAAGGCATTGCGTGATCCAAGCCAGCTCCATGGGCGCTGCGAGTACCGTGAGATCTGCGGCGGATCTCACTCCAAGACCTATGCCGCAAGCGGTGATCCTCTCGGCGAAGACTCCAGCTGCACCTATGAGCCAACCTGTAGCACATCATGGCGACCAGCAGCCCTAAACGGCTCAGGCTGACAAGCCGCTACTGCGGGGAATGTGGTGACCGTGCGGGCAGGTTTGAGGGTTCCCGAGAGCCTCCATGAGACATTCCTCGATATCATCGGAGATGACGTGCTCCCACCTGCCCGCCTCCTCGTGTACCAGATGAGCGGGAGCGCCTATCACATCGGTAAGCAGTCTTTCAGCCAGGCGGTGTTTGCGAATAACACTTTCTGCGATCGCCTGGCCCCGATCTGTCAAACGTATCTCCCGGCCGAAGCGCCTTATATGTCCACTGGCCTCCAGACGGTCAAGCATCTCGTATACAGATGGCGCTGACTTACCCAGATGCTCTGCAATCCGTGCTTGGATCACAGGGACACCTTCCTCGGCAAGACGCTGTATCGCCTGAAGATATTCCTCAAAGGCCGGGTGATGCTCTATCGGCCGCTGGCTCGCCTTGGCTAGAGCGACGTCGTTCCTGGATCTTCTGGTGGGATTCATGATCCTGAGCTCATATGGTCAATGCTCCTACTGGCAGGTCTATAGCCAGCCTTGCGTGAGCTGGGCTAGATGGTACTTCCATCATAGATGCCACATAACGACAATTCCAAAGCAGGTCCTTCGCTCGTGTTCATTGTGGCCAGCCTCTGTCCAGATGGCAATAGGTTGGCGCTCTGAAAGCTCGACCGGCTGTGAAGTAGAAAGGCTATGCACTGCTACCTCAAGTCGCGACGCAGCTGTATACCTGGCCTCCTCACTTATGGATGAGGCTAACGCCCTCAGCAGCTGCCCGAGAGTAATGTCTTATCCATGACCGGTCTGGATCCTTCATCGCGCAGCCAGTCCCACTGCACGGGCGCAGACGGGACCTTGGCGCAGATCATCCAGGGTGGCATGGGAATTGGCGTATCAGGCTGGGAACTTGCCAGAGCAGTCGCTCTAACAGGACAGCTGGGCGTCGTCTCTGGCGTTGCCCTGGACACCGTGCTCGCCAGGCGGCTTCAAAGCGGTGACCATGACGGCTCTGTCCGCCGTGCCCTCGAGCGCTTTCCGCTCCCAGCGATCGCAGAGCAGATCGTCGAAAACTACTTTGTGGCTGGAGGAATAGCCCCGGACCAGCCCTTCAGGCCAACCAGGCGACTTAGGCTGGCTCAGCGCCCCAACGAGACGGCAATGACAGTGGCTGGAAATTTCGTCGAGATCTTCCTTGCCAAAGAGGGACATACTGGCATGGTCGGCGTCAACTATCTTGAGAAGCTCCAGATGGCGACCCCACCGGCTGCACTGGGAGCGATCATGGCTGGCGTCGATTACGTGCTTATGGGAGCTGGCATCCCCGCTCAAATCCCAAAGCTGCTTGATGACTTATCCCAAGGCAAGCCAGCCAGTGTAAGAGTGGATGTCGATGGCTCCCCTCAGGGCAGCATCCATGAGCTAGGAGTTGACCCTGCAGACTATATCGCTTCGAACACACGCCTCGGTAGACCTAGATTCCTGGCGGTGGTCGCTTCTCATGTGCTTGCACAGTTCCTGGCGCGCGATCCGCTGACATGCCCTGATGGCTTTGTGGTGGAGACACCGATCGCGGGTGGACACAGTGCACCACCGCGGGGCAAGACCGTTCTTGACGATAACGGAGAGCCTGTCTATGGAGAGCGCGATCTCTTTGATGCCACGGCAATGAAGGCCATCGGGCTACCATTTTGGCTGGCTGGAGGCTATGGGAGCCCCGAGGGGCTCAAATCGGCCCTAGGGCTTGGCGCAACCGGCATACAGGTGGGTTCTGCGTTCGCACTCTCAAAGGAGTCAGGCCTGCAACCCGACCTGAGGAGCTACCTGATCGAAGAGGCATTGGAGGGCAGGCTGCA
>JAMCQF010000088.1:6601-6922 GCA_023379605.1 Actinomycetota bacterium
GTAGAACCCGCTCTGGCATCCTCCACCGGGTTCCCCTTCAAAATGGCCGATGTACCAAGTACTGTTTCCAACACTGATGTCTATGCCACAAGGAGAAGGATCTGTGACCTCGGATATCTTCGTGTACCCTATATAAGATCTGACGGCAATATAGGCTACCGCTGCGCAAGCGAGCCTGTCACTGCATTTGCTCGCAAGGGGGGCAAACCTCAAGCCACGATAGGCAGGCGCTGTCTGTGCAACGGTCTGCTCTCAACGATCGGGCTCGCTCAGCGCCGTGCAAATGGCTATGTAGAACCCGCTCTGGTGACGCTGCATACG
>JAMCQF010000089.1 GCA_023379605.1 Actinomycetota bacterium
TCTTCGATCCCCATCTGTACAGGCCACCCATGTGGTCCAGGTGCAACCCACCTATCGAGTGGCTGAACGCGCCTGCCCCAAGAAACAGCAGAGCCTTGAACACTGCATGGTTCATCGTGTGGAACAGCCCTGCCGCAAGTGCTATGGAAGCCCAGAGCTGGGCCCCTTCGGCTCGCAGGACCAAAGAGGCGCCAATGGCAAGCGCAATGATCCCTATGTTCTCCACGGAGTGAAAAGCAAGGAGCCGCTTCAGCTCATGTTGCACGAGAGCATAGACCACTCCTCCGAGCGAGGAGACCGCCCCGAGCGCCAAAAGCGCGAAGCCCAACCAGAGCGAAGCGGGACCCGGCATGCCAATGAGGACGCGGATGAGACCGTAGATGGCTACCTTGATCATCATCCCCGACATAAGCGCCGAGAAGTGACTGGGAGCGATCGGATGAGCACGCGGCAACCAGGAGTGCATCGGCATGATACCGGCCTTGGTCCCAAAGCCAACAATAGCGAATGCGCCAACCACGAGCTGAGCTGCCTCGCCATGTGCAGCCAGAGCTGCCGATGTCCCAAATGCATGAAGGTGGGCCAGCATCAAAAGCGCTATCCATACGCCTGCACCGCCAAGGTGGGTAGTGGCGAGATAGACATATACTGCGTTCCTGGCTGATCGCTCGCGGCGAGTCAGCAGGATGGCTCCAGCTGGTATAACCGTCATCAGCTCCCAAGTGGCCAGGAACGTGGCTACATCCCTGGCCACCAGCACTCCAGCCAGCGCCGCAATAAAGATCCCTGTCAAGGATGCGACACCACGAGCCGAAGGGGCACCCTGAAGGGAGCCGAGGGCGAACCCAAGCGCAGGAAGCGCCACGATGGCTAGGGTCAAAAGGAAGAACCCGCTCAGCGGATCTATGCCCACAGAAGGTGACACCTTGTCTTGGAACCCGGAGCCCAAGGTGGAACCTGAGGCGAAGACCACCGCTCCTACAAGGCCAAGCGCTAGGATCCCGAGCATCTGGAGCCACAGGGCGGCTCTTATCCTTCCAGTAAGGAGTGGGGCAAGCACGCCAAGCCCGATCAGCACGGCCCCTGCAATTGCGGTGCTTTCCAGCATCATTGCTGCATCACTTGTGCATCGCAAGAAGGCCATTGGGACCAAATGGGACCGCGAGTCCTCTCGTCAAGGAGTGATCCAAGGTAACTGGCTTTGGCTCGAGTGCCCGGGTTGCATCAAAGGTCACGGCGCGCGACTCGAGTCCTCTTCGGAAACGAGCTCGTCAAGCAGCGCTTTGGAGTCCTCCAGTGTGGCTGTGAGCAGCTGGCGAGCGATCACCAACAGCTCTGAGGTTCTGGGGTCCCTCATCCTGTAATGGACGCTCGTTCCCTGCTTGCGACCCTCGACAAGTCCCTGCCTTCTAAGAGCTGCGAGGTGCTGGGAGGTGCTTGAGGAATCGAGCTCCAAACCAGCCTGCAGCTCGCCGACAGACAGCTCGCCGTCGGAGAGAAGCTCAAGCATCCGGATCCGGACGGGATGACCCAACACTCTGAACAGCTCGGCTTTCAGCTCCGGGGTAGTCGGCACAAGTAGTCAGCTTAATACATTAGATCTTAAGTTACCAATCTTAGGGTCTTATAAGACTGTGTATACCATAAGAGCAGGTAGCCCGCCCATTCCTCTTCAGGCCGTAAACTGGACCGATGGCACTCAGCCCACTGGCAGCCAGCTCGCGCACGTGACCAAAAGCTCCACGGCCGCGCTCTTGGCGCTGCTGGCTGCAACCGCTATGTTCCGCCTGACACAGAACATGGCGATCACGACCTTCTCTCTTTTGGGAAGGGAGCGATTGGGCATAGGCCCCGGCACGCTCGGGGTCCTGGCGGCCCTGTCGGGGCTTGTGATGGTAGGATCCACATTGACTATCGCGGCGCGAATACCCGTGGCACGCTCAGTGCGAATGGCGGCAGTGGGAGCAGCGCTGCTTGCCGGTGCTCTTTTGGTCTTCGCAGTCGCTCCATCCCTGGCGGTGTTCACCGCCGCGATCGTGATCTTGGGGATCGCAGGTGGGCTTGGGATGCCCGGACTTACCAATGCTGCCGGATCGGTCTCCGCTGAGGCAAGGGAACGCGCGCTTGCCCTTTACACGCTCACACTAAGTGCAAGCCTGGCCGTTGGCCCGCTGGTGGAGACCTTCGTGCTCGATGCTGCCGGTCAGGACATCCGTGCTCCGTTTGTATCATTCCTGGTCTTTCCGATCCTGGCCGCTACGGTTTTGATCTTTCGCTGCAGGATCTCCCCAGTAGACACGAGGCGCCGCTCACCCTCCAAGGCCGGCGATCCTGCAGTGCAGCTGGGCCATGAGAGTTCGCCTGCACAAGCACTTGGAGGCCAACCGCCCCAGGTAGGCGCCATTTCTCCTAGGGCGACCCGCTCCAGGCACTGGAGCGCTCTGCGAAGGTGGCCAGCCTCCAAAGAAGGCGCTTCAGAAGGGATCTTCTCCACCCATGGGGGGCGACTTGCCATAACAGGTCTACTGCTCTATGCGGTGCCATTCGCCGGGATAACGGTCTTTGGGGCCCTGATAGCGCGCATCGCCTTTGGGGTCAGCGCTGCTGACGCGCAGCTTGCCTTTACCGCGTTCTTCGTCACCTCCTTCGCTGCACGCGCCGCCATTGCCTGGCGAGCACCCATCACCCACAAGGTTGCCATGTTCTGGTTAGCTGCCGGGCTGAGCGTCACCGGCCTGCTGCTGCTGGCAGTGGGCCATGGGTTGGGATTGCTGCTGGTTGCCATGGCAGTTCTTGGAATACCGCACGGCCTCACCTTCCCAATGGCGCTCTCACTCGTGGCAGAGTCCACCGCTCCAAGAGCGCTACCTCGAGCCAACGCTGTGATGCTTGCCACAACGAACATGTCCACGGTGCTAATGCCGGCCATCCTTGGTAGCCTGGTCGCCTTTGCCGGGTACAGGGGGATGGTCCTGTTCATCCTCATACCCGTGCTCGGCTTCTCGAGCCTGCTGTGGGTGCAGCGCCGTCCCCAAGCCGATCATGCAGTGCCGAGCAGCTAGCGCTATGGCAGCGATAGCTTCTACAAGCTGGCGCTGGCGTTCTCGCTCACGCTGAGCTGTCCCTTACAGTGCCTCCTGTGAGGCGCGGGTGCGGTTAAGCACGCCGGCTGCCTTGGAAACCACCCACGGAGCAACCACAGAAGCCCCTGTAGCCGCTGCAGTGGATCCCACGGCAATGGTCCATCCGAGCGGCCCGAGCGGAGTGCAGCCGAAGAACTGGCTTATGCCAGGCGTCTGGACAATCCCGGCCAATGCCGCTCCAGAGACCACTGTGGATGCCAGCACCACAGGGCTGGACCGCCCTATCACGGCGGTCTGGGCAAGCTGGGTCCCCACCAGTGCCACAAGAGACACCGTCCCTGCTCGCCGCCCAGAGCCGGTCGGTCGGGCTATCAGCCACGCACTGCCCGCTCCTGCGGCGGTGACCACCGCCCTCATGGCTATCTGCTTGGCCAGAGCCCTGCCAAGAGAGGCATCCGGACCTTCCTCGATCAGCTGCTCGGGAGACAGACGCGTTGGGACTCGCAAGGCAATTGTCATCGCAGGAAGAAGGTCTGTCAGCAGGTTGACAAGTAAGAGCTGGCGTGCCTGAAGCGGAGAGGTGCCTGAGATGGCTGTCGCACCGACCGTAAAGGCCACCTCCCCCAGGTTCCCACCGACAAGTATCGCCAGTGCATCTCGTACCGATGCCCACATGGCCCGACCTTCGACGATGGCATCGATGATCGTCTCAATCCTGTCGTCTGTCACCACGAGGTCGGCAGCCTCTCGAGCTGCGGGGGAGCCCCCACCGCCAAGGGCAATGCCTACGTGAGCCAAGCGGATAGCAGGAGCGTCATTGGCACCATCGCCAGTCATCGCCACTGTCCGACCCACCCTCTGGAAAGAACCCACGATGCGCATCTTCAACGCAGGGGTGATCCGCGCGAAAACCGATACATCGCCTACGACCTGGTCGAGCTCAAGATCCGAGAGCGATTCAAGCTCGCCCCCGCTCATTAGACTCTTGCCATTTAGGATGCCGAGCTCAGCGGCTATGGCCTCGGCAGTGCTCGGGTGATCTCCTGTGATCATCACAACGTCGACCCCAGCCCTACGCAGCTCTTCTATAGCCTTTGCTGCAGTGGGGCGGACCAGGTCTGCCAGGCCGAGAAAACCCAGCAGCTCAAGGCCTACAACGCGGTCCTCTTGCAGATCCAACCGGCCTCTGGAAGGCCGCTCAGCCACAGCAAGCACCCTGAGCCCCCTACGAGCCAGCCGCTCCACTTCCCTGTGGAGGCTGGCGAGTGTCCGACGGGTGAGCGGCACCAGCCCCGCTGGCGAACGCCAGACGTCACATCTTGGAAGGATAGCTTCTGGAGCTCCTTTGACCGACACCCTCGAACCCCCCGGGCTCGAGCCAACCACCGCGTGGTAGCCTCGGACCGGCTCAAATGCGAGAGCGGACAGCTGCTCCCAACCCCCAAGACCGTGCCCGGCCGTAATGCCAGCCAGCGCAGCACCTTCAACCACGGCTTGGTCTGTGGCGTGAGGCAGCACCTCTCCTTCCGGCTCGGGGCTCGCGCGTAGCGCTGCCGCAAGGATGTCCCTGCCCTTGGGCCCAAGATCGCCCACAGCCTCATCTCTCACGCCATCTGATACCCGCTGGAGCGCGATGCGGCCTGCGGTCAAGGTTCCAGTCTTATCAAAGCACAGCAGGTCCACCCTTCCGAGCGCCTCTATGGTCTTTGGATTTCGAACGAGAGCCTCCCTGGTGGAAAGGCGCCTGGCGGCGCCCAGCTGAGCAACAGTGGCGAGAAGGGGCATGCCTTCTGGAACTGCAGCCACCATCAGGCTCACCCCCGAAGTCACCGCGTTGCGAGTGCTGCGGCCGTGCAGGAGGCTGAGACCGGTCACGGCCGCACCAGAGAGCACCGTCGCTGGAACTGTGGCCTTAGTGAGGCCCCGGAGACGAGCTTCAACACCACTAGGCGGGGGCTCTGGCGCCTCCGCCAACGCCCGGCCCAGCTCCGTGTCGGAATCTGTGGCCACCACCACGGCGAGAACCTCACCGTTTACCACCGTAGAGCCCTCATAGAGCATGCAGGTGCGCTCTGCCATGGCGGCACTTGGAACCGCTACTGCCTGTTTTAGCACCGGAAATGACTCGCCTGTGAGCGCTGACTCGTCCACTTCGCAGCCAGTTGCCTCCAGGATCCGGCAGTCCGCAGGCACTACGTCTCCTGCAGAGAGCTCAAGAAGGTCGCCACGCACCACGGCGCTGCGCTCCAGGCTCACGACCTCACCTGATCGGCGGACCTTCACCGATGTGATACTCGCTCTTAGCAAACGTTCCAGCGATGCCTCTGTCCGGATACGCTGCACGCCACCGATCAGGGCGTTGGCTCCCATGACACCAGCTACCAGAGCGGCATCGGAGACAGAACCCACGGCTGCTGAAAGAGCAGCCCCTACGCCAAGGATTGGCGTGAGAGGATTGGCAAGCTCTCCCATGAGAGCCCTTGCGAACTTGGTGGCCCCGGATGCCTCGCTCTCCTTGCGGGGCCTGCGCCTGGCAGCCTCGCCGGCGTCCAGCCCCTTCTCGGTGGCGCCCAGGGCTGTCATCACCGTGGCTGGGTCCATGGCGTGCCACGACGGAGCGCTCTGGGGGGGAGGTGCGTGAT
>JAMCQF010000090.1 GCA_023379605.1 Actinomycetota bacterium
GGATGAGCGCCATATGATTTGGACGATGTTTTATACCTTGGAACGAACCGATAGGCCGTCCGAACTGCACACGGTTGACCGCGTGCTCCGCAGACATTTCTACGCACCGCTGTGCAATCCCAACCATCTCCGCTGCCAGCGCAAGAGTAGAAAAGCGCAGACCCATGCCCAGGTCTCCTGCAATGACGTGATCCTGGTCGATCTCTATGTCCAGATGCACATTGGCCAACGGTCGGGTGGGATCTGCTCCAAAGCATGGCTCGATCACAACCCCATCACAGCTCGTGTCTACGATAGCAAGGGCCATCTCCCCGCTGTCAGTCATGGCCACTACTGCGAGCAGATCAGCAAGTTGCGCATCTTGGACTTGCCTGGTCACACCCACCAGCCTCTGCCCGTCCCAGCTAGGTAGCGTCCTACCTGGCCCACCGCGGGCAAAGCCCTCACCAAATGCAACTGCAGCAGGATGCCCGTGATTAAGAACTGGCTTGAGCAAATCATAGCAGCTCCTTTCGCCTGCTGCGCTAAGCACCATAGGGACAAAGAATCCCGCAGTGGACAGCAGCGGTGCTGTGACGCTGAAACGCCCGGCCTCTTCTGCTAGAACGGCTAGCCCTGCCATGCCCAATCCAGCCTGCCTAAAGTTCCGTGGAAGCGCTATGCCTAGCCATCCAGCCTGGGAAAGGATATCCCATAGGTCTCGCGAACTCGAGGCCTGCTCAACTAGAGCACGAGACTGGGAGCCACCGCAGGCAGCCTCAAATATCGACCGTGCCGTGTCACAAACCTGATTCAGATCCTCATCTACCACACAAGGCTCCTTTCTGCCAGCCGATTGTGAGGCTCAGCCATGCAAAAACAATCGGGTGGATCGCGAAGGTCTCCCCGTCCCCCGACCAGAGCAAGCATAGCCATTGGCAGCAGCCAGCGGGCTTGCAATACCCACATCAATGATATGATATATAAATAACGAATTCAGGTGTCCACCCACCAGGGAGCAATAGCCTAACGCCATGACAGAGACGAGAAACATCCCTTCAGGCGCTCGAGCGAGCCAGGCACACCTGGCGGCCCCAGCACACACAGCCACTACTGCGGAAGAACAAAACGCTGTTGAACGACCTGCCAGGTTTCCATTCCCATTCGCTCCAAGTGGGTGGTACCAGCTGGCACAGCAGCCTGACATCATGACCGGCTCAGTGACTCCAATGCACTACCTGGGCCGTGATTTGGTGCTTTGGCGGACCGAACTTGGAGAGATCCGGGCCGCAGAAGCCTTCTGCCCACACCTTGGCGCCCACCTTGGCTACGGGGGAACCATAGAGGGAGAGCTACTTACCTGCCCTTTCCATGGGTGGCGGTTCGACACATCTGGGGTGAATGTGCAGATCCCCTACAGTGACCGTACAAACCTAAAGGCACATCTCACCTGCATTCCAGTCGCCGTTGCGAACGGAGTGGTCTTTGCCTGGCACGGATCGCGCGGAGAACCACCAGGCTGGGAGGTTCCCGTGCTTGATGAAAGCCTGGATCGCTCCTTCGTACGCGTTGCCGGAGAACGGGTCCTAATACGCTCACATGTTCAAGAACTCCTCGAGAACGTCGTTGATGTCGCCCACTTTCAATTCGTACATCACACAGCAGGGTTTGGATCTGTCGAGCTCGTAGAGCAAGGGCCTATGCTGAGGTCAACCGCTGGAGTTGTGTTCGTGACGCCAAAGGGCAACGTCGACGGATCAGTTGTATCAGAACTCTGGGGTCTCGGAATAGACATAGTCCGTCCCAAGGGAATCCTTCATGCAGCGGTGATTTTCGCAGTCACTCCAGTGAAAGATGGCCTTGTCGAAGCAGGCTATACCTTCTTTGTCCCAAAAAAACACGGCACTAATGAACCGACTAATCTAGGTCGAGCCATGATGGCCGACTTCTCCAAGCAGCTGGAACAGGACATCCCCATCTGGGAGCATAAGGCATACAAGCCATCACCGGCTCTGGCTAGAGGCGATGGTCCAATAGTTGCATTTCGCCGATGGGCATACCAGTTCTACGGTGATTAGTTCCCCAGTATCTAAATCAATCCATAGCAATATTTAGGTATACTCCACAGCATTCGCAAGGACACCAGATATGGAATTCGAGCTCAGCAAAGACCATCTCAACTGGATCGACGAAGTCCGTTCCTTCCTAAAAGACAACTTCGGGGCTCAAGCCCAGGCTCAGGCCTTAGAAGCTGGACGTGAGTGGAATGACAAGCCTGCAGTACGAGAATTTCGCTCTGCCCTGGCTAGAAAAGGATGGCTCGGGCTCACCTTACCTCGGGCATATGGAGGGATGGAGCGCTCCACATTCGACCAGTTCCTGCTCATGGACGAGTTCGCTTACTGGGGAGCTCCGTCTATAGATCTGAGTTCCTCGGCAGTAGCTCCGACTATCCTGAGGCACGGCAACCCTGAACAGCACAAGAAGTGGCTTCCTCCCATCATAGAAGGAAAGGTGGAGTTTGCCATCGGATACTCCGAACCCGATGCCGGCACCGACCTTGCCAGCTTGCGGACAAGAGCGGAAAGACGAGGCAAGCAGTGGGTAATCAATGGCGAGAAGATCTGGAATACAGGAGCTGAATACTGCACCCACGAGTGGTTGGCCTGCCGGACCGATTTGCAGGCGCCAAAGCACCGCGGCATCTCTGTGTTTATTGTTGCACTAAATGAGCCGGGAATCTCAATAGAGCCCCTGTGGACATGGGGAGGCCTGCGGACTAATAAGGTCCGCTTCCAAGATGTCTGCATTGGCGAGGAGAACCTTGTCGGAGAGGTAAACGAGGGATGGCGCTATGTATCGACGGCATTAGATTTCGAACGTGTCACAGTAGGCCTGACCGGGGCAGTCCGACGTCTAAAGGACGAGCTCGTGGCCTACATAAACTCTGAAAAGGGGGCCCATACCGTGCAAGAGCGTCCCGAGCTCCGTCATACCATAGGCCAACTTGTGGTGGACACCGAGGTGGCCCGCCTGCTCAACTATAGAGCCGCCTGGATGGTCGATGCGGGCACAGTTCCCTACGCCGAGGCCTCTATGACCAAGGTATATACGACCGAGCTCAACGCCCGTGCAGCCGACATCGCCATGCAGGTGCTAGGACCTCTTGGTCGCATGGACCCGACCGACCCCGGTGTGCCTCTATCCGGGTTCGCTCAATCTCTTTACCGGGCCGCTCCATATCTACGCTTCGGTGGAGGGAATAATGAAATTCAACGCGATATCATTGCACAACGTGGTTTTGCACTGCCTCGCTAAGGGAGATCCTCGTGAACTTTTATCTATCTGAAGAGCAACGGCTCTTGAGCAGCTCAGCCAGACGGCTGCTGGAGCGCGCTGGCCTGCCGGGAATAATCCGGAATCTTCAGCTATCGTCTGCTGGGGGGCACTCCTTAGATCTGTGGCACCAGCTGGTCGATCTTGGCTGGAATGGTCTTGCCATCTCCGAAGAGAACGGTGGAGGAGGTGGAAGCCTGCTAGATCTTGCCGCCCTTCTAGAGGAAGCAGGGCGGGCGCTCCTGCCGCGTACCTTCTTAACGACCACAGCTACAGGGCTGGTATTAGAGAGGGTTGGCAGCCAAGCCCAGAAGTCAAGGCTTCTAAAGGGTCTCGCCCATGGGAGCATTATCGTAGCTCTTGTCGTAGCCGGACGTGGTGGTCCCATAGCAGGCACTGAGAGCTGCCTTGACATATCCTGGGACCGAAGACCCGTGTTGATTACGGGTGGCCCTGTCCTTGTGTCACATGCGTCCGCAGCCAACATGTTCCTAGTCATCATAAGGCACGGAAAGGATGAGCCTGGATCATCGGGCTCGACCGTTGCGCTGGTGCCTGCGCAAGAGGATGCAGTGGTCATAGAGCCCATCCGCGGATTCGGGACGGAGGGCCTTAGCATGGTGAGCTTTAACGGCGCAAAGATCTCAGAGGATCTCATACTCGAACGACCCCATGCGGGCACCGAGATTGCTTCAACAGTGCTACAGATCGTAGCTTCCCTCATGTCCGTAGAGATGGTCGGTGGGGCTGCTGCTGTCCTCGATCGAACTGTAGAGTACGTAAAGCACCGAGTTCAGTTTGGACGACCGATCGGAACGTTCCAGGCAGTTCAGCACCAGATCGCTGATTGCGCGATAGCAGTAGACGGGGCGCGCTATGCGGCATATCAGGCAGTTTGGAGGCTGGATCGCCATGAACTCGCCCCGCTGGAGGCCTCGGTTGCCAAGGTGGCAGCCGCGGATGCCTTCAAGAAGGCAACGCTTACGGCCCATGAACTACACGGAGGCGCCGGCTACGTGACCGACAACGATCTTTACCTCTTCTCAGAACGAGCCCAGATAGACAGCCTTACCCTGGGCAGCCAAGACGATCATCTAGCGTTTCTCGCAGGAGCCACGTAGTTTACCAGCGGGTTTACCTCGAAGGCTCGGTCCCCACTATAGATACGAACGACACAGCCTCTCCTGGAGCCCCGCCGAGGTTCTGGGTCAATGCGAGCTTCTTTCCTCTTGCGATTGTGCCAATTCTACGCTCCTCAGGCGCCTCAGAGCGAAGCTGCAGCCAGCATTCGAACAGCATACGCAAGCCGGATGCTCCGATGGGATGGCCGAAGCTTTTAAGGCCCCCATCTGGATTCACAGGCAGATCCCCTTGAAGGTCATAGGTCCCCGCGAGGACTTCCTTCCAAGCTGCTCCCCGCTCCGCAAAACGCAGGTCCTCCATAAGGACTAGCTCGGTCACCGTGAAGCAGTCGTGTACCTCCGCCATGGCGATCTCAGCGCGAGGATCGACTATCCCGGCCTGTGCGTAAGCATCCTCAGCTGAGGCCACGACCTCGGTAAAGCTCGTATATGAATATGCTGGATCCGTAGGCCCTGTGCCTGGGCCAGCCACGAACGAAAGGGCCTTCACATAAATCGGATGCTCCGTGTAGCGCCGCGCGTCCTCTGCTCGGACAACAATCGCAGCAGCAGCACCATCTGCAACACCCGAGCAGTCGTATATGCCAAGAGATCCAGCCACAACAGGGCTGCAACGGATCGTCTCCTTGGACACCTCCCCGCGGAACTGCGCGCGCACGTTACGAGCCCCGTTGTAGTGGTTCTTCCAGGCAATCCGGGTTAGAACCTCCTTCATCTGGTCCTCGTCAATGCCGTAGCGCTTCGAATATGCAGGCGCGAGCAGGCTGAACATCGCGGGAGCGGCAAGCTGGGCAGCGGTGCCGTCGGCTGGAGGAACAGTGCCATGCAAGCCAGAAAATCCCGAATCCTTGAGCTTCTCCACGCCAATTGCCATTGCCACGTCGTAAGCACCCGATGCCACAGCATAGCAGGCATTGCGGAAGGCCTCCGAGCCTGTCGCACAGTAGTTTTCCACGCGAGTAACTGGCTTGTGATCGATCTTCAATGGCCTGCTTAACGTCATACCGCTGTAACCCGACATCATCGTGCCGAGCCAAAAAGCATCGACTTCCTCTTTGGAGATAGCTGCCGACTGAAGTGCCTCAGCGAAGGCTTCAACGAGCAGGTCGTCGACGCTCTTGCCCCAGTGCTCGGCAAACCGAGTGCAACCCATCCCGACAACCGCGACCTTGTCGCAAATACCCCGCGATGACATTATTTTACCTCCTGTAGTGGACGGGCCTTCCAGAAATAATTATGAGTGCCGTCTGCGGTGAACAGCCTTCGAAAGGTCATCTCCACTCTGTCCCCAATTGACACGCTTGAAGGATCCACATCGGTGAGTTCGCATTCGAACCTCCCGCCACCATCAAAATCTATAACTGCAACAATTATAGGCGGTGATAGAGAATATGCCAAATGATCAACCGTGAAGGTGGCAACCGTCCCTTTGATATCCGCCAAACGCTCCCCTGCCATCTGGTCGACCTCACCGCAATGCTGGCACACGCGTTGTGGAGGCATATGGCGGGTGCCGCAGCCTTGGCAACGGCTTCCCTCAAACCCGAACTTCCAGGCCTGGTTCCTAAGTGCTGGAGGCGCAGCTGGACCTGCAGGGTTCGGGCGTCGAGGTGGCTCACGGTGCAAAATACCGCGCCAGCTAAGAAAAGTCGTGTATGACATTATGTCACTGTAGGACGACAGCTGATCTGCAACGGCAATGGACCCACGATAGCCTGAGATCGCATTAGTTGTGCGGAACAGAAGTACATCCACCCCGTCTGATAACACTACCAGCGCTACCACTTGATCGGGCTCTGCTTCATCCAAAGTAGCAGCCAGCAGTATCCCAGGATGGGCAGTCCCAGTGTTGCCCACCTCCTGGATCAGATCATCGGCAGGCGGTGGTCCGCCGATAATAGAACGAGCACGCCTGACAGCGCGACTGTGGAGTCCCGTTACGATAACATTATGCACCTGGTCGGTTGTAATCCCTGCCGACTTGGTCGCGTCGATAAATGCATCCTCTACTAATGATAGATACACCTGCTCACCAAAACGCTCCTCCCATAGCCTTGAGCTTTGTTCCCCAGGAATCCTCCAGCGACCCAGGAACTCCTCGGTAGCTGCTGAACGTGAAAGCAGCTCTGCTATGACTCCACTCCCCTCGCCGAACACGAACGCCGCAGCACCGTCTCCGCCCTCGCTTTCATCGGACCCACCTGGCATACCCGTGCGTATGTCCGACAGGACGACTAGTGCGGGCTCCTTCCCCTCGGCTGCTACCCGGAGCGCAGCTATACCAGAGCGAACAGATGCGCACATATCTGCAGCGAATACCCGTGCAGGTAGGCCTAGAGCTGGTACCATGGCAGCTGCATTAGCTTTGTCCATGTAAGGTGGGGTAGCAGTCGCAAAGTAGAGACTCTCAATCGGCACTTTCGCTACCTTGAGAGCTCGCCGTGCCGCTTCTACGCCCATGGAAGTAGCATCTTCATCGTAGGACGCGACAGAGCGCATACCTCTCACTGTCCCTTGACCCAGCGCACGTACTATCTCACTGCGCCGCAGCCTGTTGTATGGAATGTATGCCCCATAGCTAACGATCCCTATACTCATAGCCACTGTCCCCTTCTTTGCAGTGTTGTGTGCCACATGGTCACAGTGCAAGGGTGCGTACTCATAGCCCCACTGGGGTGTCACCTATCACAGCTTCATCCCTAAGCACCTCCATCTCCTCCGAAGCCAACCCTAGCTCATCCATGAGAACCTCTTCGTTGTGTTGGCCAAGGGTGGGAGCTGGGTTGTGGCACTTTGGAGCGTCGTCTAAAAGAAACGGGGGGCGGGTGAGCAGATTCGGTCCTGTGATAGGGTGGCTAAGCATCTGAAAAAAGCCGCGAGCAAGCATCTGCGGATTTGTGATCACATCGTTGGGTGCTACAACTTGAGCCGCTGGAATACCAGCCTCTGCCATGCGCTCAACGATATCTTCGAGATCACTGCTAGCAAGCCATGGACTCAGCATTTCGTCGAGTATGTCATGGTGGAGCTTCCTTCCCTCCATATCCTTGAGCTTTGGGTCCTTGGCCCATTCCGGGTTACCCATCAGCTCACACAGAGACCGCCATTCATCATCATTGGTTACTGCGAGCGCCAGCCAGCGATCATCTCCCTTGGTTGCGTAAACATTCTGTGGCGCTGCGACACGACCTAAGTTGCCCTGACGCGAAAGAAGGCAGCCATAAAGGGTGTTCTCCACCAACTGCTCTGCCGTGACGTTCAAGGCGACCTCTACCATAGGCACCTCTACCAACGAGCCGTTACCGCACTGGTCTCGAAGCTCTATGGCTACCAGTAGAGCGAAAACCGCGTGATAGCCCGCGAGAGGATCAGCAGGGCCGCGAGGTGATACGGGGGCGTCGTCGGCGTAGCCAGTGACCCACGCCATGCCTGATGCCTGCTCCATGGTTGGCCCGAATCCCACACGGTCGCGCCATGGACCATCTAGCCCAAAAGCAGGCATCCGCACCATAATCACTCTGGGATTGATCCTTGACAGCGTTTCATAGTCTAAGCCGAGCTGATCTGTCACTCTCGGGGAGAAGTTCTCCATCACTACGTCGGCATTCGAAACGAGCTTGTAGAGCAGCTCACGGCCACGGGTGGAAGCAAGGTTAAGGGTGATCCCGCGTTTGTCCACATTCACGCCCTGGAAAAGCCAGCCATATTCCCACCACCGACTGGCCCCTTGAACCTGACCGCCAGCGAACCGTATCCCATCAGGGCGCTGTATGGACTCAACCTTTACCACGTCGGCCCCTAGGGCTGCCAGCACCTGGGTGGCAGATGGCCCAGCCCAGAAGGCGGTAAGGTCGATCACGCGCAATCCCTCCAACTTCCTAGTCGATACAGCCTCGCCGCGCGCAGGCGCTTGGCTAGATCTTGCATAAGGTCCACCCCGACGCTGCTTGAAACCTGCGAAACGAACTATTTCTCCAACGGATCCTTGGTGCTCACCAATTGATGGAGCCCTTCCAGGCGGGACGGGGTTGGCTCCGCTTATCCTCCAGGGGGTACGGGGCTGGAGGAACCCCCCTGGATTCTCCACGAACACCTGACGGGCTGCAAAATGATCGATCTGAGTTAAGTTACTTCCATTGCCTATCGGTGCAGCTGGAATCCGATACATTGCCGCCGTCTCAAGCACCTCAGCCACACTATGACTGGACAGCCAGGGCCTTATGGCATCTCTTACCTCATCGCGCCTGGGCCACCTCCCCAGCATTAAACGCAGCTCCGGATCCTCAGCCATCTCGGGGTGGCCGACCATAGCTGCAAAATCGGCCCATTGCTGCCCAGTCACCATTGAGAACCCCACCCAACCGTCCTTGACCTGCTCGATAGAAGGAAACTCAATAGAGCGGCTTATGCTTGGCAGGCCCATGAGCGCAGTGTGAAGCCACTCGAATGCCTGGTAGCCTGCCGTCATGCACTCAAGGAGCGACACGTCTACGTGATCACCTACGCCTGTTAGCTTCGCGTGCCGATAGCAAGCCATCCCGGCCGCAGCTGCTACAGCCCCACCCAGGTACTCACCAATCTCACCGCCGGCTGAGAGTGGTGGTCTCTCCGGGGTGCCACGAAAAGCAATCGACCCACACCATCCTTGCAGGGTGAACTCAGTGGCACGCCTTTGGGCCCAAGGCCCACTCTGGCCAAACGTGCTTATCGAAACCATTACAAGAGATGGATTTGCTGTCTGGAGCACTTCTCGACCAAGGCCGACTCGCTCCAGATAGCCTGGAGCAGATGTCTCTACCAAGAGATCTGCCTCCCTTACCAAATCTGCCACCAAGCAGCGCCCTGGATCAGTAGACAGATCTGCCACCACGCTCGCCTTGGATGCTGCCAGATATCGAAACAGCCCAGCGTCCTCACCGTCGCTCAGGTTGGCATGGCTTTTCACAGACCAACGCAGCGAGCTCCCTCCGGGCGGCTCAACCATAACCACCCTCGCGCCTGCATCGGCAAACATTTTTGTGCAGTACGCTCCTGCAAGGCTACTCGAGAGATCCAACACGACTATCTCCCCAAGCGGTGCCAGCTCAGCACCAGTGCCGTAACCTATTTCCTCCATCACAGCAACCAGTACCGACTTTTCTGATTTCCCACGTAGAAATCCACCTAGAGGATACCGGCCTGTCTGTCACCGATAAAGCGTGCCGGCGGATCATATCCCTGTTCTCTACAAGCTGACACATAGAAATCTCGCATACCATGCCCATCCTCGTAATACAGGAAAGTTCCATCAGCATCGAAGTTGATATTACCGCCTTCCACAACATAGATGACCTCAGCCATCTCGCTGTTGTCCTCGGGAATGACAA
This sequence comes from Actinomycetota bacterium, assembly GCA_023379605.1. Classification (GTDB taxonomy): domain Bacteria; phylum Actinomycetota; class Acidimicrobiia; order Acidimicrobiales; family JAMCQF01; genus JAMCQF01. The sequence goes on from JAMCQF010000090.1 coordinate 9,824, forward strand.
GGGTATGGACAACACCCGCCGGTTCATGCACAAACGAGCCCGGCTTGGCCCACCAGTCGTACTCACGATATCCCCATCTGCCAGACATCGTAAAAGCATATACACAGCCGGTGTGACGATGGGTGGGTGAGGCCAAGCCTGGCGGCATTCTAGTTTGGACCACCCAGGTTCCACTGTCTGCTGCGAGGCTCAGCATGCGCATAGATGCCCCGCCAAAGCTACCGCTGACCCACGGATAATCCTCGGCCTGCACGCACAGAGTCTCCAACAGCGATGTGTTTTCCAAGCTCATACTGACCTCCTTGACTTAGATGCCATTTGCAGGATCCTTTGCTCCAGGAGCAGCCCGCGAGTCCCAAAGCACTCGTACCGGAAGATTCTTCGGACCACGAATAGGGCCCTTCTTCCAAATAATTTGGGCAGAACGCGCCAATGACAAGCTTTCCATCCTTTTAGTTAGCTCTTCCAGGGCGACACGAATCTCCATGCGTGCAAGGCTCGAACCAAGACAGCGGTGGATACCCAAACCGAAAGCGAGATGACGATTGGGGCTTCGGTCAAGCAACACCCGGTCTGCGTGAGGGAACTCTGACTCGTCACGATTGGCACAGGGTAGCATTATGAGCAAGGGCTCGCCTGCACGTATAAGCGAACTCCCCACTTCCACATCCACTGTCGCTGTACGTGTCACCGTCGTCGGAGAAAAGGCTCTTAGGAACTCTTCCACTGCCGAGGCTATGATAGTTGGGTCCCTGCGCATCCAGCTCCAGTCATCTTCGACGAGTGCACAGTGCCAAAGAGCCGATCCCAAAGCACTCGCAGTCGTGTCAATCCCAGCAATGAGGAGTAGCATGATGCAACCAAGGCGCTCGTTGTCACCCAAGTCAAGGTCTTTTGGTGCTTCAGCGCAAGCGATAAAGGTTGCCAGATCATCTCTGGGGAAGTGCCTACGAGCCTCCATTAGCTCAGAAAGATACAACGCCATAGATTGAGCTGCTTTCGAAGCCACTTCATAGTCAGTGGCGCCCTGTTCCACCAACCGGCTTATCCACGAGGCGAACTTGTCTGCGTCTGCCGCTGAAGTGCCTAGCAGCTCTTCTGTCACAAGCACTGGCAACCTCTCTGTAAAGCTTGCGCACAGATC
>JAMCQF010000091.1 GCA_023379605.1 Actinomycetota bacterium
TGGTTAGGTTCCCTACAATTGTTATGGTGGTAGACATCGCTCTTCTTTGTCGTCTTTGTTATGTCAAGGACTTAAGACCCTAGACAGCGCGCCTTACTATGAGGACGTGCAACTCTGCGCTGGAGATGGGCATCAGGATCAGGTAAAGCTTTTCCCACGAGGTTCTCTGGCATCTCGTAGAGGAACTGGGAGAGCCCTCGTGTTGAGTCTGCACACAGATAGAGGTGGTCCTTGGCACGAGTTAGCGCCACGTAGCACAGCCTGCGCTCTTCTTCGATACCGCCTTTCTCCTCGAGGCTACGAAGGTGAGGCAGGCCACCGTCATGCAGGCTCACCACAAAGACCGCCTTCCATTCAAGGCCCTTGGATGCGTGTATGGTGAGCAGGCAAACCTCGCCTCTTTGCTCTTCGATGTCGTCTTGTGCGTCATAGAGCTTGGTCGAGGCAAGAAAGCTCGCCAGATCAGAGTACCTTTTGGCCACACGGCAAAGCTCTTCTATGTTCTCGAGCCTGTCTTGGGCCCTCTTGGCCCCCTCCTCTTGATAGATCGAGGTGATGCCTGTTTCATCTGCAATATGTGCTATGAGATCCGATGGCGGATATGTCTCGCTGTAGCTGACAAGTGAGCTGAGTATGAGATTAAGGCTTCTAGCTCCTTTTTCCGCAGGAGTCGAAAGCCCCTCTGTGTCTCCAAGCGCATCAATGAAGGAGAGCCCCCTAGCCGATGCGTGCTCAGTTATGATCTCAAGCGATATGGCACCTATACCCCTCGTCGGCCAATTGGCGACGCGTGAAAAGGCTGCCAGATCGAATGGATTGTGGACAAGCCTTGCGTAGGCAAGCACGTCTCGGATCTCCTTTCGGTCATAGAAGCGAGTTGCCCCTATGACCTGGTGGGCGATCTTGTGTCTGAGGAACGCCTCTTCATATGCCCGTGACTCTACGTTGGTGCGGTAGAGAACAGCTATCTCCGATCCCGCCACACCTGAGCGCTTTAGAGACTGGACCTCTTTTGCAACAGCGCTTGCAAGCTCGTCTTTGCCCTCACGGATCACTGTGTGCACACAGCTTGCATCAGGACGGGTCCCCCGCAGCACCTTTTGAGGCCGCTCGTTGTTGTTCGAGATGACCGAGTTCGCACAGGCCAAGATCCGAGGGGCGGAACGGTAGTTGTACTCTAAGACCACCCGCTTTGCTTCAGGGAAGCGGTTTTCTAAATCGAGAAGGTTTCGCCAACGCGCCCCTCTGAAGCCGTAGATTGACTGGTCCACATCTCCTACCACAAACAGCTGGCGATGTTTCCTTGTGAGCAGCCATATGATCTCGTTCTGTATTCGATTTGTATCCTGGTACTCGTCTATGAACACAGATCTGTAGCGTTCCTGCCAGCTTTGCAGCGCTGGTGTAAGCAAGACTTCGTAGGTGTTTGTCAACAGGTCGTCGAAGTCCATTGCATTGGCAGCCTTTAGCCAGTCCCCATAACGCCTGTAGATCCTGCCCAGGCATTCGTAGTAGTTGCCACCTCGGTGTCCTCCAAGGTGCTGCCAGGACGCCATGTCGTTTTTGGCAGCAGATATCACCCCTGCCAGCTTCGAGGCGACAAAGATCTTGGGGTCCAAGCCGAGCTCGCTTATAACACGGCCCAGCATCGCCTTGGCATCGTCGGTGTCGTAGATGACCCAGTTGTCTTTGTATCCAAGCCTTTGGGCTTCCTTGCGCAGGACCCCTACACACATTTTGTGAAAAGTGCTGATCCAGAGCTCTTTGGACCTCTCTCCCACCATTTGGGCAACCCGCTCTTTCATGGACCGTGCTGCTTTGTTGGTGAAGGTAAGTGCGAGGATGGCACCTGCAGGCACGCCTTGTTCTATTTCCCTGGCTATGCGCACAGAAAGCACCTGGGTCTTGCCTGATCCGGCACCTGCCATCACAACCACAGGCGCCGGTGCTGTGATCGCAGCGACCTGCTGGTCGTTTAGCCGAGAGGCGATGTCCTCAGTGTTTTGTCTCACCGGTGCCCAGCTTCGAAAGACCCCGTTTTATGTTGCCAACCCTTGGCGCTCTAACCACCTGTTTGTCAGCTACGGCTGTGGGCTCTTGTCTCCTAGCGGTGCTTGGTGTGGCCCCAGATACCACTACACCGGTCCTGTCTTTCATAACACCATCGCCTAGGACTGGAACCTCGGTTTTCTTAGCTGTGCTCGCAGTGCTGGTGGGAAGCTCTCGCGGGTATCTGGGCTCGAGGAGGACAATTGGATAACGGCGGTTCATTGCCTTGTGCATCTCCAAGCGCAACCGCACAGCTATGGGGACATCGCCATCTGTCTTTCTCTGCACAAGGGCCACCATCCCTGCAAAGTTCGATGCCATGACCTCCGAGCGGGTAGTCAGCATGCCAGGGCAGCAAGGCACTACCTCCTCACAGAGGACAATCAGCCTGGTTACAACCGAGCAGTGGTCCTTGCCTGCTGGCGCCTTGGAAGCCCTACACAGACAGCTCCGATGGGAGATGAGCTCTGTTTTTCCGTCACACCTGCGTGTGCAGACACCTCCTGCCCACTGCTCGTAGAACTGGGAGAGAACCTGGGTGCCAAAAAGCTCGACATCTAAGGTGTTTGTCTCAAGGATCACCTGGAGCTCACCGCCCCAGTGAGACATCTCTCCCCCGTATTTTCTGCTGAAGGCTTCTACTATCTCAGCTGCCTTTGATGTGATGCGGAAGCTCTCCAAGCTGGTTGGCTTCCCGCCACGCATCTCTCCAAGCCTGATCCGCCAGAGAGGAACCAGGCGAGGTGGCGCCAGAGGCTGGGAAGTAAATATCGAGCTCATCATCTGGTCTTCTCCTTGTGCCTTTGGGATATAGGTTCATCTCTTTGGGTTCTTTAGGATCACCCGACCTTTTTTGCAGCTCGGTGGATCGAGGAGATCTTCGGCTTGTGTTCGAGCACCTGCTTGGCTGACCAGGTTTCGTAGTCCAAAAAGTCCTTGCCAGCTCTTGTGCGTGACATGCGAAAGTTGTGCAGCGCCAAGAACTCGGCAAAGGCCTTTTCTTTGTCAGCGAGCATGAAGAGCTCGTAGCCATCAGCCAACAGGTGCACCGCTCCTGCACCTTCTATATGCAGATCTTCTATCGGATAGGTCTTCGCTGTTGCATCCATCACATAATCAGCACATAGGTACGCAGCCAGCTGCCATGCATAGGAATCGTGTATCTTCGCAGAGGTCTTCCAATCGAGAAGGACCCGCTTTTTATCGAGCACACAGAGCAGGTCCATCGTCCCTGCGTATTCATAGGTCTCGCTCACACAGAGCAGCTCTGCGTTCAATACCGTGATCTCATGATCAAAAAAGAGCTGGTCTGCTGCTTCTAAGTAGGAGACGTCTTGTTCTTCGAGCTCGCCCTTGGGCTCGGTGTCGTACATAAGTGCCTCTAGGTACTCATGCACACGTGTGCCCCTGGCTGCCTTTGAGTCCCGGTCCCGCTCATGGGCGGTCTTTAGGTACTTGATGGCCTCTGGCTCTGGAAGAGATCTCCACCCCTGCTCGCTCACAGCTGCCTTGGCTGCCATGCCAGCTGCCCAGGTGTCCAAGTGTTTGTCGGGTATCGCACATGTAGATGTCACCCTTGCAAACTTGCGCTCTCCTATCAGGTAGAACGATCCTGTTGTGCTGACTCCTTGTGGCAACACTGCAACTCCTTTACCGCACGATGGTTCTGTCCTGACAAAGGAAAAGGGAGAAGTACCTCCTGGGTAGCCGCGCCGCTCTTTAAGGCCCCCAACGCCACCAAAACCATCCACGCGACCATCGAGGCTTATCACCAGCCCTGTCCAGGCTCCCTGGCGATGCGCAGTGACCTTTGTCCCCTACGCCGACAGACAATGCCCCAAGCGTGCAGGAGCATCCGGGGATTTTGAGGGACATGTTTCGGCTCCACTGAGCAGCGTTACGCCACGTTACGCCAGTAAATGCCTTTGACCAGCATAAATAGGGCGAAACTACGGACTTCTAATCCGCAGGTTCTGGGTTCAAATCCTAGGAAGTGAGCTTGAGGGACTGAGCCTTGCCCAACAGCCACCTGCTATGAACACCAATGTGGTGACGATCGCGTACAGTGGGGCGTTCCAGCGAGATGCCGCAAATCCGGAAAGAATGACCTTAACTGCGCTCTTGCGAAAGAGATACGCGGAAGGGATATATCGTACAGACCAGTTGTGGTCTTCTTCCGGGCTTTCCCCATCTTCAGATGCGGGAACTTTCCTGTCAGGCCCTTAAAGGTGCACCCGGCACACAGCAGGCACTGGGCGCCGATGCTGGCATCTCGGAGATCCTGTCATGGCGCGGGCGCACTGTGGATCTAGGCCCAGGTGGCAGAGGTGCGCCGTGGAACAGGATCGAAGCGATGGGTCTTTTGCCTCTTTGGTGCAGGCCCGGCTCCATCAGGGCCTAAGACCTACAAGCTCGCCTCGGATGGCTTGGTAGCCCATCTCGAAGCCTCAACCTGACATGCTGGAACCTCCACTAGTGGTTGCTTCTCGTACGCCGACCCTCATGGTCACTACGTTGTAACTACCCGTGGAACCTCCCGTATGATTCATGATATAGATGTGAACGAGGTGATTGCTCTGCTTCAGTCAGCTGAGATTGGTGCGGAGATCATCGCAGCCGACACTTCGTACGCTACTCCTAGGGACTTGGCCACTTGCGGAGTTAAGGCGACGCTAGGTCATCGGATGACATCGAAGGGAGGGCCGTGGAGGGGCTGAGCGAGGAGGAGCAGGCCATCGTCGAGACGGTGCGTAGCTTCGTTGACCGTGATGTGAAGCCAGTCGTCCAGGGGTTCGAGCATGCCAACACCTACCCCGCGGCCCTGATCGAGCAGATGAAGAAGCTCGGTATCTTCGGTCTGGCCATTGCGGAGCCGTGGGGCGATGTACGGGTGAGCACGCCGTGTTACGCGCTGGTCACCGAGGAACTGGCCCGCGGGTGGATGAGCCTGGCTGGTGCCATGGGCGGCCACACTGTAGTGGCCAAGCTCATCAGCGATTACGGAACCGACGAACAGCGCGACCTCTACCTGCCTCGGATGGCGACCGGAGAATTGCGGGCGACGATGGCTCTCACCGAACCTGGGGGTGGCTCGGATCTGCAGGCCATGCGGACCGTCGCCATTCGCGATGGGGATTTCTACCTCATCACCGGGTCCAAGATGTGGATCACCAACGCTCGGCGGTCTGCCTTGATGGCGCTTTTGTGCAAGACGGACCCAACGGCGGATCCGCCGCACCGGGGGATGAGCGTCCTCCTGGTAGAGCCTGGGCCTGGGATGACGGTGTCGCGCGATCTTCCCAAGCTCGGCTACAAGGGAGTCGAGACCTGCGAGGTCGTCTTCGAGGACTTCCGGGTCCCGGTATCGGCTGTGCTTGGGGGGAGCGTCGGCGAGGGGTTCGTCCAGATGATGCGGGGCCTTGAGATCGGCAGGATCCAGGTGGCTGCTCGGGCAGTGGGTGTTGGGCGCGCCGCGTTTGAGGATGCCCTGAACTATGCACAGGAGCGCGAGAGCTTCGGCAGGCCCATCTGGAAGCATCAGGCCATCGGCAACTACCTCGCGGACATGGCGACCAAGCTCACCGCTGCCCGGCAGCTGCTCCTGTACGCGTGCCGGCAGTTCGACGCTGGCGAGCGCTCGGACCTCGAAGCTGGCATGGCAAAACTGTTTGCCTCGGAAACCGCGATGCAGGTGGCGCTCGATGCCATGCGTATACACGGCGGCTACGGCTACTCCACCGAGTTCGATGTCGAGCGCTACTTTCGAGACGCGCCGCTCATGATCATAGGAGAGGGGACCAACGAGATCCAACGGAACGTCATCGCTGCGCAGCTGGTACGCCGGGCCCAGGGGGCTTCTTGAGTGCACCTCGGGGATGACGCCGAGCAACAGCCGACGGTCAGCGATGCGGCCGCCCCGTGGCGCTTCGTGCCCGGCGATCGCAGCGAACAGTTAGACAAGAACGCCGCCAGCTTCGCCCCTCACGACGGCAGGATCGCATGGGCCAGATGGGTGCTCGTCGCAGCGCTGGGGGGCGCTCTCCGTGGACGGCTAGATGGCGGACCACCCCTTCGCTAGCAGGCCAAACGGGCGATGGTCGGCGCCGAGCGGTCCGACCAGCGCCCCACCACACCAGGAGCCCGCCACGCGTTCGAGGGACGCGGCAGTGACCCTACCTCTATAGGGCACGATCGTGGTCGCCCTCGAGTACGCGCTGGCTGCCTCCCTTGCCACGCGCCGGCTCGCCAACCTTGGCGCGCTGGTCATCAAGATCGAATGGGCCGGCGAAGGAGATTTCGCCCGCAGCTAGGACGGGAAGTTGACCGCTATCTCGGCTGATCCTCAGTGCTCCAAATTAGGCCTCCTACCTGGGATTATAGAAGCTCCTGGCCACCGTGACCTCGTCCACAAGGCCTCCTTGACAACTCATCGCAAGTGTCCTATACTAACTAACATTAGTTAACATGATCCTGGACATCCTGGATCGGGGGGAAAACCTAGGAGCGCCCATGCTCAACCTCGAGTTAATCCAGCCGCTACCGCAGATGTTGGTAAAGCAAGCAGAGCGCTTTGGGGAAAAGGTTGCATTCTTCGACGACCGGCGTTCTGTGTCCTACGTTGGCCTGGGGGATCGGACACGGCGCCTCGCTGGCCACCTGGCTTCCATGGGCCCCGAGCGTGGTGACCCAGTAGTTATATACATGGACAACCGCGTAGAGACGGCCGAGGCATATCTGGCAGCTACCAGGGCCGGGTTGGTCGGAGTCTGCATCAACCCTGCGGCGGCACCAGCAGAAGTCTCCTACATGGTGTCCGATAGCGGCGCCCATCTTATCATCACCGACGAGGAGCACCTCCAGACCGCACAGGCAGCGCTATCCGGCCAGGACAAGCCAACCACCGTAGTGGTTACCAGCGGTGCACTCGCCCCGCCTGGAACCGTGCGATACGAGGAACTCTCCACCACCGAGCCCATCGCACCTCCACCCGATGACCTCGGCCTGGACGAGGTCGCCTGGATGCTCTACACATCGGGAACCACTGGCCGGCCCAAAGGGGTCCTGCTCACCCAGAGAAGCTGCCTTTGGGTTGTCTCAGCCTGTTGGGCCACGGTGACCGGTCTGTCGCCAGATGACAGGGTGCTGTCCCCGCTGCCATTATTTCACTCCTACGCTTTGGACATGTCGGTGCTGGGAGTCTTTGCCGTGGGCGCCACTGAGCGGATCATGACCAGGTTTTCCACGCCCCGTGTGCTGGAGCTACTCGAATCCGACTCCTTCACTGTCCTGCCTGGCGTACCCACGATGTTCCAATACCTGCTCAACGGTGTAGGGGGCGCAACGTTTCGCAAACATTCCCTGAGGGTATGCCTGTCGGCGGGGGCGATCATGCCTGCCGCATTGAACGTCGAGTTCGAGCGCGCCTTCGGCGTGCCGCTGCTGGATGGGTACGGGATCACAGAGACGTCGACCATGGTCACGATGAACTGGCCAACGGGTGCCCGGACAATGGGCTCATGCGGGCTGCCCCTACCAGGGGTAGGCGTCCGGCTGGTCAACCCGGCCACAGGTGAGGACGTGTCGATTCCCGGGGAAGAAGGAGAAGTGTGGGTCAGCGGACCCAATGTGATGGTGGGCTACCACAATAGGCCGGATGCCACCAGCGAGGTCCTGCGGCAGGGCTGGTACCGCACGGGTGACCTGGGCCGCAAAGACGCCAACGGGTGCCTGACCATCAGCGGGCGTACCAAGGAACTGATAATCCGCGGGGGCGAAAACATTTATCCAGCGGAGATCGAAGCCGTCCTGCTCAAGCTGCCCACCGTGGCAGACGCCGCGGTGGTAGCCCGACATCACCCCGAGCTGGGCGAAGTGCCAGTGGCATTCGTGGTGCCAATGCAGAAGGGGTCTGTGGACGCTAACGCTCTCGCCGAGGCCTGCCGAGCTGAGCTCGCATCCTTCAAAGTACCCGAGGAGTTCATCGAGATCGACGCGATCCCACGGACCGGCTCGGGGAAGATCATGCGCTACCGCCTGAGTGAGCGCTTAGCGCCCGAGGCGGCCCCGTGAGAGTCGGCGACATCGAAATACAGCCTGTTCACGACGGTCATGCCACGGAACCAGCCCGGGAGGTGCTAACCCGCCCCGACTACCCGGGCGACCCTTGGGCGTGCCACACCGACCTGCTCGACGCCCAGGGCAACCTCAATCTAAGCCTGGGGGGGTTCCTGATCCGCTCTTCCAGCCGGTTGATCCTGGTGGATGCCGGCGTGGGAAGGGTCGATAACGACAAGTACCACGGCGGCGCATTCCTCGATAGCCTTCACCTCCTCGGCGTCTCCCCCGAGGAGGTGACTGACGTGGTCTTCACTCACCTGCACTTCGACCATGTCGGCTGGGCCACCCAAAAAGGGAGGGTTGTCTTCCCCAACGCCGCCTACCGAGTGCACACCGCGGACTGGGCGCATTTCGTAGAAAGCCCCGAAGCGAACCCCGGAGCCGTCCGCAAGCTGGTGCCTCTGGCCAGCCAGCTGATCCCATTCGATCGAGACACCACCATCGCCCCCGGGCTCGACACACGCCACTCTCCCGGCCATACCCCAGGATCGACGGTATTCGTCGTATCCAGCCAAGGGGAGCGAGCATTGCTCATCGGCGATATAGCCCACTGTGTCATCGAGCTGACTGATCCCACCTGGGAAGCGGTATTCGACGTCAACCCAACCGCTGCCCGAGCGACGCGAGCCATCCTCTCCGACGAGGTGGCGGGCTCTCCGGACGCTCTTGCAGCAGCTCACTTCCCCGGCCTTCGCTTCGGCAGGCTCATCACCGTCGAGGGCAAACGTCGCTTCGTGTTCATCTAGGAGGCAACAAGCATGGATCTGCAATTGGGCGGAAAGACTGTCCTGGTGACAGGCGCAGGGCAGGGTCTCGGGCGAGCAATCGCCGAGGCATTCGCCGGGGAGGGTTCCAACGTGGCGTTCCACTACTACTCCTCGGCCGAAGGAGCCGAAGAGGCCGCCAAAGCGTCAGCTGCCGCGGGCGTCAAGGCCATTTCTGTAAGCGCAGACCTGCGAAGTGGTGATGCGGTGCGCTCAGCGGTAGACGCCGTTGAAGCAGAGATAGGCCCGATAGACATTCTCATAAACAATGCTGCAGCCACCCAGAGCAAACCCTTTCTCCAGACGACCGAAGACGACTGGGCGCCCCAAATAGAGGTAACTGTTGCCGGCACCTTGCGAGTTACCCAGGCGGTAGCCGCCCAGATGGCCGCAAACGGGGGCGGGTCCATCGTCAATATCATGGGCGACTCGGGAAGGGTTGGTGAATCCCACCTGCTTGTAACAGCCACCACCCGCTCCACCACCCTGGGGCTCACCAAGTCGCTGGCCAAGGAACTCGCCCGTTATAAGATAAGGGCCAACGCAGTATCTATCGGTCTCATCCAGACGGCAAGCCTCGACGCTCACATCGGAAGCGCCGACGATGAAAAGATGAAACGGATCCTCTCGGCGTATCCGCTTCGCCGCCTGGGCCTCCCCGCTGATATTACCCCGACCGTGCTGCTGCTCGCCTCGCCGCTTTCGTCGTGGACCACCGGACAGGTGATCTCCGTAGACGGCGGCTACGCAATGCCGTGATGAAGCCTCCCTCCGACCAGGGCGTTCGGCGCAAGGAGGATGCTCGCCTTGTGACAGGCCGTGGGCACTATGTCTCAGATGTCCATCTGCCCGGAATGCTTCACGTC
>JAMCQF010000092.1 GCA_023379605.1 Actinomycetota bacterium
CCATCGATGAGGAAGTGGCAACGCAGGCCACGAAGATGGCACACACGGTAGCTGACGCGATCAATTCCGTGGGCATTCTTGCCGTGGAGATGTTCCTCTCCAACGATGGCTTGACAGTAAATGAGCTGGCCCTTAGACCTCATAACTCTGGGCACTGGACCATGGATGGTTGTGTCACCTCGCAGTTCGAGCAGCACCTACGCGCAATTTTGGACTGGCCCCTCGGATCGACCGCCATGACTGCTCCAGCGACTGCCATGGTCAACGTGCTCGGACCACCCGATGGCAGCGATCCGACCGAAAACCTGCCTAGTGCCCTTGCCGTAAAGTCGGCGCGCGTCCACCTCTATGGAAAGCAAGCACTCCCTGGACGCAAGCTCGGCCACATTAACTCCTCGGCAGAGACCATAGAGCTGGCTCTAGAAGCCGCTCGAAGCGCGGCCGTAAGCTTGGTAGCGACATGAGCGCAGCCAAGCCCAGAGTAGGCATAGTCATGGGATCAGACTCAGATCTTCCATTCATGGAACCCGCCGCTGAGGTTCTCGCGGAGATGGGCGTGCCCGCAGAGCTCAGGATCATCTCCGCTCACAGAACACCAGATGACATGCTTGCCTATGCTCGTGGTGCTATCGCAAGGCAGCTGGAAGTCCTGATTGCCGGAGCTGGAGGTGCGGCACATCTACCGGGCATGATCTCTTCAGCCACCGTGCTCCCGGTCATAGGCGTGCCCGTACCCCTAAAAGATCTCAAGGGCATCGACTCCCTGCTCTCTATAGTCCAGATGCCCGCAGGGGTACCAGTGGCAACAGTAGCGATTGGCAGTGGGCGCAACGCTGGTCTTTTGGCTGCCCGCATCCTTGCAGTGTCAGATCCCAAGATTCGTACCAGGCTCATCACATACCAAGGTGAGCTTGCCGAACAGACCAAGGATAAAGACGCAGCACTGCAGAGGAACTTACTCGTTGGCCAGTGACTGGCTTGATACGATTCATCTGTCACATGAGCCAAGCAGGCCCGACAAAGAAGCCCAACAATGTCTTTCGGGCCCTAACCTGGCAACTTAGGTTTTAATGCGAGAATAGGTGCCAACCGGCATACAGCCAGACCGCCACTGCTGCTGCCCTGGCAAGCCGATGGTGGAAATATCTATGGACCACCTCTTCGAGCGTCCAGACGCCACGCAGGCGCAGATGCCCTGCAAGCTCGTATGCTGTAAGCACTAACAGCACGGTCGACCAGAAGGCTAGGCCCAGTGGTTTGCTCGATCCGATCAGGACAGCGAAGAAAGTGCCCGCGGGGTTCAAAATGCTCACGATCGGGGTTCTTTTCTGATGTGAGAGATTGGTACGGCTTTGCGATTCAAAGGAACCGCAGCCAGCGCCCAGCCCAGTCCCAACCACAAGGCAAAGAGCACCGCGTGCAGGGGCCTGTAAGCCAGCTCCAGGGCGCTCAGAGTCAAATGATGCTCATTTGGGGGGGTTAAGAGCCCCAATATATCCCACACCGCTGCGATCGAAGGGACAACAAGCCACACCAAGGCTCCCCTCTCGCTCGCGTCACCATGTGGAGGCTTGTTTGGCTCAAACAGCTGGGATCCTGAGGAAGCTCCGAAGCGGTAGTGCTGCCAGAACGCCCCGATGACGAGCACGCCCAGTGCGCAGCCAAAGGTTCCAAAGCGTGCTCCCCAGGTGTAACGCTCGAGGCCGCTGACATAAAAAGACGCAAACCCAACCACTATAGCTATACCAAGGAATATGGCCACTTTTCCCACAGGACCAGGCATCACCTGGCCCTGTGATGGTCGCGTCATGTTCCTACCATGGTGGTTGTCTTCACAGACCAACCCCAAGCCTGTCTCGCAGCCAACCCCCCAAAGCACCGACCCCGAGTCCCACCGCCGCTCCTGCTACAACATCGCTTGGATGATGCTGACGAGTATGCACCCTGCTCCAGCTGATGACAGCTGCGGTCCCATAGCAGCCAGCGCGAGCCGCACCCTTGTCGGAAAGCAAATAGGCAGCGCACCACGCAGCCAGCGTATGTCCCGATGGAAAGCTAGATGAGCGCGGCAGGCGGAGGGGAAAGGGGTGCGGATCTAATCGAGACTCTGGTCGCTGCCTGCCAACAGCCCTTTTGAGGGCGGCGTTCACCACCGGAGTCACTACTCCGGTAAAACCCAGGGCCCACAGTGCCCTCCTGCGTCGAGGTCCTGGAACGCGCGACCTTGCCACAGCCACAAGGAGCCAAACCAGTCCGTGATCTCCAAGGGCTGAGGCACCGTATGCTATGAGGTCTGCCCAGGCTTTGCCCCGCAGCTGACCTGCAAGTGAATCCGCTCGCTGGTCAAAGATCTCCGTTCTCGCTCCTCTCATCAGCTGGGAGGCTACCTTCAGTGCAGGTTTTATTCAGCAACTGTTCAGGAATAACAGGGCAAAGCGTTGCTCAAGTGCGCTAGAACAGCGGGGTGCAGAACTTCATCTCCACATGGGGATATCTAGCAATCCTGCTCCTTTGCATAGCAGAGTCTATGTGCGTACCAACATCCTCGGAGATAACCCTGGGATTTGCCGGCGTGCTGGCCGCTACAGGGCACATGAACCTGTTTGCTGCAATAGGAGTCGGGGTAACAGGAGAGGTGCTCGGAGCTTACCTTGCTTGGATTATCGGTCGCACAGGAGGGCGAGCCCTGGTAGACCGCTTTGGAAAGTACCTACTCATCACCCATGCGGATCTCGATAGAACCGAAGAGTGGTACAGACGCCACGAACGCTGGGGGGTCTTTGGGGGAAGGCTCGTCCCAGTGATACGGAACTTCGCAGCTCTGCCCGCAGGAGTAGCCGAAGTGCCTCTCGTCAGCTTCGGAGTGCTCACCTTCTTTGGCAGCCTCATATGGGACAGTGCCATGGCGGCCATAGGCTACGGGGTCGGCTCGCGCTGGAGTGAGATCATGCACGGTTTCAGCGACGCCGGCTACCTCGCAGCGTTGATAGTGGCAGCGGCGGCCGCTGTCTTCTTCTGGCACAGGATCCGTTCCTATCGTGCCCACCGAGACTTGAGCGCCCCAACCCGCGATAGGTCTGGTTCCTACGGCGCGGGCCCAACCAGCTCATCGACATCCACAGACCCATTCCCGCCAGGTTCTAGGGCTGGTGGGTCAACATTTGGTGGTGGGCAAAGCGAGCCACCGAGCGGTTCGACCTACCTAGATAGGACAGGCTCTTCTTCCCTGCTAGAGCCTCAGGGCCAGACCGGCTCAAAGCGCCCTGGGAGAACCCATGTGACCATCCTCCCCCCCGACCACGCAGTTGGCACCGAACCTGGCTCCAGCTGAAACCAGCTTTGGCTCTCACCGCTGACCAGGCCCGCTTATTAGGCAAGCTGACGCTCGCTGGCTGTGCCCAACGGCATAGATATCCAAAAATCCCTGTTCAATCCCACTGGGCAGCCACCTTCTCCAAGAGCTGCACCAGTACCTCCAGCTGGTCGTCATCTAGGACCTGGAAGGCGTCTTCCATAACGGCTCGCTGATGAGCTAGGAAGCGAGCCGCGAGGTTTCTGGCTCGCTCGGAAGGAACGATTCGCACAAGCCTTCTATCCTCGGGATCGGCCAGCCGCTCGACCAACCCGTTACGGACCAGACGATCCACAAGCGCCGTTGCTGCACTTTCAGAGATGCCAAGGGACTTTGCCAGTTCAGTCATGGTCAATCCCTCCTCTTGGACCAAGCGCAGAGCCTCTAGCTGGTGAAGCGTGACCGATCCAAGCTCAGAAGTCAGCTCGGGAGGCTTTGTCGCTCTTATGCGCTGCTCGATGGTTGGTCTGACACCGAAAAGGCGGGCCAGAAGATGGCGCCTTGTGTCATCAGATCTCCTCGAGTCCGCTGGGAGACGGGCCCCATCTCTTTCCTCGACCCGCCCTGATCCCATAGATCTTCTCCTAATCAATATTCAATCAGTTGGAATATTCTATATACTAACTATACTCCGTAATAGTCCACCACCGACTGACGCGGCCCGAAGGCAAGGAGAGCACATGGATGGGAATGGCAAGGCCCCTGGGAAGGGCTCGGTAACAACGGCGGCCGGTTCTTCGCAACGCAGCGATGGCTACAAATGGATAGCCCTGTCCAATACCACAATTGGCATCCTCATGGCGGCCATTGACGGCTCTGCTCTCATAATCGCCCTTCCCGCCATCTTCCGAGGGATACAGCTGAACCCACTGTCTCCGGGCAACTTCTCTTACCTTCTATGGGTGCTCATGGGCTACCTGCTCGTGGTTGCGGTCCTGGTAGTGACCGTCGGACGTCTGGGCGACATCTTTGGACGAGTGCGGACCTACAACATGGGCTTTGCCGTGTTCACGCTGGCCTCAGCGTTTCTTGCCTTCGTACCTTGGCACGGGACGGCAGGCGCACTTGCAATCATCATCGTAAGGATGGTCCAGGGCATCGGCGCTGCATTCCTCTTCGCCAATTCGGGGGCGATCCTAACCGATGCCTTCCCTGCCGAAGAGCGAGGCATGGCCATGGGGATCAACACGATCGCTGGGATTGTGGGATCTTTCCTCGGGCTGGTACTAGGCGGTGTCCTGGCCAGCATTGACTGGCGTCTGGTGTTTTTGATCAACGTACCCATAGGCATCTTTGCCACGCTTTGGGCCTACTGGAAGCTCGAGGATCGCGGGATAAGGACGCCGGCTCGCATCGACTGGATGGGAAATGCCACTTTCGGCATAGGGCTCACGGCCATACTCGTTGGCATCACCTATGGCATCCGCCCCTACGGCCATAGCACCATGGGTTGGACCAGCCCGCTCGTGCTCACCTGTCTGATCGGAGGAGTCGCACTGCTTGTAGCTTTCGGTCTCATAGAGACCAAGGTGGCAGAGCCGATGTTTAGGATGTCGCTCTTTCGTATCCGGGCTTTTACAGCCGGCAACCTTGCCAGCCTCCTAGCAGCAATCGGTAGAGGCGGGTTCATGTTCATCCTTGTCATATGGCTGCAGGGCATCTGGCTACCGCTGCACGGCTATGCCTACTCGACCACTCCGTTGTGGGCGGGCATATACATGCTGCCCTTCACCTTCGGCTTTTTGGTGGCTGGACCCACCTCTGGAAAGCTTTCTGACAGATACGGCGCGCGCTACTTCGCCACCGGCGGGATGCTGCTGGCGGCACTCACATTCGGACTTTTCTTATTGATACCTGTGGACTTCTCCTATCCGGTCTTTGCGGTCCTGGCCTTCTTCAACGGCGCTGCCATGGGGCTCTTTGCCGCTCCCAACATGGCCTCCATCATGAACTCGGCCCCAGCAAAGGATCGTGGGGCTGCGTCTGGAATGCGTACGACGTTCATGAACACCGGCATGCCGCTGTCGATGGGCGTGTTCTTCTCTCTCATGATCGTCGGCTTGGCAGCGAACATGCCAAAAGCTATCTACCGTGGCCTTACATCCCTTACAGTTCCCGCAGCCACAGCTCAAGGGCTTTCCCACCTCCCACCCATGGGCTACCTCTTTGCCGGCTTCCTCGGGTACAACCCCATGGCAGAGCTTCTCGGACGACCCGTGCTCAGCCACCTGAGCCCAGCAGATGCAAGCCGCATAACAGGAAAGGAGTTCTTCCCTCGCCTGATCTCTGGTCCGTTCCACGATGGCTTGGTTGTGGTGTTCATGTTCGCTCTTATCATGTGCCTCATGGCAGCAGCGGCATCGTGGATGCGTGGAAAGCATGCCATTCTCGAGGAGGCCCGCTACGTTGGAACGGCCCCAGGTTCCCAACCTGCGCCCACGGGGACTTCACGACCAGCTGGGATGCAAGACGAGCCAACTGTGGTTCAAGCCGGATCAGGAGTGCCAGCGGAGCCAACTGCACGCTCCGAGCTAGCTGTGCCAGCCAAGCACGCGGCCAGCCCGAGCGATCCCGGGCTCAGCCTGCCAGGGTGATCACGTCCCGGACCAAAAGGAACATGATCAATGCAATGATTGCAACATATATATAAGTGAACTGCCATCTCCACTGGTGATTGGCCAACCAGAACCGGCGGATGCCAACGACATCGAAAGCGAGCGCCACTACCCCAATAGGGATACCAATGTCAGGTCCGACGCTTGTGGCTACACCCAAAGCCAACGTCACTATGGGCAGGACAATGTAAGCAAGCAAACACCGCACAGCCGAGACGAGTATGGATGCGCTGAACATCCGGTGGACCTTTTCATCGCTGACCTTGGCGCTGCCCTCAGGGATGAAAAGCAGTTTTCTCATCACGCGGTCAGGAAGAGGCCTGGGTCCCCGCCTGGGACCAGTTCTCGCACATGCCACGGTCGCTCGAGCCATTCCTGCCAACTTACCGCCAGTCAACCTGGTATCCAAATCACCCAAGTCAGCGCGATGTGTAAGAACCCTTTGAGCCTGCGCCGTCGGTTACAGCGTGCCCTCGGCTACCCACCCCTCATCATCCTGTGCGTAAGAACCCTTTGAGCCTGCGCCGTCGGTTACAACGCTTGGGGCGACCTGAGTGCTCGGCGTCGCCATACATGCACATTGCAGCTACACAGATCTAGATTCGCCCACAAACGCTGGCATCCAGAGGAGTCGAGGTCGCCCACTAGTTGTGATCCGGTGCTTCGAACAGGTGGCTTGCTATCTGTGAGGGCCAGAGAGCATCCAAACGACGGCGTAGTAGCAGGCACTTGCCACGATGACGCTTGAATGCCACACCTCGTGATAGCCGAACACCTCCGGGACTGGATCAGGCCACCTAAGTGAAAATGCTACGGCCCCCGCCGTGTACAACACGCCCATCACAGCTAGCAACGCCAACTCAACGCCTTGGAGGTGTGCTATGGCCTCAGGCAGGGTTAGCACAGCCAGCCAGCCCAGCACGATATAGAGCGGTCCGCCCACAAGACGAGTGCGCTCAAGACCTGCAATGGCCATCGTCACCCCAACAGCTGCCCCCAGCCATGCCAGGGCGAGTATGACCTTCCCAAGATTCCCGGGCAAGCCGATAATGCACAGCGGTGTATAGGCAGTTGCGATAAAAATATAGATCATTGAGTGATCGGCCTGGCGCATCCTGTGTCGAGCTGGCTCAGCCAAAGGAAGCAAGTGGTACGAGGAGCTCACCGCATATAGCATCACCAGCCCCACGGCATCGGTGACAACGCCGGGTACAGGGTCTCTCACAACGAGAACCACCGCTGCAGGAACTGCAAAGATCAACGCGCCTAAGTGCAGCCGGCCCCGCCACTTCGGGGTGACCGGAGTGCCACTGGGCCTTAGCGGACGCTCACGTGGCCGACGATTTGACCCATCTGTGTCGTCTTCCATCTGGAACCAAAGATAGCCCCACGCGTGCAGCTGAACGGTGTTCTCAACGCCAACCATCACTGCTAGATGAGGAGCTAACCAGTCCCTGGGCGAAATGGGACTCCGCCCGCCCAAAGACCGGGCCCGCCGTCCATGACCTGCTGGACGGTTCGCCGCTTGAGCCCGCGTTCTCAAAGCGCGCTGGAAGGGTGATACTTGAGATGAATAAAGGAGAAGCCATACGCAAATAGGGAGAAGAGACCAATGAGCCTTGGAGTGTTCGTGCGCAGGCACGTCATGGGGTCCCAGCTTGCAATAGATATCGGCACTTGCAACACCATCGTCTACGTAAGCGGCAGGGGGGTCATAGTTGAGGAGCCCTCCGTCATACTGGTTGATCGCTTGACCAGACGCACTATCTCTGCCGGCCAGGCGGCATTCGACCTGCTCGGAAGGGAGCCGGCCGGCTTGGAGGCCATCTCTCCAGTGCGCGAGGGTGCAGTTGCCGACTGGGACGCATGCAAGTCGCTCGTGTCCTTCTTGCTCCAGCGCTCTGGCAGGCATCTGCACCTTCCTCATGCGACGGCAATTGCCTGCGTATCCAGCGGCGCAACCGAGGTTGAGCGGCGCGCCCTTTCTGCGGCAGTGGAAGCTGGCGCCCACCGGCGGGTCGCGCTCTTGGACCAGCCGTGGGCAGCAGCTCTCGGGGCCGGCCTGGCAGGAACCGAGCGCGACAGCGGGGGGGGTGTGGTCGACATAGGAGGAGGAACGACCGAGATAGGGCTAGTGGCAGCTGGGAGCGTCGTGCGTGAGCGGGCTCTCAGGCTGGGGGGCAATGCCATGGACTACGCCGTCCTGCATGAGGTAAAAAGCCATCTTGGCCTCACAATAGGAGAGCGCACCGCAGAACGGCTCAAAAGGACGGTGGGACTGGAGGGAACCAGCACCGACATGGTAGAGGTGGCCGGGGTAGATCCAAGGGGACTTGGCCTGCGTGTCGAGCACATAGCTACAGAACGCGTCAGCTCTGCCCTCGAGCCTGCGGTCACTGCTGTGATCGAGGCCGTGCGCGATGTCTTAGCCGACATGCCCGCCGATCTGGCCGAGGTTATAGAAAAGGGGACCGTGTGGCTATCCGGCGGCGTCTCCCAGATGAAGGGCCTGGCTGCAAGGCTGGAAAAAGAGATAGGGCTTCGCACCAAGCTGGCACCTGACCCGATGCGCTGTGTGGTGAGAGGAGCTACACAGCTGCTCGAGGACGGGTCGGCACGGCGCAGACTGCGAGCAGCCTGAGCATAGGGCCCTCTCTTAAGCGCAGGCAAAGGTCGTTTGCGTGCGAGCAGCGCAAAAAGGTTGGCTACAGGGTGTGTCGCGCCTTTAGATGGCCGAGGTCGGAGACGCTAAGGTGGGGCGATGACAACAATCGGTTTCATTGGGCTTGGCATCATGGGTCGGCCTATGGCATTCAACCTGCTCACCGCAGGATATGAGCTGGTTGGACTGAGCCGTCATTGCGAGGTCCGCGACCAGCTCGTAGAGCGCGGCGCACGCGCTGCTTTGGATGTTGAAACTGCGTGCTCAGATGCAGACGTTATCATTACCATGCTACCGGACTCGCCAGATGTGGCAGAGGTGGTGCTCGGAGAACGCGGGGTCCTAAATAGCGCAAAGCCAGGCTCGCTCTATATAGATATGAGCACCGTAAGCCCAGACGTCGAGCGAGAGATAGCGTTGGAAGGCCGGCGCAAGGGCATACGCTCACTTGATGCTCCTGTCTCCGGTGGCGAGAAAGGAGCGATCGACGCGACACTGTCGATCATGGTTGGCGGCGAAAAGGAAGATTTTCTGTTGGCCATGCCGATATTTAAAGCTCTCGGATCGACAATTGCCCATGTAGGGCCCAACGGAGCAGGACAAACCGTAAAAGCCGCCAATCAGCTCATTATCGCTGGTGCGATTGAGGTGCTCAGTGAGGCAATCGTGTTCCTTCAGGCGAGCGGCGTGGAGATGGACGCGGCCATGACTGTCTTAGCGGGTGGCCTTGCGGGGAGCAGGATCATGGAGGCGAAGAGCCAAGCCATGATAGCATCGCAGTTCACACCTGGCTTCCGGCTCGATCTGCACCGAAAGGACTTGGGAATCGTACTGGATGCCGCCAAAAGAGCCGGGGTTGCGGTTCCTGCCACCGGACTTACCGCCCAGCTTTTCGCTGCAGCTGTTAGCCAGGGTCTGGGCCACCAAGACCACAGCGCTCTGATCGAAGTCCTAAAGGGTCTCTCCGCCCAGGCTTGATAATACGATGCAGGAAAAGGTTGTAGCTGCTTGCCCTATCAGGTCCCGCCAGGGTGATAGCGGTACTCACTGCCTGCCCGAGAGATCGCGCAGGTCGACTACGGCGCCACTGTCGATGTCGCTGTCTAGAAGATCCCAGATCCTGCGTGCGACAACTATAGGGTCACTGAGCTGCCCATCAGCATGAAGCTGAACGAACTTGGCTCGACGTGGAAACTCTCGTTCTGAGACCAGCCGGATCTTTTCTTGCATCGCAGTGTCCACGATTCCTGGTGCCACAGCCAAGATCCTGGTACCTCCCCTAATGGACTGCTCTTGCGCAGCGTTGCGACACCACTGGTCCACCGCTGCCTTGCCTGCCCCGTAAGAGGACCATCCCGGATAGATCGTCTTGGAGGCACCAGAGGTAAGCATCACGAGATCGCGTCTGATCCCCATGTTCCGAACAGAATGCAAGAACTCATGTCCCAGCACCTGGGGAGCAGCACAGTTCAAGATGACATTGGCTCTATAGGCAGCAGTCTCTACCTCTCCGGCAAAGCCTATGGGATCGATCGTGCCTGCAGCGTGGATGAAGACGATCCTCTCGCCAGAAAAGGTTCTTAGCTCTTCAGTAAAAGATAGAGACAGCGCTTGCCAGCTGGACGGATCCGCCAGGTCGGCCCTTATGTGCTCAATGCCTGCAACGGGTGTCCTGGATATCCCGATCACCCGGGTATTTTCCCATGGCACGCACCGAGCCAGAGCCAAGCCGATGCCCCCCGACACTCCGGTTATCCACACAATTGAACCAGCCATCCCCGAGGAACCCTACCTGGATGTCTTAAAGATGCCAAAGGCCATAGGAGGACAGGGGCTACAGGGGAGCATAATGATCCAGGCCATCTTCATGAACTTTGGACACTCGTCCCTGAGCCTCCAAAAGCACAAGGTGCGCCCCGGTCTCTGCAACGGCGAGCATCTGATTGAACCAATCCAGCTCTGATAGAGCCTTGGCCCGGCGAGTCCAACGAAGCTCGCCAGCCGCCTCATAGGCTGTGGATGCTCCCAGCTCGACAGCGGCCTGCGTCTGTTCCAATCGCCTCCCATGATGCTCGACCAACTCGTCTATCCTGGTGTGCACGCTTGGGGCCACCGGGCCGTGTGCAGGTAACAGCATGGCGTCTGGCATCGTACGCACCTTTGCCAGAGATCCAAGGAAGTCACCTAGCGGATTGGGAGACAAGACAGGCTCGAACCCTATGGATGGGGTGATAGTAGGAAGGACATGGTCTCCTGCAAATAGGAGTTTCGCTGCCGCATCGTGGAACACTACGTGGCCGCGCGTATGTCCAGGAGTCTCTACTATCTCAAGATGCCTGCCTGAGCTCAACAGCAGCTCGCCTGCCTCAAGCCAGTCATCTGGGTACTCCCAGGCCATCCTCTCGGAGTGCTCGGGCCCGCGATCTCCGAGCATGCCCTTTACCACCTGATCGACCAGCTGACCTGCACCATAGCGACGAAGCTGGTCAAGCTGGGGCCCAAGGGGATGCCAGCCAGGCTCTTGAACCAGGTCCAAAGAGGCTCGCTCCCCCTCGCCGAGGCTTACCCTGGTGCCTACCTCTCTGCGTATCTCTATACCTTCGGTGTAGTGATCACGGTGGACGTGGGTGATCAAGAAGCGATGGATATCCAAGACCGAGCAGCCCAGGGCCTCCAGTCCCTCGCCGAGAAGCTGACGGGCTTCAGGGATTGCCCAGCCAGAGTCTATGAGCACAAGCCCATTGCCGTCAACGACTGCGTACACGTTAACAGCGCGCAAGCCGTCGTTTGGCAGTGGTAGCGGTATACGGTGCACTCCATCAGCAACCTCATAGACTCCAGGGGTGGTCCAATCTCCATCAGCCATAAGCCCTGAAGCCATTAATGCCTTTCCTTCCACACATTCTCAACCGACCATGGTTAGGCCACCGCTAACGCTCAGCACCTGCCCGGTGACAAATGAGGCCATATCCGATGCAAAAAATACTGCTGCACCGGCAACCTCCTCTGGTTTGGCTATTCGGCGAAACGGGATGGCCCTGGTGAGCGCCTCTTTTATTTTATCGGGCTGGGCCTTGAAAAGTGGGGTGTCTGTAGGACCCGGGCATACGCAGTTAACATTAATCTTAAAGCGAGCTACTTCACGGGCCAGCGACTTGGTGAACGCTACGACTCCACCTTTCGCCCCGGCATAGACGGTCTCTCCAGTGCTTCCCACGCGTCCAGCATCGCTTGCAATGTTGACCACCTTTCCTCCCTCTCCCAGAGAGATCATGGGTTCGAGGAAGCTACGGCAGACCTCCACCGGTCCTAGATAGTTGATGGCAACTACCTCTTCCCAAAATTCTCGGGTGTTGTCCATGAACGGCTCAATGCGATCCCACCCCGCGGAGTTGACCAGCACCTTTGGCACACCGAGATCCTTGAGCACCCCATCACGCAGCTCTGAAACCGCTGCGTGCTCGGTGACATCTACATAGCGAGCTACAATACGGCCAGTAGAAGCCGCTGCTGTATCGCGCGCATTGTCGATATCGCGATCTGCAGCAACTACCATCCCGCCCGCCTCTGCCAGCTGCACGGCTATAGCGCGTCCAATCCCTGATCCGGCTCCCGTGACAAGGCATATGGTGTTGTCCAGCTTTATCATAGGTGGGCTCCTCCTGTAGGATCGCCACGGCATTCAATATCATTACACGATAGGGTCTGCTCTGCTCGTGCTAGGTAGGCCAATTCCATCTTAGACATACTGGGCAAAGTTTGGCCTCCTCTTCTCTGCGAAAGCGGCGGCCCCCTCCTTACCCTCTGGGGAGCTGACGAAAAGATCGAGCGCAGCGGTAGCCATGTTGGCCACACCCGCTTGCTGCTCGGTGTCTATGTTGAAAGAGTGCTTTAAGAACTTAAGTGCAGTCGGGCTCTTTTCAGCCAACTCATCCGCCCAGCGCTTGGCCTCTGCAAGCAGATCACAGGCGGGTACAACTGCGTTCACCAGGCCCCAACGCTCTGCTGTCTGGGCATCGTACTGGCGGCAGAGGTACCAGATCTCACGCGCCCGCTTCTCGCCTATGACGCGTGCGAGGTATGCAGTGCCGAAACCCGCATCGAATGAACCTACCCGCGGGCCGGCTTGACCAAAGCGAGCATCGTCAGAAGCAATCGTGAGGTCACACAGCACATGCAGCACGTGACCGCCTCCGATTGCCAAACCATTCACCGCAGCGATCACTGGTTTTGGTATATCGCGAATCAGCCTGTGGAGGTAGTCTATCTCGAACAGGCCGCTCTCTGTAGGCCCATAATCACCCGTCTCTGCCCTTTGCTTTACGTCGCCACCCGTACAAAATGCCTTGGTTCCAGCCCCTGTCAGTATGACCACCCGTACAGTGGTGTCAGCCCAGGCCCTACGGAATGCCGAGATCATCTCTTCCACCGTTTTACCCCTGAACGCGTTATAGCGCTCTGGCCGGTTAATCGTGATAATCGCCGTTGGACTATCAATTTCATATATTATATCACTGTATGTTATATTAGGCAAAACAATTCTCCTATTGGCTAACTCGGGCTGTTTACTTTGAAGCGTGTCAAAGCACAGATTCTCTCAGAGACTCCGGGTTCCCGATCAGATGGCAGTACTTGCGTTGATAGCGTACGTCGAGAGAGGCTCGCAGGACAAGTGCAATCTGGGCCGATATGTATGAATCAAGGTCGTAGGAGCCCTCGAAGTGCCAGTGCTTCAAGACCCAGGCATGAGCGAGGAACAGCAGATCACAGGTGAGCAGATCTACGTCTACCGGATAGAAGATTCCAGCGGTGACAGCATCGCGGATCGCTGAACGCAGCGGATCGCTTGTCCTCACCTCCAACTCTTTGATCTGCTCACGACTTTCGATGCTGAGCGCCCTGCTCTCACGATAGGTCAGCACTGCTGCGTGCCGGTACTGATCTATCACTTCACAGTACGCACGAAACCCGGCTGCAGTGCGCTCCACCGGATCGTCGCCCGCTCCTGTCACTGCTGCTGGAACCCGTGCTGCAAACTCGTGAATTACCTCCAAGATCACTGCCAAAAGCAAGTCCTGCTTGCTCGAGAAGTACCTGTAGATTAGCCCGACGCTTACTGAGGCTTCGTCGGCAACGGCCTGCATGGACACTCCATGAAGCCCCGAGCGCTCCATCAGCCGTGCAGCCGCTTTGAGGAGTTGCCTGGTGCGCCACTGCGCCCGCACCGCCTGGACTGCTGCTTCGCCATCGTAGCTGTCCACGAGAGGCGCTGATCTCAAGGCTGAACGCGGCCTTCTGTGGTCTCGCAGAGCCTCAAAGCACACAGCTTGGTTGAATGCCTCTTCATTCCTGGTGAAGCTAGGCTCATTAAAATGCTCTGTCAACTCGTCTTGCCCAAAGCAGGTAAGTGGGACCTGGCGCAACACGCGTGCAGCTCAAGGCGCCTAACGTGGCCTCATGAAGGTTCGTGCCGGGGACTTCGAGCAAGTGGCGAGGGTGGTGTGGCCGCTGAGGCTCTCTGCCGTCGCCCACCAGCTCATGAACTTCGTCGCTCAGCTATGTCTCGCTGTCACAATCCTGGTGGCAGTGATCACTGCCGGTCTCACAGCGGTAACGGGACATCCTCTGCTATGGAGCGTGATCGGCTTCATCTTTGCCGTTGCTCCCATCACCGGCCTGCTGCTGGCGCTTTCGGTGCGCTACCGAGCTGTCCTGGCCGCTGGACCGGGCTGGATAGGGGTTCGCATGGTCCGCAAGTGGCGGATCGTTGACCTGCGCAGCGTGATCAGGGTAGGTGTTGCCGATCCTTCGCCACGCTCGCCATTCTCCCCTACAGCCCTGGGAGGAAGGGCCTTGCTGCTTGAAGATGCCACGGGTGCCCAACTAAGGGTCGACCTCGATGCGCTCGGGCACGGAGTCCAGGAGATCCTAAGTGAAGGCCTCGCACCTGAAGCTAGCCTGGACGCAGAGGCATATGAGATTCTCCGGCCCGCAGACGGTCATGTCTAGGCCTCCCAGCGCCACTGGGCCCGGTGGCAATTACAGATGGTGGCAGGCTCCAGCAGCCACCAAGGCGGTAAGGAGCCGTCTCTTTCCTGCTCGGGGTCATCGTCGACAATGGCGGGGCGTCCAACTTCCTCCAAAGCTTGGAGGAGCCGTTTCGGGTCGGTCCCATCTAAGGTCACAAACACCATCTGTTGCCTCCCAGCTCTTAGGAGGTGAGAATGGCTATGGGAGGGGATGAACCATGAGAGATCTCTCATTTGAACCGATGACACCCACGAGCTTCCTGCGGCGCTCAGCGGTGGTCTTTGCAAAGCAGACCGCAGTGGTCGATGAGGGCCTTAGGCTCACATATGCCCAGCTGTGGGAGCGAGTCCGGCTGCTGGCAGGCGGGCTCGCAAGCCTCGGGGTCCGCCCTGGAGACAGGGTGGCGGCGCTCGCCGCCAACAGCCACATGATGCTGGAGGCAACCTTTGGGATTCCTGCGTCTGGGGCAGTGATGGTCCCGCTCAACATCCGGCTATCGACAAGCGAGCTCGCCTACATACTCGACCACGCCCAAGTGTCTGTGGTTCTTTGCGACACCGAGCTCACCGAGAAGGCAGGGGAAGCTGCATCTATGAGCTCCGAGCGCCCCAGACTAATCTCGATGGCGGATCCTTCCAGCGGTTACGAAGCTCTGCTCAACGGTGCCGATCCCCTACTCGTCGAGATCGAAGACGAAAGGTCACCTCTTTCTATCAACTACACACCGTTCCGACCAGGGGTGCCAAAAGGCGTTGTATATCACCACAGAGGTGCCTACCTGCAGGCATTGGCCATGGCGCTCCACACCAAGCTGGATCCATCTAGCAGCTACCTTTGGACCCTGCCCATGTTCCACTGCCACGGATGGTGCTTTCCTTGGGCAGTGACCGTAGCCGGAGCCAAGCACGTGTGCCTTGCCAAGGTGGATCCTGGTCGTGCATGGCAGCTCATCAGACAAGAGGAAGTCACTCATCTTTGTGGGGCCCCTACCGTGCTCACCTCGATGCTGGCAGATGCTGCGGCTCCTGAATCTGAGCTCTCACCTAGGTTGCTCGCATGCGTGGGCGGCGCTCCACCGAGCCCATCCCTTCTAGAACGAGCCCTAAAAGCGGGGATTGATGTTATCCATCTCTATGGGTTGACCGAAACATACGGACCCGCGGTCATCTGCCAGCCACAACCGGAGTGGCAAGGACTTCCACCCGACCGGCTAGCTTCCTACTATGCCCGTCAGGGAGTGGGGAATGTGATAGCCCAACCGGTGCGAGTCCTAGATGCAGATGGAAATGATGTTCCAGCCGATGCTGCCACTGTGGGCGAAATAGCCATTCGTGGCAATGACGTGATGCTCGGCTACCACAGAGACGCTGAAGCCACGCTGGCGAGCGCTCCTGATGGTTGGTTCCGAAGCGGTGATCTTGCCGTGCTGCATCCAGACGGCTATGTCCAGCTTGTGGATCGCAAGAAGGACGTGATCATCTCAGGAGGGGAGAACATAGCCTCGGTGGAAGTCGAGAACGCTCTCGCCTCACACCCCAAGGTCCTTGAGGCGGCCATAGTGGCCTGCCCTGACCCCCACTGGGGAGAGGTGCCTATCGCCTATGTGACCTTGAGCGCTGGCTCGACGCTGAACGAGGCAGAGCTGATCGCCTACGCTAGAGACCGCCTGGCCCACTTCAAAGTGCCAAAAGCTATCATTTTCACAGAGCTACCCAAGACATCTACGGGAAAGATCCAAAAGAACCTTCTCCGTCAGCGAGTCGAGTCCGACTTGAAGGAGAAGGCCGCTAGGTAGGACCTGTAGAAATCCGATCCAGCTAGACGGCTCTAAAGCTTGCCAGTGCAAGATAGGCCATTTGGCCCTGGTCAAATGGCCTCGCGCTGATGCCATGCTGGAAAGCACATGGTCTATAGGAGCCATCTTCGGGCTTGCCTCTAGCGGCTAGCTGAGCAGAAAGGAGAACGGTGCGAGCCTGGGTCGTCACAGAGCCTGCTCCCATTGACGCCAAGCCACTCAAGCTGGTCGACCGAGCTATCCCAGAGCCCAGCTTTGGCCATGTGAGGGTCAAGGTGAGGACATGCGGAGTTTGCCGCACAGACCTGCACCTGGCTGAAGGCGATCTGCCTCCACATCGCCAAGCGACTACTCCAGGTCACGAAGTGGTCGGAACGGTGGATGCCGTAGGCGAAGGCTGCAGCCGTTTCTCAGGGGGTGAGCGCGTCGGGGTCGCCTGGCTCGCCAGCACCTGCGGGACCTGCCGGTTCTGCCGGTCATGCCGGGAAAACCTATGTCTTGCCCCACGCTTTACCGGCTGGGACATCGACGGCGGGTTCGCAGAGTACATGATCGCTGACGAGAGGTATATATACGAGATTCCAGCCCAGTTTGACGATCTTGAGGCAGCACCGCTTCTCTGTGCTGGGATCATCGGTTACCGTGCCTTGTGCCGCGCCGAGCTGAGGGCCGGGGGAGTCTTGGGGCTATACGGCTTTGGAGCATCCGCGCACCTAACAGCACAGATCGCTCTCTCTCAAGGCGCCCGAGTACATGTCTTCACACGCTCGCCGGCAGCCCAGAGGCTCGCCCTCGAGCTCGGAGCTGCGTCTGCTGCTGGTGCCGATGACTCACCTCCCGAGCCTCTCGACGCGGCGATCCTGTTCGCCCCAGTTGGGACGCTGGTCCCGCCGGCTCTTGAGGCGCTCGATCGTGCAGGCACGCTCGTTGTAGCTGGGATCCACCTTACAGACATCCCTTCGTTGGACTATCAACGCCATCTCTTCCAAGAGCGCTCTGTGCGCAGCGTGACCGCCAATACCCGCAACGACGGAGAACAGCTGCTTGCCATAGCGGCCCGCATGGGAGTTCATCCCTCCGTGAGCGCGTACGCCCTAGAGGAAGCAGGCCAAGCCCTTCAGGACCTAGCTGCAGATCGGATCACAGGGGTCGCGGTCCTGAGCGTATCGGACACCAGCCCCAGCGCAAAGTAGTCACCTGGGACGGCCACACGCCCCTAAGCGGGCCACGGCGCAACCAGCGGCCCGTCCAACGGTTGCCAGCTCGACACAGCCCGCTGCACGACAGCCACACACCAACCCAAACCTGAACAGGCCCCCACACAAAATGTGAAGACCTCCGCGGTGGGCCCGGCAGGGATCGAACCTGCGACCAAGGGATTATGAGTCCCCTGCTCTGACCACTGAGCTACGGGCCCTTTCTAGAGATCACATGCCGCAGGCTAGACACTAAGGCTCGCATGTGACAAGCGAGTGCATGAGATCATGCCATCGATCTGAGCAAGCTCGCATGCAGTCGCTCCCGCTGAGCTTCTAAGAAGCACGGGACCGCCTTGCCACGCAAGGCTAGGCTCCCTGCGCTACGGTCTTCAGCTAAACCACGATGGCTACACCTAGGTTCTCATACGCGCCCCGGCATCGCCAGATAGTCGACTTCGGGCTCAGCGAAAGCGCAGCTTGGAACACCCCTTTGCCCATTATAGGCTCATCTACTCTGCAGATGACTGTGCCAAGCAGGCTTGAAACCGCTGTCAGAGATCCCGGGGCCTGCACACCTGGGGGCTGCAAGGCGGATGCTCTGTGACACCAGAACCAGAGGTGGCACCGGCAAGCCAGAAGATACCTGGACACGAGGTAGCTGCCTATTTTCGCCTTTCCAGAGAGGAGATCTCCGCCTCTGAGCCTGGAGGACATTCCGTGGTAATAGGAAAAGCTCCGCTCGATGAACACCTTCGCGGAGCAGATGGAGCCGTACGCTCCGGTGCTCTGCTCACCCTTGTAGACTCCATCGGTGGCTTCACAAGCGGGCTTGCCGTGCTCCCGCAGTGGATAGTTACGACCAGCCTTGTCCTTAAGCTAGTCACCACTAAGCAGAAAGGACCCCTCAGGATCGAAGCACGCGTGCTCCATTCGGGGCGCTCCTCAGTGGTGACCGATGTTTGCGTTTACGATGAAGGCTCCGCCAGCAAAGGCGACGAGCTGGCCGCCTCAGCGGTGATCACATGTGCCGTACTTACTCCATCTGCTATGGATCTTGATTTCATCCGGCCAGTGCGCCTCAAGGCAGCTCCAGCCACCCCTGGAAGTCCGGTTCCCTTGGAT
The DNA here is from genome assembly GCA_023379605.1 of Actinomycetota bacterium. Classification (GTDB taxonomy): domain Bacteria; phylum Actinomycetota; class Acidimicrobiia; order Acidimicrobiales; family JAMCQF01; genus JAMCQF01. The sequence goes on from JAMCQF010000092.1 coordinate 18,776, forward strand.
CAGTTCTTCTGCATAGAGTCCGAGAACGGCCCGATCACACGATTGCGCTTAGCCGAGCATCTGCGCAACCCATGGGGGATCCTTCATGGAGGCGCAGTGGCAACCCTTGTGGACGTTGCCGCCCACAGAGCTGTAGAGCGATCCACAGGACTAGCCTCAGCGGTCTCTGACGTGGCTCTCCACTTCGTGCGTCCGGCGCGCTTTGGGCCAATAGAAGCGCACTGCACACTGCTTGGGCGACGGTGCAAGGAGTGGCTGGTAAGGGTGGCTGTGCGCGATGGCGGCGCTCAAGATCGCCTTGTGGCTGTCGCCACGGCGAACGTGGCGATCCTAGAGCCATAGCCAGAAGATCTTCTCGAGCACGATCACACCAGCAGGTGGGAACGGCGAGCGAATGAGGCTCCGGGGGAGAGACTCGAACTCTCAACCTAGCGGTTAACAGCCGCTTGCTCTGCCGATTGAGCTACCCCGGATCAAGCAGATCGCACGATAGCAGCGCCAGCCCATCAAGCGCACCCGCCGGCCGAGATCGCCGATGACCTGGTGGTATGTAAATGGAGATGTTTTCGGACCCAATCCGCATCAGCAAGAGGAGCCATGTTGGCAGTGGCGGTGAAGCTGGTTTGCGGCTATTAATTGACCCATGAAGCTCCGCTACGTTCTGGCCGCAGGAATCGCAATTGGATACTACATGGGTGTAAGGACGGCTAGCGACCGTCCAGAGCCAGTGGGGCGCCTGGGCAGCTCGGTCAAGATGATGCAGCGCTCCGGGGCAGTCAATCTGGCTGGTCGAAAGTCCAGGGCTCTGGTGGATCTCGGCATGGAGAGAGCCAGGGACGTCGTCGGTGCGCGCCTTTCAGGGATTGGCTCTGCCAACGGTTCTGGAGGTTGACCTGCCGGAGCCATTGGCCTGGCTAATCGAGCTGATGTGAACCCCTACCACTCCTCGTCCAGGTACTCTCGAAGAATCCGGCCGGCGAACTGCTTTCTCGGCCCGGGATCGCATAGGAGACTACCACTCCTCGTCCAGGTACTCTCGAAGAATCTGAGCCTGCTGGGGGTGACGAAGCTTGGCAAGCGTCTTGGCTTCGATCTGGCGTATGCGCTCCCGTGTTACCCCGAAACGATGGCCTACCTCCTCCAGCGTGCGGACCTTGCCGTCATCCAGGCCGAACCTGAGCCGCACGACTTCCTGCTCGCGCTCGTTCAGCTCGGAAAGTGCGCGCTTTACAGCCTCATTCAGCATCGCCTTGGTAGCTGCGTCAGCGGGAATGATCGCGCCCTGATCCTCGATCACATCTGAAAGGCTGAAATCCTCGCCCTCCCCCATCGGCTGCTCGAGCGAGACAGTATCCTGATTGATCCGCTGTATCTCTCTGACCCTCTCTATGGGGAACTCGACCCTATGGGCTATCTCCTCTGCTGTCGGCTCCCTTCCCAGCTCTTGGAGAAGCTGGCGCTGGACCCTAACCACCTTGTTGATCGTCTCGACCATGTGCACCGGTATTCGAATGGTGCGGCCTTGGTCTGCGATAGCTCTGGTGATGGCCTGGCGAATCCACCAGGTTGCGTACGTTGAGAACTTGAACCCTCTTGTATAATCGAACTTCTCAACGGCCCGCATCAGGCCAAGGTTTCCCTCTTGGATCAGATCGAGGAATGCCATGCCGCGGTTCCTGTACCGCTTGGCAATCGACACCACCAGCCGCAGATTGGCTTCTATGAGCAGGTCCTTTGCTTCATGACCCTCCACTACGGCCTGCTCAAGCCTCGCGCGCTCTTCATCGCCCATCTCAGGTCCGCAATGAAGCTGCTCGGCAGCCCACATCCCCTCCGCTACGCGCCGGGCAAACTCCCGCTCATCTGTCGCGTTCAGGAGCGGGACCCGCCCGATCTCACGCAAGTAGGTATGCACTGGGTCCGAACCCTGGGTGAGCTGGCGGGAACCGGCAGGTACCACTCTCAACCTTCTTCTTTGATGAAGAGCGCTGTCTGCCTCTTTTGGCATGGCGGGAGCGAGGCCTACATCTATAACAGCTCCAATCTCACCCGCAAAGACCACCGGCTCAGCTTCGACTACCTCGTGAGAGTCTATATCACATTCATACCTGATGCCCTCTGCCTGTAGAGTGCCCACCACCTCATCGATCAAGTCGTGGCTCAGCTCCACAGGCTCGAGCACCTTCACGAGGTCGTCTTGGGTAAGGACCCCTCTATGGCGACCCTCTTCCAGCAGGCGAGCAAACTCGTCCGTCTTTAGTCCCTCCCCTTCGATCGCTGGTGGCGCTATCCCAGCACCGCCGCATCTCTCGAGACCGGTCTCGAGGTCCGGCGCCCCCTCAATCATCTATCCTCCTCGCGTCGCAAGAGCCAGGCTAGCAAGTGATCGGCTGCTTCTGCGACCGCGGCTGGGCTGGTGCCATCTGGTGCGAGCTCCTCTAACATGAGCCTCGCCCAGGCGTCTTCTCGGGCAATCGACGTCCTTTCCTCGTCTGAGCTGGCCAGCCTGGCAGCCACGCTCAACTCGGCCAGCGCGCGCCGCGTCGCTTCCCTGACCAGGTGTGCTATTACCCCCTCAGCGTCGGGCACCACCTCGTCGGGCTCGGCTGCCACCATCAAAAGCAGGTCGGCTGCCTCGGCATCTGCAGCGCTGATCGCCTGGTGCAGGTTGTTGGCTCCAGCCAACGCCTGAAAGGCCCTTCTTTGAACAGGATCCGAGAACAGCACCCACTCAAGCCTCCCAGCCGCCAGATCAGGCCGGTGCACGGCCAATCGCAACGCCTCCAGGCCCGGACGTGACGGCGCTTTTAGGTCTCGCCTGCCCCCAGGTCCAGCTTTGTCTGAGACAATCGCCCCTTGTTGTTCTGTGATCCGTGAGTCTTTCCTCAAAGTAGCTCGCACGCCAGGAGATGGCTCAAGGAGGCCACCGTCTTGGGGTTCTTGCAACCTATGCTGGCTAGCCTGCCTTGAGCTGGCACTGCCCAAAGCGATGGAAGCAGAAGAAGCCCTGAGACGGGCCAGAAGGGCCCTAAGGCGCTCAGGTTCGATCCTGCAGCGGTCCGCTATCATCATGACGTACTGGTCACGCACAAGGTCGCTGGGATGCTCGGCGACAGCTCTCAAAGCCAGCTCGCCTGCGCGAGCCCTCCCCTCCGCATAGGCAAGCTCTCCCTTTTGCGCCGAAGCGCCCAGGATGCGATCGACGCGGTAACCAAGCAGGGTCTTGGCCTTGGACACTGCATTCGACAACGCTTCACGGTCCTTTAGCGCGACTTCGGCAGGATCCATGCCTGACGGCAGGTCTGCCACCCTTACATCCAGCTCGTAGCGGTGCTCCCAGGTGTAGTACTGCTCTATGGCGCGCTGGCCTGCCGGGTCAGCGTCGTAAGCCAAAATCAGGCGGTGAGCATGGCGGGACAGTAGCTTTACGTGGTCCTCAGTCAGCGTCGTCCCACAGGTAGCGACGGCCCTTGCCATACCCGCCTGGTAAAAAGCTATTGCATCTGTGTAGCCCTCGCAGACGATGATCTCATCCAAGCGCGCTGCTTCGTCCTTTGCCCAGTTGAGCCCGTACAGGACTCTCCTTTTGGAGTAGATGGGAGTCTCTGGCGAGTTGCGGTACTTGGGCTCTGAGCTAAAAGGCGATGGTCGTGTGAGCTGGCCGGGTTCGGGGAGGATCCTTCCACCAAGAGCTACGGCTCGCCCCGCAGGGTCGAAGATGGGAAAGATAACCCTTGCTCTAAAGAAGTCCTGCTTGCGCCCGATCTTGTTCACCATTCCCAGGCCCGTGTCCTTCAAGAGCCGTTCAGGCCAGCGCACAGCCGACGACAGCGCGTCCCAATCAGAGGGCGCCCAGCCAAGCTTGAACTTTCGCACTATGTCGCCGTCGTAGCCACGAGAGCGCAGGTACTCGCGAGCCCTCGCCGCGTCAGGGGAAAAGAGCATCCGCTGATGATAAAACTCGACGGCTTCTGCCATGGCATCAAAGAGCCGCTGGCGCCAATGTTGTTCAGGGGCGCCCAAGCCCGTCTGACGCTCTATAGTGATCCCAGCGCGCGCAGCAAGACGCTCTACGGCATCTGCAAAGTCCAGGTGCTCGGTATCTCTGACAAAGGTTATGGCATCCCCGGAAGCCTTGCAGCCAAAACAGTAGTACAGCCCCTCTTCCGCGTTGACGCTGAAAGACGGGCTCTTCTCGGCGTGGAACGGGCACAGCCCGACCCATCTACGCCCCTGACGCCTGAGTGCGGTGTGCAAACCCACCAAAGCGACCAGGTCAGTTGCTTCACGAACCCTGGCTAGGTCCTCCTCGGAAATTCCCACTTAGAGGACCGTAGCGCAACGGTAGGACGCGACGGAGCTAGGCGGTCGCTCCCTCTAAAGCCAAAACGGCATGAGCTGCAGACAGCCGAGCGATCGGAACCCGGAAAGGCGAGCAGCTTACATAGTCCAGCCCCGCCTCCGCGAAGAAAGCTATCGAGGCCGGATCTCCACCATGCTCGCCGCATATCCCCGCCTTGAGGCCAGGGCGGCTGGAACGTCCTCTTTGGACCCCGAGCCTAACTAGCTCTCCAACTCCTGTGGTGTCCAAGGTCTCGAACGGGTTCGCATTGAGCAACCCAAGGGATAGGTACGGAGCCATGATCCTGCCCTCTACGTCATCACGGCTGAACCCAAAGGTCATCTGAGTCAGGTCGTTGGTACCAAAGGAGAAGAACTCGGCCACTTCGGCGATCTCGCCAGCGAGAAGAGCTGCGCGCGGCGTCTCTATCATCGTGCCGATGCTGACCTCCAAGCCAGGCTCAGCCCCAGTCTTCACCACAGAAGCACTCTTTTGAGCACCCGCCGATCTCTTCGGCTTGGTGGTTGGCGCTGCTGCCACAGAAGCTATGGCATCTTGGACCCAGGAGCGAGCAAGGGCCATCTCCGGACGGCTTATCGTAAGAGGGATCATCACCTCAACCACCGGATGAGCTCCCTTTGCTGCCAACGCAGTGGCCGCCTCCATTAGCGCGCGCACCTGCATCGCGTACAGGCCTGGCTTGACCACCCCCAGACGTACCCCTCGGGTCCCGAGCATGGGATTGACCTCCCGCCACAGGCGAGCCGCATGGTAGAGCTTGCGTTCCTCATCGTCCAGTCCTATGGTTGCTTCCTTTATAGCCAGGGATTCAACGTCAGGTAGGAACTCATGAAGTGGAGGATCGAGCAGCCTGACAGTCACCGGAAGCCCGTCCATGGCCTTTAGGATCTGCATGAAGTCCTCACGTTGGACTGCCAACAGCTCCTCTAGGGCTTTTTCCTCCTCCTCTGAGCTGCCAGCCAGGATGAGCCTGCGAACCACCGGAAGGCGATCCTCCCCGAAT
>JAMCQF010000093.1:0-5120 GCA_023379605.1 Actinomycetota bacterium
ATGAGTCGCTTCTCTCCTGGTCAGATGAGGCGGAGCTGCACTCTGGTGTGCTTGACTCGCAGGCTTGATAGATCTGCTCAGCGGTGGCGTAGTTGCTCTGCGCCTGGGACTCTTGAGCTTGAGCTTGAGCTTCTTCCTCGTTGGCCTGGGAGTAGCTCTGCTGGTCTGCAAGCTCGATCTGCTGGTCAGCCAATGAGACCGCCTGTGTCTGGGAGAGGCTCTCCCCGCTTGAGTAGGAGGTGACAGCCTGTCCCGCTCCTGGGCCGTTTGTGACACCGGCCTGATTGGTTGCAAGCTGTGCCTGGTACGAGGAGAGAAGCGACTCATCTCCTGACAGCGTGGTCTGGTCCGTGCTAAGGCCGTCCTCGGCACTTTGCAGCCCGTTCTCGGCACTTTGCAGCCCGTTCTCAGCGGCAGTGACCTGGTCCTGTGATTGGGTGAGCGCTATCTGGTTAGCAGCGGTCGTGTTCTGGGCCCCCTGCTGGGCTGCAGCAAGTGCACTCACATCCGATCTAACCTGAGCCGCTGCCTGGATTGCAGCCTGGGTATTGGCAAGCTTGGTCTTTGCAAGACCAGCCTGGTCGCTGCTTAGAGAGCTCTCGTCCAAGGCCAGCTGCTGGGCAGCACTTACTTCCGCCGCACCGAGGCTTGTCGAGTCGATCTGACCGGTCTCGGCAAGGGAGGCTTCGGCATTGGCCAGGGAGTTTTCTGCCTGGAGGAGGCTCGCTTGGGCGGAGGCCGCCTCAGTGGGGGTGGGCCCAGCCTCGTCGCTGGCGAGCTTGGCTTGATCGATAGATACATTGGCCTCAGCCTCGCTTAGCTGGGTATCCAAAGCCGAGCTGTCTTCGCTGGCCAGGACCTGACCAGCAGCCACCTTCTGGCCGGGAGCGACATTTACTGCAGAGACTATCCCGGTCTGGCCGAAGAACAAGTTGAGCTGGGTGACCGGCTCCAGGGTGCCAGACACGGTGACGCTCTGGCTTATCGTGCCTATAGTGGCTGATGCGAGAGCATACCTGGATCCATTGGGTCCGCTCGACCCATATGCAAGCGCCCCAGCGGTTACCAACACAGCGATTGCCAATCCAGCTGCCACCCACCGTCTCGCATGCTTTGGATGGAGCAGGCGCCTCAATTCCATGGCTGGCGCAGAGCGGTCCTTGAAGCCTTGAGCACGGTTTCAACGTAGGTGGCAAGTGTTAGAAGAGTGTGAAGAATGCATAAGGGGGCAGTTAGCTCCCACAGCGGCCTGTGGGGCTACGAGCCAGGTGGCAGGCTAGAGGCGTGGAGAGCCTGGGAACCATAGTGGTGATAGAGGACGACCCCAACATCTCTGATCTTGTGGCCATGTACTTAAGGCGGGAGGGCTATCGTGTCCTCCAAGCCAGCGACGCTGAGTCGGGTCTGGCCTATGCGAGCAGGGATGCGCCAAAGCTGGTGGTGGTCGACGTGGGCTTACCAGGGGCGATGGACGGGTTCGATGTATGCAGAGCCCTTCGGGGGAGGGGACAGACCCCGGTGCTCATGCTCACCGCACGCGACGACGAGGTCGACCGCGTGCTGGGTCTCGAGCTTGGAGCTGACGACTACGTGGTCAAGCCTTTCTCCCCACGCGAGCTCGTGGCACGTGTGAAGGCTATCCTAAGGCGCAGCGCCTCTGCCCAACCAGCTCAGCCAGGAAGCGAGATAGCGGTGGTGGGTGAGATCGAAGTCAATCCGGCAAGGCGGGAGGTGACGGTCTCTGGCGAGGTCGTAGAGATCACCTCCAGGGAGTTCGACCTGCTGTACTTCCTTGCCACCAACAGGGGACTGGCCCTGAGTCGTCGCCAGATCCTGGCTGGGGCGTGGGGGCCTGAGTGGTACGGAGACGAGCGGACCGTGGACGTGCATGTCCGACAGCTCCGCAAAAAGCTGGGCGACGCCCTCGCTCTCCAGACGATCTGGGGAGTCGGATACAGGCTCGGGTAGCGAGCAGCAGGTGCGCTGGCGCATCACAGTGGCGATGATCCTGCTCGTGGCGGGCACCCTTGTGGCCACGGTGGTCGCAACCACAGTCCTAACTGAACGGGTCTCCTTCACCAACGCACGTCAGGATCTTGCGACAGAGGCTCGTGCCATAACCGCGGAAGCATCTACGGCTCAACGCAGGGGCGTTCTCGGTCTTTTGCGCCGGGTGGCGGGTCTGGAGGGCGCCTCCATCCCCTACCTGCGCCCAGACGGGACCTTTACTGGCCGGCTGCCAGCTGGGCTGGATCCTGATGATCTGGACTTAGCTCGCCTTGAAGCAGGAAAGCCGGTTTCAGGTCATATCGGATCGCTAGTTTACGCAGCTGCGCCAGTGAGGATCTCTACCGCACTCGCCCACGCAAGAAAGCCCCACACCGGCAAGCTGCTTATCCCCAAGGGATACCGCCTGGTTGTGGTGCTCACAAGGCGCGCACGATCACCCGGGGGGCTTGCCTACTTCATCCTCATTGCAGCAGCAGCTTTTGTAGCTGCCGCCCTGGTGGCAACGGCTTTAAGTAGGAGAATGGCAAGCTCTTTGCGACATGTAGCCGCAACAACGGAGCGCATAGCGGCGGGCGACTTAAGCGCAAGGGTCGGGCTGAACCCACATGACGCAAAGGAGATTGCCTCGCTCGGTCAGGCAATCAACTCCATGAGCGAGAGCCTCCAGCGAGCCAGGAACCAGGAGCGCCAGTTCCTCATGTCAGTCTCCCACGAGCTGCGCACGCCGCTTACTTCCATACGTGGCTATGCCGACGCGATAGCTGACGGCACAGCTACTGACACATCTGCGGCTCTTAGGATCATAGAGAACGAGGCAGGCCGGCTGGACCGGCTAGTTAGGGATCTTCTGGACCTTGCTCGGCTGGACGCTCAGAGGTTTTCCCTGCATATGGCCACAATAGACGCTGCAGATGTTGTCTACCAGGCAGTGCTAGCCCATCGGCCACTTCTGACCCAAGAGGGCCTTTCCATCGAAGTCGAGCTTCCCAAGCCTTCCAAGCTGGAGGTGTGGGCAGACGCAGACCGTTTGGGTCAGGTGGTTGCAAACTTGTTGGAGAACGCCTTCAAGTACGCCAGAACTGCAATATCGGTGAGCGTGAGCACCAATCACGACGGATACGTGGCTATAGCGGTCCAAGACGATGGCCCAGGAGTGGGCCCAGAGGATCTAGAGAGGATCTTCGATCGCCACTTCAGTGCTACCCCTGCTCCTTCACGAAAGGCTGGATCGGGTCTTGGGCTCGCCATAGTGGCAGAGCTGGTGCGTGCGATGGGCGGTGCAGTGCGCGCCTACTCCCCCCTTGGTCCAACCGGTGGCACCTGCGTGGTGGTCTGGTTGCGGGCAGCAGCTGGCGAAGAGATCCCAGATGAGCCACCTTCACCCAGCTCGAGCACAACAAGTTCCAACATATCCGTAGCCGACCAGCCTGGTTCTCCAACCCGCGATGAGAGATCTGCCTGGGTAGCTGATGGATCGTCAGAGGGAGGGTCGTTGGGGACGTTGGAGCTGTAGCCCATCTGGGCAAAGACTTTGTCGCCGGCTGTCACGCTCCTATGGAGATACCCGAGAGCTATGAGAGCCCGACGCCGTGGGGAGTAGGAGGCGCTCGTGACCGACCCTAATGCCTTACCTGCTTCGGAGAAGATCGTCGTGCCAGAGAGCATGGAGAGATCCCCTGGGTCCACTATAGGGGCCTTCTGGTTGAGCGCAACTAAGCCACGCAGGTGACGTGCCACCTTGTTGCCCCTAGCGTCCAGGCGGGCGACGAGCTCCTGGCCGGTGTAGCACCCCTTTGTAAAGCTCACAGCGGCCTCCAGCAGGCCCGGCACCTCAGCAGGTATTGTCGTCTGGTCAAGTTCTTTGCCCATCGCCGGAATGCCCGCTTCGATCCTGGCCGCTTCCCACTCCCCTTTGGAGCAGATGACCACTCCTGCCAAAGGCCCTATGTCAACCCGAGCACCGGGAGCCATCGATCTCAGCTCATCTGGATCTACGGGGCCGGGCGCCGAGCCAGCGGCACCTGGTACGCCATCACTGCCACGTAGCAGCAGATCCACACCGGGCCAGCCTTGCCAGGAGGCGTCAAGGAGCCAGCAGCTCACAGTGTGCGTAGAGCCCATGGCTGCTGGCCGGTCACGTGTGCTCATGGCCATCAGCGCCTCAGATGCCTGGGGACCACGGATGGAAAAGCACGTCCAACCTGGATCTGGTGAGATCTCGAGCTTGACCCTGATCCTATATCTCTCCAGACGATCTCTTACTCTAGGGCCGTACCCATCGTCCACCACGACGAGCACCTGGTCCTGCGCTGACCGGACAAGGCCGACATAGGCTTCGATCTTGCCCGTCGCAGACAGCAGGAGTGATCTAGTCGACCTCCCAACCTCAAGCGACCCCAGATCCTGAGTGCACTGTCCTTGCAGGTATGAAATGGCGTCAGGCCCTTCTACCTTCAGCACATCCACGGTTTGGACCAGCCCAGCACTTGTTATTTGCAAAGCTTCGTAGCCTGTGACAACCTCACCCATGCTCACCGCTCCGTCCTTTGTAGACACCTAAGGATGCCCAGTGACCCACCATAGAGCCTGGCCGCATCAAGAGCTCAACCTGGGTTGAGCTGAGCCGCTCGGTTCTGTCCCATCCTGCGAGCAGCGGCCACCGCCGAGAGCACTGCTGCAGCCTTGTTCACGCACTCCTGGTCCTCTGAAACGGGATCACTGTCGGCGACCAGACCCGCTCCAGCCTGGACGCATCCATGGCCATGGGGGGTGACAACCATGGTACGGATGGCTATTGCCGTGTCGAGGTTCCCCGAGAAGTCCAGATAGCCGATGACCCCTCCGTAGATGCCGCGCTTGGTCGTCTCCAGCTCGTCGATTATCTCCATTGCCCGGACTTTCGGCGCACCCGACAAAGTACCTGCAGGGAACGTGGCGCGTAGCACATCTATCGGTCCTCGACCGTCAAGCAAGAGGCCCGAAACCTGCGAGGTGAGGTGCATCACGTGGCTGTAGCGCTCGACCACCATCAGCTCATCAACGTTAACGCTCCCATACCTTGCAACCCGGCCCACGTCGTTTCTCGCCAGATCCACGAGCATGACGTGCTC
>JAMCQF010000093.1:5130-13015 GCA_023379605.1 Actinomycetota bacterium
AGCTGCTGGCTCCTTGGGGTCCTCCGCGAGCTCTGCTGCAAAAAGCCGGTCCTGGGTGGGGGTGGATCCCCTGGGGCGGGTCCCCGCGATCGGGCGCGAGATCACCGTGCCGTCGCGGACACGCACCATTGGCTCAGGGGATGCCCCCGCTATGGTGGCCTCATCGGAGCGGAGGAAGTACAGGTAGGGACTGGGGTTCACCATGCGCAGCACCCGGTAGACGTCGAATGGATCGGCTTGGAGATCGAAGTCGAACCTTTGAGAGAGCACTACTTGGAATATGTCCCCCTCCAAGATGTGCTCTTTGGCGATCTCGACCCAGGTGCGGTACTGCTGCGAGCCCACCGTTCGCAGCGCCTCCACGCTGCTCTCATGGGGATCGGGTGGTTCGGTCAAGCTCTCTTCCTGCACTGTTGAGAGGTCCTCTATAAGGTTATGGATCTTGCTCACTGCACTTTGGTAGGCCGATGCTAGCTGGGCATCGGTCCATTCCGGATCCACCATCACATTGGCTATGACGACACAACGTTGACGCCAGTGATCTATCGCAACGAGCTCTCCTATGACGTCTAGAACAGCGTCTGGAAGGTTCAGGTCGTCAGGCGGTGAGCCGGGCAGGCTCTCGACCTCTCTCACCACGTCATAGCCTAGATAGCCCACCAAACCACTGTGAAGAGGCGGTAGGCCATCCATCTCAGGTGTGTGGTAAGCCGCAAGGATGTCCTCGCAGGCCTTCAGTATCCCCGATCCGGTCTCCATCCCTTTGAGGAGAGCACCTTTGGTGTGCACTTGTGCTCCCCGGGCAACCACGCGGGCGAGTGGAGCCCGGCCGATGAAGGAGTACCGACCCCACCTCTCTCCGCCTTCTACGGACTCTAAAAGAAACCCCTCTTTATGCCCAACTGCGCGAAGAAACGCTGCAACAGGAGTAAGTGTGTCAGCGACGACCTCCTTCCAAACTGGGATCACGCTGTAGGACTTTGCCAAAGAGATAAAGTCATCTAGGCCGAGCTTGGCGTCTTGGGCAGCCAGGCCAGCTGGAGATGGTGCCCATTTCCAGTGGTGACCGGGGTCTGTTGAACAGGCCCCTGGCCTGGGTGAACGAGTAGCTTCATGGCAGCTGAGGAACCTGGCGAGCTGGATCTGAACCAAAAGCCCGAAAGAAGCAGGAGTGCTCACCGGTGTGGCAGGCCCCCCGTCCTTCCTGATCCACCTTTACGAGCAGGGTATCGCCATCGCAGTCGTAGCGGACCTCTCGAACCCACTGGCGATCTCCTGAGGTCTCCCCTTTGCACCAGTACTCCTGGCGGCTCCTGCTCCAAAACCAGGTCCTACCCGTCTCAAGGGTGCGTCGCAGGGAGGATTCATCCATCCAAGCCACCATGAGCACCTCACCGCTGCCAACCTCTTGGACGACAGCGGGTACCAAGCCCCGCTCGTCATAGCTCACAGCAGCCATCTCCGCTTCGCTGAAGGCTATGGGCGAGGGCTCGTATGCTCTTTGTGGTTTCACAGGTAAAGACCGGTGCCCGAGTCCATACGCTCGGATGCAACAGCATGGATGTCGCGCTCTCGGAGTATGAGGTAGTCATCGCCTTGGACCTCGACCTCGTGGCGGTCTTCGGGATTGAACAGCACCATGTCACCGGATTTGATCGATCGGACGCTCGGACCAACCGCTACCACCTCGGCCCAGGTGAGCCTCTTGGATACCTGGGCGGTAGCCGGTATCAGGATGCCCGATCTCGACCTGCGCTCACCTTCAGTCTGGGGCATCTGCACCAGGACCCTATCGGAGAGCATGGTGATCGGCTGCTTGCCGGTGAAGCCGGGACGATGAGGCGGGGAGGGAAGCGGGACCAAGGGCACTGCGGGCGCCGGAGCGGGAGATGATGTCCGAGGCGCGCCAGCGTCCTTGTCCGGACCTGGGTGCGAAGCAGGCTCAACCATGAATGCACCGTAGCACCGCGCTCACCCGGACCTGTCACCAGGTCGCACCGTTATGCCTCGCTGGGCAAGGTAGGCCTTGGCCTCTTTAATGCTGTGGTGACCGAAGTGGAATATAGAGGCAGCCAGCACGCCATCGGCGTGGCCGCTTATCACGCCCTCTGCCAGATGCTCCAAGTTGCCTACTCCTCCGCTTGCCACAAGGGGGATGTTGCATTCTTCAGCGATAGCGCTAAGGAGCGCGATATCGAATCCATCGCCTGTCCCGTCCGCGTCCATCGAGGTTACAAGCAGCTCGCCTGCCCCAAGCTCCTCAGCCCTGACTGCCCAGCTTAGAGCGTCTTCACCAGTGGGTCTCCTCCCCCCATGAGTGAACACCTCCCAGCCCCCTTTCGAGCTACGCCTTGCATCCACTGCGACCACGATGCACTGGGAACCGAACTCTTCTGCTAGCTCTCTTACAAGTTCAGGCCGCTCCCAGGCAGCCGTGTTGACGGCCACCTTGTCGGCACCAGCTCTGAGAAGGCGGCGGGCGTCTTCCACCTCCCTTATACCACCGCCCACGGTCAGGGGTATGAAGACCCTCTCTGCGCTACGAGCCACCACCTCCACCATGGTCTGGCGGTTCTCATAGGAAGCTGTTATGTCGAGGAAAACTAGCTCATCTGCTCCTTCTCGATCGTAGAGAGCAGCCATCTCCACGGGGTCTCCGGCGTCTGTGAGGTTGACGAAGTTGACGCCTTTCACCACACGACCGGCATCTACATCAAGGCACGGGATCACCCTAATGCAGTGCATACAGCCACCTCAGGCGTTGTCATGGATCTTGTCGCTCGGGCTGGATAAAACACCACTGGCTCGGGTGCATACAGCCACCTCAGGCGTTGTCATGGATCTTGTTGGGCATTGGGGCTCTGGGCGTATCAGCGCTTGCATGCAGCCACCGCCTCAGCCATTGTCATGTGACCTTCTGCGAGCGCCCGGCCAACGATCGCGCCACTAAGGCGCTGGCCACCCGCATCGAGAGCGCTGAGAGCGCTGAGATCTGCTGTGCTCCTGACCCCCCCGGAGGCCACCACTGGAAATGGGCACCAGTCGAGCAGCTCCGACAGACCTTTGAGATCCGGCCCGCTAAGCACCCCGTCCCTGGAGATGTCTGTAACTACGGTTCCAGCTATGGGGGCTTCCAAATACCTCGACATCACCTCTTCAAAGGTTTGGCCCGTGTGCTTCACCCATCCCCGCACGGCTATGGAGACCGCCTCAGCTGTGTCATCTAGTGAAGTGCCTTCCCTGGGATCGGGGCGCTTCGAAGACAGCGCCGCTGGCACTCGCTCGTAGTCAAGCCCGATCAGGATCTGACCCGGGTGCTCCTCTGCCAAAGACCGAACCAAGTCAGGGTCCTCGATCGACAGCGTTCCTACAACCACCCTGGCCACTCCCGCTTCGAGAAGGTCCTCAACGGTTCTCCTGTCGCGAATCCCCCCACCTACCTGCAAGGGCACATCGAGCGTCTTTGCGAGCTCGAGAACCGTAGCGCGGTTCAGGGGATCCCCGGTTCGCGCAGCGTCCAAGTCCACTACATTCAGCCTCTGGGCGCCGGCAACGACCATCGCCCTGGCAGCCACAAGCGGATCCCCGAAGTCGGTGCTTGTGGCAAAGTCGCCTTTTGCCAGTCGCACGAACCGGCCATCCATCAAGTCTATGGCAGGCCACAGCTCCATATCAGAGCCCACTGTCTCCACTACGTTTACAGAACTCGATGAACCTTCTAAGCAGGTTCAGCCCTGGCAAGCCCGACTTCTCTGGATGGAACTGAGTGCCCCAGAGGGGACCACGCTGGACCGCCGCTGTGACCGGGCCGCCATAGTCGCATACAGCTATGACATCACAGGTGAGCTCGGGTGCAAAGGAGTGCACGAAGTAGTACCAGCCAAGCTCCTCTTTGCTCTCGGCGAACATCGCTACGCTTGGCTCGTGGTCCGGCACGCAGGAAGCCCCATACCCCGCTCCATGTTGAGCTGCATTCTGGTGCACTGCCCTCACAAGGTTCCACTGCATCTGGGGATGCTTCACGCCCTTGGGAAGAGCGATGACACTGCCTTGAAGAACTCCCAGCCCGGTCACCCCCGGACTCTCCTCAGAGTGCTCGAAAAGCATTTGCAGGCCAACGCATATCCCCAAGAAAGGCGTCCCTGTCTCGATCGCTCTTATGACGATCTCGTCCATCCCAGTGGAGCGCAGCGCTGCCATGCACCGCCCGAAGGAGCCTACCCCAGGCAGCACTATGCCTGATGCTTGGCCAGCGAGATCTGGATCATCCACCAGCAACGCGTCCGCACCCAAGTGCTCAAGCGCCTTCTGAGCTGAACGAAGATTGCCGATGCCGTAGTCAAGGACAGCGATCATGAGCTGTGCCTCTCAAAGAGAGCCCTTGGTGGATGGAACCTCGGATCCCGTGACGCTGGCTGCTTCACCTATGGCTCGGGCTGCCCCCTTAAACGACGCTTCAAGGATATGGTGGGTGTTGCGGCCGCTACGGAGCCGGATGTGAAGCGTGATCTGAGCGCTCATCGCAAAAGCCCTCCAGAACTCCTCTGCCAGCTGGGGGTCGAAGGGCGGGGAACCCAACGGCGGGGAATCCACGGCAAGGGGCACTTCGTAGACCAGGTATGGCCGACCCGATATATCAAGGGCGACCTCGACCAGAGCTTCGTCCAAGGGCAGCAGACAGCTGGCAAAGCGGCGGATGCCGCGCTTGTCACCCAGAGCTCTCCCAAGGCACTGGCCAAGCACGATCCCCACATCCTCCACGCTGTGGTGCGCGTCGACCTCCAGATCGCCACTGGATGCCACAGAGAGGTCCCATCCAGCATGCTTGCCCAACTGGGAAATCATGTGATCGAAGAAAGGTATGCCGGTGGAGACCTCCACCAGACCGCTGCCGTCCAGGCTCATCTCCACTGCCACAGATGTCTCGCGGGTAACCCTATCTGCACGAGCCGTGCGATCAGCAGGCATGCTGTCAGGGAGCGCGGGATTCATAGGATGCAGTCCTCCAGCGCATTGAGAAATACAGAGTTCTCATCCGGAGTGCCTACGGTGACTCTTAAGCAGCCCTGTAAACCTGGCCATGATGAGCAGTCACGGATCAGCACAGAACGGTCCAGGAGCATCTCCCATACCTTGTGCCCTTCGACACGCTCTGGGCGGAAGAGGATAAAGTTTGCATCGGAGTGCCAGTATCTGACTGGCAGCTCATCCAAGGCAGCCATCAGCTTGTCACGCTGCTCAGCTATCAAAGAGACACGCTCTTGCATCTCAGCGCTGTAGGAGAGCGCCAGCTTCCCAGCCACCTGCTTTACGGCGTCGAGATGGTAGGGCAGCGCTACGCGCTCTAGGCTTTTAACTACTTCAGCGGGGCCTACGAGGTACCCCAAGCGCAAGCCAGCCAGAGCCCATGTCTTTGAAAACGTACGCAGCACGACCAATGGAGAGCCGGCGGCAACCAGTGGTAGCGCGCTCCTGGGAGCGAACTGGCCGTAAGCCTCATCCACGACGAGCAGGCCCGGCACTACCGCCGCAGCCTCTTGGATCTCAGCGAGACTGTCTGCGTTCCCAGTGGGGTTATTGGGAGAGCACAGAAATGTGAGCGCGGGCTGTGACTCTCTTGCGACTCTGGCTATCTCAGACAAATCTAGAGAGAAGTCCTCCTGCCTGCGACCTGTAGCAACGGCACTGGAGGTGTTCACTGCAATGTGGCGGTGCATGGCATAGGTCGGCTCGAATAGCGCAACGCTCCGGCCCGGACCACCGTAGGCAAGATCCAGGGACTGTATGACCTCATTGGAGCCATTGGCACAGAAGATCTGCTCGGGTCCCACCCCGTGCAGATCTCCTATTGCCTCACGCAGGGCAGTCGCGTCTCGATCGGGATATCGGTGAAGCTGCACTGAGCTCAGGGCTTCCAACAGCTCGTCTCTCCAGCGCTCGGGCGGAGGGTAGGGGGACTCGTTCGTGTTCAACCGGACAGCCACCTCAATTTGCGGGGAGTGATAGCCCTCTAGCTGGCAAAGGTCAGCCCTGGCGCTCACAAGCATTCCGCGCGCTCTGCCAGGCTTAGCCACGGGTCATCTCCTTTGAGCGGTTGAAGCGCAGTCGAACCGAGTCCGAATGGGCAACCAGACCTTCCACATCTGCCAAAGCCTCAACCACCCAGGCGAGCGTTTCGAACCCGGCTGCATCCACAGATATCACATGTATGCGCTTTATGAAGTCATCAACCCGCAAGGCTCCAGCGAAGCGCGCAGAGCGGTTCGTGGGAAGCACATGGCTCGGACCCGCGGCATAGTCACCGAGGCTTGCCGGAGCAAGCGAGCCCAGAAAGACGGCCCCGGCATTTTGGACGAGACCAAGCAGGGACCTGGGATCTGCAACGTGAAGCTCCAGGTGCTCAGGAGCCACAGCGTTGGCCACCTCCATTGCCTGGATGGCGTCTCTCACAAGCACCGCGTGGCCATTGACCGATAGGGTTGAGCGGATCTCAGCTCGGCGCACCGAGGACGCCGCGAGCCTGCCAACCTCTTCAACCACGGCTTTTACCACCTTCTCTGACCAGCTGACCAGCCAAGCCAGACCATCTGGGCCGTGCTCTGCTTGAACAACTACGTCTATTGCCGCAAGAAGAGGGTCCGCCTCCTCATCTGCGACCACGACCACCTCCGAGGGCCCGGCAAAGCCGGCAGCTACGCCAACCACGCCGGCAACCTGCCTTTGTGCCTCTGCTACGTAGCGATTCCCTGGGCCGGCCACCACCTCTACAGCTTGGATTGACTCAGTCCCGAATGCCATAGCTGCAATGGCCTGTGCCCCTCCTATCCGGTATACCTCATCAACCCCTGCAACCACTGCAGCGGCCAGGGTGGCATCATCGATCTCACCGCTCGCGCCGGGCGGCACGCAAAGGGCGATCTCCTTGACTCCCGCGACCCTGGCCGGCACAGCGGTCATCAGCACCGTGGAGGGATAGCGAGCCCTTCCTCCAGGCGCATAGAGCCCAGCACGCATGACCGGGCGGATGAGCTCTTCAACCACCACTCCACCAGAGCTATATGGACCTGCCTCTAGGAGCTGGTGACGGTGGAAAGCCTCTATTCGGTCACGAGCTGCCACCAATGCATCAACCAGATCGCGCCCTGCCCGCAAGGAGCCCTCTTCGAGCTCTGAAGGCGAGACGCGCAGCTCTTGTAGTGCGACTCCGTCAAAACGGTAGGTCAGCTCCCTTAAAGCCTGGTCGCCCTTTTCTATGACCGCGTCGATAATCCTCCTCACCTCTAGAGTAGGAGAATCATTTAAGGGAGCAGGTCTTGGAAGGCGGCTCTCGAGTCCTTTGAAGATATCGCGCGCGTCAAAGATCGCCAGCATGGGCCCATGAGCCTACCGTGCCAGCTCCAACCTACATGCCACCTTCGATCACTCCCCTGGCCCGTTGGGCTCAGTCCCCTGGCCCGTTGGGCCATGACCCCTGGCCCGTGGGGCTCAGTCCCCTGGCCCGTTGGGCTCAGTCCCCTGGCCCGTTGGGCTCAGTCCCCTGGCCCGTTGGGCTCAGTCCCCTGGCCCGTTGGGCTCAGTCCCCTGGCCCGTTGGGCCATGATTAGACGATGGAACCGCCAATTGCCGAGCTATCGTCGATCTCTGCGACCCTTGACGAGATCACCAAGCGTGTGGGGGCTTTGGCCCTGCAGGCCGCTGACCAGGGGGCAGAGGAGCTGGCAGGAGATCTCTTCTCTATAGAGCGGGCTCTTGGGGGGGCAGGCCGGCGTATGGCCAAACTGGTGAGCAGCGGCCATAAGAGGTAGGAAAGCGAAGCTGGGAACGAGGAAGGTCCCTGTTCGCTCTTTCCGGTGGAGCCTCCACCGCTGCCAGGCTTGATGTGGGT
>JAMCQF010000094.1:0-10001 GCA_023379605.1 Actinomycetota bacterium
CACCACGGAGGTGACCGGATTAACTGCCGGAGGTCCGGTGCCCTGGTGGGCATGGTAGGACTGTTGGGTGTTCGAACCTATGCGTTCGCACTTAAGCGGTGCTGAGAAGATGATGCAGGCTGCCACCTCCGCCAGCCCAGCCAGCCGAGCAAGAAGGTGAGCACGGCGACTGCCGCTCCGACGACAGTCGGATAGGGAAAGCTTCCAGCAGGTACCGGGCCAACCTGAGCTTTGAGGGTGGCCGAAAGCTTCGGTAGAGGCCGTGGTCTGGGAGGAGTGGTAGGCAAGTCGTGCCAGCCGAGCTTTCGGGCAAGGGCTGCTGCTCGCTGGGCCATCTTGGCATTGCCCGCTGCTTGAAAGAGCTTGGCTGCGATCTCTGCATACCTGGCGCGCCCTGCCAGGCTCGTAGGTGGGTCAAGGGCTCGTGCATAGGCCTGCTCAGCGAGGTAAAGAGCCACGTTGCCCGCAGGGAGCTTAACTGCGTAGATCCTCTGTGGGGCTGCGCATGGGACGTAGTAGATCCAGTTGCCTGCTACCGCAACGGTGCTGCGAGTCCACCAGCCGATCCCGTCCTGGCGTGAGTAGAGGTTGTCACAGGCCCCACCGGTGCTGCCCGGAAGCGGCCCAAGAGGAGCACCGGTGGTGGCATCGATTACGTATCCGCCATCGAACAAGAGCTCGCCGCCAGCGCTTGGGTGGGTGGTGGCAAGCCCTGATGCGGCGGCGGCAAAGGCCGGCAAGCCAAGGCGCGTGTAGGCGAGCGCACCGGATGCTCGGTGAATGGACAGCACTGCGTTTGCCTGGTTCTCAGTAGAGGGAGGGCCAGGGTAGCGAGCAGGCTGTGTCAGGTATGTGCCAGAGGGGCTCGGGCTTAAAGCGAGCACGTCGTGTGGGGTCACGACGAGGTCTAGGTACCCAGAGCCCCACAGGACCTCCTCCCAGATTGGCTTTGCGTCTTGAGCGTCAATAGCTATGATCCCCTGGGCTATATCCTGGCCCTTGGGATCGTCGAGAGTGGTGCTTAGGTACAAGGTCCCCTGCGAAGCAGCGAGATCGCTCACAGTGCCATAGGTGAGATGTTGTGCTGCACCAGCAAGGGTTGTGACGCCTTGGAACCCGCTTGCTGAGAGGAAGCTCGCCAGTATCTTTTGCCTTTCGGCTTTGCGCTCAGCTGCGGTCTTGAGGAGCTTGCTTGCTTGGGGAGCCAGCTCGAAGGCTGTAGGATCAAGCACCTCCTCGTGGGCTGCACCGCTGCTGTAGGGGAACCTCCCGAGCTCGCTCCTCCAGAGCCAATGGCCGGCCTGAGCGACCCCGATCCACGCCTTAAGTCCTGGGGAGTTGTCCGATACGCAAGTGAAGTTCTTTATGGCGCACCCAGATACGTCATGGCCACTTGCAATCACCAGTAGCCCAGATGGACTCGCTGTGACCCTGAGCACAGGGCCGCCCTCGTAGTTTCCCCCAAGCACTGGATCCCAGTACGCTTCACCTACTTGAGCGGGAAAGGGCAGTTTCCACAGTGAGGATCCGGTCGAGCCCAAGACGGCCTGTATGCCAAGGGGCACCGGGGGAGTTGCAACGTAAGGGTTGGCGGCTCCTGGTGCTTTGGAATAGGTGGTCGCCTGTCCGAGTGGGACCACTGCGAAGAAGGTGCCCTCTGCGGCCGTGAGATTGCTGCAGGTGGTGCCTAAGCGCCACTGGTTGGCCCCAAGTAAAGTGACAGCCCGCATGCCGCCTGGTGGCTGGATGAGCCCGGTGGTCAGGTGTGTAGGAGAGGGCCACCAGGGGCTGCTTGTCGACTGCGAGCAGACCGCCACTTTTCCGTCGCTTTCCACTGGGGTCGAGGAGTGGTTCTCATGTGTGAGCCAGAGCAGCTTTCCAGAGCCAGCGTTCAGCCCTGCAAGCCAGCCCGGGATGAGCACGCCGCCGTCCAGAAGGAGGGAGTCGGTCAAGGCAGCTGGTGCGGAGCTGCCAGCTGAGCCAAGCCCGCCCAGCGCGTAGATCGTCCTACAGAGATCAATTGCGGGCTGTGATGGGCTTGGGATGGCACAGGCCTTGCCGAGCACGGGAGAGACGGAAAAGGCGAGCTGTCTTTTTGAGTAGCTGGACGAACTGAGCAGCGCGCTCGGATTGTCATAGGTCGAGCCACCGTCATATCCTGGATCTGCCCAGGTGCCGGGAGAAGCAAGTGGGGAAGGCAGCACTACGTCGAAAGCGTTGCTCTGCCCATAGAGCGCACCGAAATAAGGGAAGTCCCCAGCGGGGTCTCCCACCGAGAGCGTGTCGTTGGTCACTACCACAGGAACTGCCAGCTTGCCGGTCCAGATGCCATCGATGAAGGGACCTATGCGCTGAAAGAGCAATCCGCTGCGATCTGCTATCCAAGCCCGTCCGCTGTAAAGGCTCACTGTCTCACCCGCAGCGTCCACCGCTCTGACTGTTACCGTGAAGGGCACTCCGAGAACCTGGCGGGAGATCCTAGCCAGCGCAAATCCAACAGGTGGAAGCTCCACTTGGAACGCAGCGCTGAACGAGCTCGGAGCGCCGCTTGAGTCACGGACCAGGAGGCGGTCCGTGCCAGGGGTTGCGATGAAATAGGAGCACTCAGCGACCCCGGCGTGGAAATATAGAGGTATTGGCCCACTTCCCACCCCATCGAGAGCTGAGCGCTCATCGGTCAGCGTTGCCCAGAACCCCGTGTAGTTGGTTAGCACAGCCCCGTTGGCTCCAAGGGCATGGATGCTTAGATGTGCGGCTTGGAACCGGTAGCGGTTTGGCGGGGGCTGAGGCAAGAGCGTGAACGAGCTTGGAACTGGCGCCAGGATGTCCACGCGCAAGGAGGTGTGCAGCTGCAAGTTCGCGCTTTGGGCCTCGATGGGGATCACCACCGGTCCGAGCTTGGCCAGCTGGTCAACACCTACAGAGACGGTTACCTGCACGCTCGATCCTGGACCCAGTGAGCCAACAGAGGGCGTGAATGCCAGCGTGACACCTTGGGGGAGAGCTCCTGGAGCGAGGAGCTCTACCGATGCGTATGTTGGTGTCCAGTTAGGCCCGGTAGCAACCGTAAGGGTGGAAGTGGCAGCCTGCCCGCCTCTCACAGATAGCGATCCGGGATCAGGTCCGGCAAGGGTCAGCTCTACTGGAGGGCTGGTGATGGTGACGACCTGTGTGAGCGCTCCTGTGTAAGCAGATCCATCTAGTGCAGAGGCAACTGGGAGCACGCTGAAGGTTCCAAGCGTCGCGTTAGGGGCTGCTGCAAGCGAGTAGCTAGCTGCCTGGCTCGAGCCTGCGGCAAGTCTCACCGGCGCAGAGCTCATGCTGAACGTGCTGCCCCAGCTGAGAGCAGTGTCGGCGTCAGAGAGAGAGACTGTGCCTGCAAATCCATCGATGCTCTTCAAGGTGGCAACAGCTGAGTTAGTCTGGCCTTGGGAGACGCTCGATCCGAGCGGGCTTACTGCCATGTCCACCCCCGGCAGGTCTGGTGGCCAGGAGATCTCCAGGCGAGATACGCTCGTTGCGCTCAGGCAGAGCACCACCGCCTCCGTAGAGCTAACCTCTCCGGCCGCGAGAGCCTGGCAGCCTCCCGGAGAGCCCGGGAGCAGGTCCCAGAAGTCCCCTAAGGAGTCCTCTCCGCCCAGGTACACGCCATGAGAGGTCGCCGCAAAGGCGATACCACGGTTGTGCCCTGGTATCGCAAAAGGCCAGTCTGCTGCTATAGCAAGGACGTCTTGACCCTCAAGAGCGGTGAGCTGCTGATCGGAGTAGACAAGGGTTCCTGGCGGCTGGGTCCCGCAGGTGGGGGTGCTTAGCCCGAGCAGGTAGCTGCCAGGGGTTGGGCCGTGCCAGCTGGGAAGGGTGAGATCCGCCAGGCTGCCCAGATTGGCTGGGCCGAAGGGAGCTGGGAGCCAGCTCGAGGCATTGTTTGTGGTCTCATATGCGTTCCCGGCAGTGTCGAAGAAGTAGCCCTGGCCCAGTGGGTCGAAGCCAAGTCCACAGGTCCCAGGATCATCTGCCAGGTCTACTGCCCAGCTCATCCCGGCATCCGGCGAAATCCACAGCCCAGGACCTCGTACAGAGACCTTTGGCGTGCCTTTGTTCGTAACTCCCCACTCCAGCCAGAAGCTCCCTTCTGCCGCCGAGCCGGGAACGCTCATGAGCAGCTGGTCCAGCCCGTTTACTGCCAGGGCGTCGATGCCGCCAGGAGCTCCATAGACCCGGGTGGGTACCCAGTCCGGATGGCTCAGGTTCTTTGTGAACCAAACCTGGGCATTGCCGAAAGAGCCGTTGCCGACGACGCCGTTGGGAGTGGTCGGTTCTGTCGTTGCGACGTAGACAGCTCCTGAGACCCCGCTGTGAAAGTTGGGGCTCATAGCCATGGCGGAGATGGCTTGCCCGGCAAATCCAAGCGAGTGCCAGCTTGCCCCGCCATCGGTGGTGGCAATCACCCCATCGGGAGTGGCGAGCACGGCAGCGTGGTCAGCGGAGAAGCTGGGAGAGATCGCGAGCTGTGGGTCCCCGTGCCAGCGATCCGGGAGCTTTGAGGTAAGCAGGGTGCCCCATGGCTCTGGGCGCGCGGGGGAGGCGCCAAAGTGCTTTACGAGCTGGCTGGTACCGAAGCCGGCGGCTGCACCGGCTGCGGCCGATATGAGTGCCAGCACCGCGACGGAAGCTGCCAGGCGCTTCAACCCTGCCACGACCCATCTAGCCGGAGCGAGCTGCTAGCCCAGTATCCGAGAGTAGGCTGGCATGTAAAAGAGCCGACCACAGGCCTGGCAGAGGCTTTGGGTTGCTCGCGAGCCTTTTTGGGATCACGGCCTCTTATACGCCGCGACCAAAGAGGTTGTCTGCGATCACGCCACCTGCCATGCCGCCTGCGAAGGCAGTTCCTGGCTGAGCTGAGGTCCCAAGGTAGGGCATGAGCGCGTGGGCAAGGATTGGCAGCGGCATGCTTTGGAGCCATACGGTCCCTGGGCCCGTCAGCGCGACGACATGGAAACCGTCCTCGCCGAAGACCTTGTTGGCGATGCCTGGGATCCGTGTGATCTGGAAGGCGACACTGTCTTGGAAGACCCCCACATGGCCGGGGTGGACGAGAAGGCTCTGGCCAGCTGTCAGCTCGTAGGTGGTGATCTCGCCTGCGAGCTCGACCCAGGCCGTGCCCTGCCCCTCTAGGCGCTCGAGCACGAACCCGTCACCACCCCACAGCCCGCCTCGAAAGCTCTGCTGCAGCCCTACAGACGGGGTGATTCCCGGCGTGGCACATAGCCAGCCGTGTCTGTGAACCAAAAAGCCTGCCCCGGAAGCGATATCGACTGGGAAGATCCGCCCAGGGAGCTTCGCAGCGAACGCGACCAGAGCCGTACCGCCTGAAGCACCGTATCGGGTTAGGAACAGGCCGCCACCGCCCGCAAGCCGTTTGAGCCCAGCCATGAGTCCGTGGGAGCTACCTGTCCCCGTTGTCTGGGTCATCTGGGCATTGGGTGACATCCACGACAGCTGACCGTGAGTAGAGATCACCTCCTCACCTGGCTCCAGCATAAGCTCGAGGACCGGGAGCGTCGTACCCTTGACGTCGACCTTCATGGCCATCTCCTTTCAGGTGCCAAGTAGCACTTTAGACGAGACTTACCCGGAATGCAAGAGGTCCTGCCCTTGGCGAAGCTCGCTTCCCCCGTTCGCACCCTCAGCGCTCAGGCCCCCGTTCGCACCCTCAGCGCTCAGGTTGGTATGCGGCGGATGCGCCGCTGGTACGGCGCGTTGGGACAATGGCTTGTGCAGGGAAGCCCTCTCAGGCTCTCCCTACGTGAGTGTCGCTGAGTAGCTGAGAACTGGTATCGAGTAGCGAGCGGATCGTGCTTCTTTTCACAACTGGCAAGGAGGCTTTCCATGAAGACCATTGACGAGGTGGTTAACCGAACGAGCGAGTCAACTGAGAGAAGTTCGCGGACTTTGCAGATCGTGCCGGTCCGGGGGCTTCCAGTGGTTGCAGCGGTGTTGGTGGGGCTGGTGATAGCCATAGCGACCAACCGCCTGTGGGCCATCGACTTCTTTCACGTTGTAGGAGGCGGGATCTGGACAGCACTCGACCTTTTCCTGGGTTTCGTGCTCGGTCCGATCCTTGGCAGGTGCTCCATCGGCGCGCGCACTGAGCTCACGAGCCGGCTGATGCCAAAGATGGTGCTCATAATGCCGACCGTGGTGATCTGCACGCTTGCTGGGGGGTGGCAGCTGGCCCGTCATCTGGGATATCTAGATGCCAGCTTCTCGGCCCATGGCTGGATAGTCGCGTCGTTCATTGTCGTGGCAGTGATGGCAGTGGTTGCCCTTGGCGTTCTCGAGCCTGCCAACATAGCGGTGCTCTTTGAGCTCAAGAAACCAGAGCCCAACGGCGAGGTCATCGCTCGCCTGATGCGCCGCTTCATCTTCACGGCTGGAATCACCGGAGCTATGCAAGTGGCAACACTTGTGATAATGACCAGGATCGCAACGACATGAGTGCCGCTGTGAACAGTGGCACATCGGCTTCACAGCCAGCTCATGGAAGAGAGAGCGGGCTGTCTCCAACCGTAATGCAACGGCGCTTGCCACCAGTAGCAGAGCTGGCGGTTGCCTCGGTCGCGCTAATGCTCTCAGGGGGGGTATACCTGGCAGCTCACCTGCCCCGTCATCCACCACTAGGGCCGGCAGCCGGCCTGCTTGCATCTGGGGGTGCAGTGACCATCGTCGCTATGGTCCTGCTCAGCCGTATCCGCCCCTTTGCCTGGGGCGCGTTCTTTCTCGTGGCACGCTGGGCTCTTCTCGCTTACGCCGTGATAGCCGGGCTGTTGGCCTTCGTGTTCATATATGACCATACACAAGGGGCCACCCTGGTCGTGCTTGTCTTGACGCTGGTGGTGTTCGCTATAGATGTCCCGATGGTGATCGCGTTCACCGTAGCCAGGTACCAGGAGGTCTCTTAGCCTGAGATCGACGGCACCGGTTGCTGAGATTATGTAAGGCCAGCCTGAGATCGACGGTCCAAGCGCACACAGAGCCGTTATTCGACGGTGCCTGGAGCTGAGAGAACCCGAAGAGGCAAAGGCGGCTTAGATCGCTTGCCAGCTTTCGTCCGCAGCTCTCTGCCGGCTAGACCACCACCATGGACCAAGACCAGCCAGCACGACCGCCAGCCCACTGGCCTGGGCGCACTGCTCAAGTTGGGCACGCGAGCCACCCTGGGCGCACTGGCCGAGTTGGGCACGCGAGCCACCCTGGGCGCACTGGCCGAGTTGGGCATCCCTACCAGGTTGGGCGCACTGGCCGAAAGAGGCATGGTCGAAAGCAGAGCTCTCTTTCCTACCGGCGCTTACGATCCCTGGCGCTCCTTGCCGTCCTGGTTGGAGGCATTGTCGCTTTGTCGTTGGAGAGCGGCGGACCGAGCACCTCCAGTGGCAAGACACCAGTTCAGAGCCGGCCAGCGAGCCGGGGCGCAACCGGCAGTGCGACCACTTCAGGCATCGCCGCAGCAGAGGCTGGGCAGCTTCCCTGGTCCCTACCCAACCCGATCAGCCGCCTGACACTGCTCCCGGGCTCGTCGCAGAACCAGCTCGTCATCATGGGGGGCATCACGGCCTCGGGGGCATCCGCTGCAGGCGTCTACACGCTCGACACCATAAACGGGCACCTGACCCAATCAGCGAGCCTGGTGGGCCCCTCCCACGACGCGTCGGGGGTTGCGATGGATGGTCGCTACATCCTCTTTGGGGGTGGAACATCAGCTGGCTCGCTGGCTGTTGTGCAGTCGCTACTGGTCTCCTCGCACCACTCGGGGAGCCCGGCTGGTAGAGCCCCTTCGCTCGTAGCTACGGTCATCGGCCAGCTGCCACAGCTGCGCTCTGACTCCTCGGCCGTTCTCGTCGGATCAACCGCCTATGTGGTAGGGGGATACAACGGAACCAGCGCTGATCGCTCCGTGCTAGCCGCTAAACCCAGCGCGACTGGATCCACCATCACGTTCCACACTGTTGCCACCCTTCCCATTGGGGTCCGCTATGCGGCTGTGGCTGCATTAGGTAGCCGTATCTACGTCTTTGGTGGGCTGGGAGTAAGCGGTGCCGACGCCGGCAAGCCTTTGAGCGCCATCCAGCAGGTGGACCCAACTACGGGGAAAGCAAGCGTTGTGGGCACGCTCCCCGAGCCGTTATACGGGGCCGCTGCTGGCAACCTGGGAGGGGTGATATACGTCGCTGGAGGCATGACTACCTCAGCCGGGCGTCTTGCCGGCGCGCTCCACCCGATAGCAACTGTGTGGGCCTACGACGCTTCCAACGGTCGGCTCCTCCAGGCCGGCCAGCTCCGTGTGCCTGTAGCCCACGCCGGCGTCACTGTCCTGGCAGGACGGATGTGGCTTATCGGTGGCAAGTCGACTGGAGGCATCCCGATCGGGGCGGCTCAGATGGTGGAGCCGAACCGGACATTCGGGACCGCTGGGACACCTGGGGCGGGCTCGCCATATTTCGGAAACAAGCTCCTTGTGGCAGACGAAGGCAATGACCGCCTCGTCCTGCTCTCCGACACGAGCAAGATCATCTGGACTTATCCCTCCGCCACAGCGCCGTCGCCCCCAGGAGGGTTCAGCGCCGACGACGCCTTCTTCGCCCGTCACGGCCACATGATCGTCACCAACGAGGAGACCAAGGATGTCCTAGCCGAGGTCGGCTTCCCATCGGGGAAGATCCTTTGGACCTACGGGCATTTCGGTGTTCCTGGCAGCAAACCAGGATATCTGAACACACCAGATGACGCCTACCTGCTTCCCGACGGCAACGTGATCACTGCAGACATCGCCAACTGCCGCGTAATCGTCATCAACCCGAAGACCGACCACATCGTCACCCAGATTGGCACCACCGGGCGCTGCATCCACGACATGGACAAACCGGTCGCTCTCGGTTCCCCGAATGGCGACACGCCCTTGCCCAACGGCAACATCCTAGTCTCGGAGATAAACGGCTCATATGTCGATGAGTTCACTCCTCAGGGGAAGGCTCTCTGGTCTGTCCACCTGCCTATCTCCTATCCATCGGACCCCCAGCAGATAGGTCCCAACCGCTACCTGATCGCGGGCTACACCAAGCCAGGCAGCCTGCTCGAGTTCAATCGCCAGGGCCAGGTGCTCTTCCGATATCAGCCGACCTCAGGGCCGGGCATGCTCGATCACCCCTCCCTTGTCGAGATGCTTCCCAATGGCATACTGATGCTGAACGACGACTACAACGACCGGATGATCGCGATCGACCCAGTGACGGGTGCTCTGGTCTGGCAGTACGGTGTCACCCACACACCAGGATCTGCGCCTGGGATGTTGAGCGAGCCAGACGGCTTTGACATCCTGGCTCCCGGCGGCCTGACGCCCACCCACACCGGCACCGGGTGATCAGAGTTCGTCTCTGGGTGGCGTTCAGCTCCACCAGTGCTGGCGACTACCGAGCCTGATCGCTGCTATACGCCGACAAGCGCCATTGGGGCCTGCCCGCGACGATCCAACCTCGTTTAGGTGCGAAGAGCAGGATTCGTTGACATAGCCATGCAGAAGGAGAAGCTCGGGTCTAACACGTAGTTAATCTCCTAGCCGGCCTTCAGGGTCTGCGGTGCCAGCATCGCCTAGTCGGTTGTCTAGTGCCTATATATGGGTCGCTCATCGACGTGAAGCCAGTTGCAGCATAAGCCTGTCCGCGCATTGCCAAAGTGGGATGGCATTGGCCGAAGCTTTCGGCAGGGATAGGCCTAAGGAGGTAAGGCGCTGCATGAAACCGATAGGCGCCACAGGTTCGCTCTGGCTCTGGCATAATCGTTTTGTGGCGACATACCTCGAGATGTGGTCGCGAACCGGTGTAAAACTCGTTCCCTTGGAGCGCTCGCCGATCGCGATCGGCAAGCGTCCCGGGGTCGATGCCGTCATCGAGGATGACCGGACCGTGTCGCGCCTCCATGCCGTAGTTGAGCCCGTGGGGGGCGGG
>JAMCQF010000094.1:10011-12107 GCA_023379605.1 Actinomycetota bacterium
TTGTCCATGTCGTGGATGCAGCGCCCGGTGGTGCATACGTGACCTCGGGAGCCGCAACGGCACCTTTGTGAACGGCCAGCGCATCTGGGCAGAGCAAGCCCTCCACCGGGGCGACGAGATCCGCGTCGGCTCGACGCGGATCGTGTTCAGGGACGAAGATTCTTCTGTGGCGGTGAGCCAGACCGTTGTCGCAAAAGGAGCTCCCGAGCTCACCAGGCGTGAGCGTGACGTGCTGGTAGCACTTTGTAGGCCACTGCTCGCCGGAGGGGTGTTTCGCGAGCCCGCTTCGGTGCGCGAGATGGCTGGCGAGCTCGTGGTGTCCGAGGCAGCGGTGAAGCAGCACCTCTCCCATCTCTACGACAAGTTCGGCCTCTACGACCTCACCGAGCGCCGGAGGGTCAGGCTGGCGAACGAGGCAGTAGCGCGCGGGGCCGTGAGCGTGACAGACGTGAGGGGCGAACAGTGAGAACGGCTCAGGCACCCTGGGGGGGCGGGGCTGCTTGCTGGCGAAGCTTGCGAAGCGCCGCCCGGTTCTTGAGCAGGCTGAGCGGGGTCCAGATGAGCCCGAAGGGGATGCCCCACCAGCCCGCAAGAAGGTTGTGCCAGAGGACCTTGCGATAGGCCGCTTCGAGCACTGGCATTGTGCCAGTGAACACGACACGCGAACGGTTCGTGTAGATGACGACGCTCGTCACCTTGAACAGCACCAGCTTGAAGCTGGGCAGCGCATTGTCGGGGCTGCTGTCAGGGTTTCCCTCAGGCTTGAGCTGGGCAGCGCATTGTCGGGGCTGCTGTAAGGGTTTCCCTCAGGCTTGCTCATGAGAATGCCTCCATCCATCGCTCTGTCGCCACGTAGGAGTTGGCCTCCATCTCGGCACTAAGCCCTTGGACCTCGGTGGCGCTGGCTGAGCTCGAGGCTGCGACTTGGTCGACCCAGGAGATGACCCCCTGGTATTCGGCCTGGGTGCAGAGTGGAAGTACCACGCAACCGACGATGTCTTGCTGTATGAGCGATGGAGCCGTCTTCAAGCCGGACACCGAGAGGACCCATTGGTCGAAGGGGCTGCAGCTGCCATAGAGGGTGGATCCGCAGGCATAACCCGCCTGGTAGGCCGTGTGTGTGGCTAGCGCCTCAGCGGTCGGGTCCTCGAGGAGTGCCACGTAGTCACCCACCTCGGTGGCGCTGGCCTTGGCAAGCCCGGCGTTCACGTCGGCTAGGGCGAGGGGCACGACCTCGGCTGGCACCTGCGACAAAGCTGCCTCCATCATCTGCTCGATGTGGGGAAGCGTGGTGGAGAGGATCTGCGAGACGAAGGAGGCTATTTGGTCGTTGCCCTGGGCCAGCGCCCCGGGCAGCTGGCCCAGGGCTGAGGCGAAGGCTTGCATCTCGGCTTGCGCCGCCCCACTTGCTGTTTGAGGAGGCCCTGTGCCAACCAGCGCGTCCGCATAGGCCTGCGCATCTGCTTGGTCTGCGCCGATTACCTGAGAGAGATCGGCTCCAAGCCTCGTCGCATCGCTCGCAGATAGCGAGTCGAGGCGGGAGGTCACGGCCCTTATGGCAGATGCGGGGAGCGAGTCCATTGCAGAGAGCATTATCTGCTGGTCTGCCTGGGAGAGATCGCCTGCCAAGGGTCCAAGTGCGCTCGGGGTGAGCTTCGGGTTCTGGCTTTGGGTAGGCACCGAGGCCGTAGGCCTGACCTTCGAGGCCTTCTTCGTGAGGCACGACACGAAGGAATGACAAGAGGTGGCACCAGCAGTGTGGCTGGCCTGGTGACTTGCCGGCAGGCTCGTCCCGCCACATGCCCCGAGCAGCAGCGCCCCTGCGAGGCCTGTCCCAAGAGCAGCGAGCATGCCCGCCTTATGCCTCGAGGTAGTCGATGGATCCTTGGTGGTTCGCCGCATCGTTCAGCTCCTTTTTCCGAAGTTGGTTCCTTCTGGTGTCATCCGGGGCCCCGAATGCCCCAGATGTTGTGGCGCCCGCCCCAGAGGCCCATTGTGTTGCAGGTCGCCTGGCCAGCCGTCTCGGCGGATCCCTTGGCGACGAAGGGCAGGTAGTAGGTGGCAGTCTTTCCCTTGAGGAGGAACGTAGGCCTGAC
>JAMCQF010000095.1 GCA_023379605.1 Actinomycetota bacterium
CAACCAGGAACCGTGGCTCTGGTGGGGGGAGCCGAGTGGGAGGGTGCTGGCAGAGAGATCGACTCGGAGCTGCTTTACGCCTCAGGGGCTGATGAGGTTCTCGTGCTGCCGACCGCTGCCGCGTTCGAACACCCAGAGCGGGTCGTCCTGCGCGCTCAAGAGTGGTTCTCCAGCATGGGAGCGAGCGCAAGAGCCCTGATGGTGCTGGATCGCTCCGGTGCCATGGACCCAGGGAATGCAGCCGCTGTGAGCTCTGCCAGATTTGTCTACCTAAGCGGTGGGTCGCCTTTGCATCTTAGGTCTGTGCTGAAAGGCTCGCTTCTCTGGGAGGCGCTGCTTGGAGCCTGGAGGGCTGGCGCAGTGCTGGCTGGCTCCTCAGCTGGAGCCATGGTGCTCACTGATCCGATGGTCGATCCCAGAGGCGGCGCGTTCACGGTGGGCCTCGGGCTTTTGGAGCAGATGGCGGTCATACCGCACTACGGTCACGACTCAGCGGAGAAGGTCCACAGGAGCATAGTTCTTGCCGGATCTGACTTTCCCGTTGTGGGCATTCCCGAGCGGACGGCTCTGCTGCGCCGGCCGGACGGGTCATGGCACAAATCCGGGGAGGGAGAGCCGTCGGTGTTCGTAGGCGGCCGCCTGGTAGGCCTTGATGCGTTGCCGCACTGACCAGACGCGCCCCGCAAGCCCCTGGCTTTAGCCATGGGGGGGATGTCAACTATCTGTAAGTCAGCCCGATTGGGCAGGTGACTCAGTAACTGTCACAGATACCATACGGTGGAGCTGGGACGGCTTGCCCGAGGGGCTCCCGTCTGCCTCTATCTGGCGCACGATCTCCATGCCGTCTGTCACTTGGCCGAATAAGGTGTAGTTGGGTGGCAGAGACTCCCCATTGGGACCGACGACGATGAAGAACTGGCTGCCGTTCGTGTTGGGTCCGGCATTGGCCATAGCCACCGAGCCGACCTTGTAGGCACCCGGGGCAGGGAGCTCGTCTTCGAAGGTGTAACCAGGCCCGCCCCTGCCAGTGCCAGTAGGGTCGCCACCCTGAACGACAAATCCGGGTATGACCCGGTGGAAGACCACACCATTGTAGAAGTCCTTGCGTGCCAGGCTGACAAAGCTCTCCACGGCACGTGGCGCTGACAG
Organism: Actinomycetota bacterium; assembly: GCA_023379605.1. Taxonomy (GTDB): domain Bacteria; phylum Actinomycetota; class Acidimicrobiia; order Acidimicrobiales; family JAMCQF01; genus JAMCQF01. The sequence goes on from JAMCQF010000095.1 coordinate 1,150, forward strand.
TGGGTCAAATGTGATGGTAAAGGTGCCAAGGTCAGTCTCGACCTGCGCCGCATAGGAGGATTGTGGGTCTATTTCCATCTGGATCTCTTTTCGTTTCATGTCTTATGGATTGTCACGGTGATCATGTGGTAAAGGACTTTGGGCGTTCCGTTCGGACCCGGCCCACCCTGGGAGGCAATTCGTTGCACCACGGCCATGCCGGTCGTCACCTGGCCAAAGAGCGTGTAGTCGTTTGGCAGGGACTCGCCCTGGGCTCCCACCACTATGAAGAACTGGCTTGCGTCGCTGCTGGGGGACCCCGAGTTGGCCATCGCCACCGATCCCAGGGGGTACTGCTGTGCGGGGTTGGCAGCCTTTGGTGGCACATGGCCGGTGTACTGGTAGCCCGGGCCCCGGTTGGGAGCAGCAGGAGTGGCCCCACCTTGGACGACGAATCCAGGGATCACTCTTTGGAAGTCAGAGCAGTTGTAAAAGCCGTGCTGGGCGAGGAAGACGAAGTTGTTCACTGTCACCGGCGCCTTTGCAGCATCAAGGGTGATGGTAAAAGAGCCCGCGTTCGTTTTTACGACAGCCAAGTAGGAGGCGTGGCTGTCGATGGTCATTGCCGGGGGATGGGAAAAGCTGATCTGGGAAGGTCCATGAGCACACGAGGTGGCGCTTGTGGTGACAGCCTTGGCCGTTTTTGCCTTCTTGCCTGAAGTGGTGGCAAGTATTGCGACAGTGGCCGCCACTGCCACCAGCACCACGATTATCACTGTGTTGCGCCGAGTTGACCGGCGTCTTTTAGCCGCTGCTGCGGCAGCTCTCCCAGCCTGGCGGTTGGCCCGCTGGCGCTCACGCTTAGAAGTTGGCACGGTGCAACAAGCTAGTCGCGCTTGGCACGGATGGGCGATCACTGTTTGCACTGTTTGCCGGTCGCTCCCGGGCTCTGTTTAAAGATCACGGTGTCCAGGCGTCGCCTTGGCTGCGATAGCTTCGGTGGTCGTGGCACTGGTGGTTCAAAAGTTTGGTGGGAGCTCGGTTGCAGATCCGGATCGTATTAAGGCAGTGGCCGATCACATTGCCCGTACCCGGCGCAGCGGAGAGCGAGTGGTCGTAGTGGTGAGCGCGATGGGCCGCGATGGGCCGAACCACAGATGACCTTTTGAGGCTCGCTGCAGAGGTAAGCGCAACCCAGCCGGGAAGAGAGCTGGACATGTTACTTACTGCTGGTGAGCGGATCTCCATGGCGCTGCTTTGCATGGCTCTTGCCGATCTTGGGGTTCCCGCCGCATCCTTCACAGGCAGCCAGGCAGGGATCATTACAGATGAGGTCCACACCAGGGCAAAGATCCTCGAGGTCAGAGCCGATCGCCTACGTGCCGCTCTGGACGAGGGCCAGGTGCCTGTTATAGCCGGCTTCCAAGGGGTCTCTACTGCACGCGATGTGACCACGCTTGGACGTGGCGGATCAGATACCACTGCTGTCGCCCTCGCTGCGGCCCTGGGAGCGCGCGTGTGCGAGATCTATACCGACGTCTCTGGGGTGTTCAGCGCGGACCCTCGGGTGGTGCCCTCTTCACGCCGCATTGACCGGCTTTCTTTCGAGGAGATGCTGGAGATAGCCGCTGGGGGAAGCAAGGTCTTGGCTCTGCGATCAGTAGAGTTTGCTCGCAATCATAAAGTGCCTCTTCACGTGCGGTCGAGCTTTACGTGGGAACCGGGCACCTGGGTGGTAGAGGAGGATCCGTCCATGGAGCAGGCCATCGTCTCTGCGGTCACCAGTGACGTCTCGGAGGCCAAAGTCACTGTCGCAGGTGTGCCTGACCGCCCTGGCGTGGCAGCCTCGCTCTTTCGTGCGCTTGCAGACAGGGCCGTCAATGTGGACATGATCGTTCAGAACGTCTCCAAGGCCGGCACCACAGACGTATCCTTTACGGTCCCAAAGCTTGATCTATCTACAAGCTTGGAGGTTGCTCATGACCTTGCAGAGCAGATAGGAGCGGGTGAGGTCAGTGCTGATGACAGCATCGCGCGGGTCTCTTTGGTGGGTGCTGGGATGAAGACCCATCCTGGGGTCACCGCGACCATGTTCGAGGTGCTTGCCGGCAAAGGGATCAACATTGAGATGATCTCGACCTCGGCAATAAGGATCTCCTGTGTCATCCGTGACGAGTTGGTGGACCAGGCCGTCCAGGCTCTTCACGAGGCCTTCAGACTGGGGGGCTGATCGGGCAGGGTGTCTCTTGGCGGCTGGGCTGGTTCGCGAGGGTGACTGGAGGGCACCTCGCCGGCATAGCATGGCAAGGTGGATGTAGCGGTCTTCGGCGCGACTGGCCAGGTTGGATCGGTGATGCGCGCGGTTCTAGACGAGCGGGAGTTTCCCGTTGGAGCCATGAGGTTCTTTGGGTCGCAGCGATCAGCTGGCTCGGTGCTGTCCTGGCGCGGCCGGGACGTTTTAGTGGAAGATGCCGCCAGCGCGGATTTTTCAGGGATAGACCTCGCATTGATGTCGGCTGGGGCCGCTGCCTCCAAAGAGCTGGCTCCACGGCTCGTTGCTGCCGGTGCAAAGGTGGTTGACAACTCCTCGGCTTGGCGCATGGATCCAGAGGTACCGCTGGTGGTGCCTGAGGTGAACGCCCACGCCCTGGGCAGCCTTAAGAAGGGCATCGTGGCAAACCCCAACTGCACCACCATGGTGGCCATGCCTGTCCTTGCTCCGCTAGACCGGGTTGCAGGGCTGAAGAGCCTGGTTGTCTCCAGCTATCAGGCTGTATCAGGTGCGGGCAGAGCTGGGGTCTTGGCAGAGCTGGGGTCTTGGAGCTGGAAGGCCAGGTGGCACAAGCAGGTGACCGCTGTGCAGACCTCACCTTTGACGGTTCGGCTGTGAACTTGCCCGCCCCGTCAAAGTTCGCCGAGCCCATCGCCTTCAACGTCATACCGATTGCAGGCAGGCTGCTGGGGGATGGCTCGGGTGAGACGGACGAGGAGCGCAAGCTGCGTGATGAGAGCCGCAAGATCCTGGGGATCCCATCCCTGGAGGTATCGGCTACCTGTGTGAGGGTCCCTGTCTTTACAGGCCATTCCCTTGCCATCCAGGCCCGCTTCAGCGAAGGTCTCAGTGTCCAGCGGGCTTACGAAGTGCTTGCCGATGCCCCAGGAGTCGTGCTGGAGGACATACCCACACCGCTTAAGGCAGCCGGGGTGGACCCATCCTTGGTTGGCAGGATCCGCCTGGACCCTACAGTACCGAACGGGTTGGCGATGTTTGTAGTAGGCGACAACCTACGCAAGGGCGCAGCGCTGAACGCCGTGCAGATTGCCGAGTCGCTGCTCAGGCTCGGGATATTGCCTTCCTAACAGACCAGGCAGCGCTCTGGGCGGTGGGGCATGGACTGAGCCAGATTCTGGCAACGAGCGGCATGCTGGTGAGCACTACAGCGAGATTGCCCTGGGGAGCTCGTCTTGGTCCTCCTGGCTTCCCAGCGGTGTCGGTCTAGCTTTGGGGCCAGCAGGCTCGACCCGTGGGTGCCCATCTGCGATCTCGTCCAGGCTTAGCCGAGCAGGTTCAGGCAGGACCATGGTGAGAAGCAGACCGGCTAGCGATGCAGACGCAGTGACCGCGAGCGATCCGCGCAGCCCCGCTGCCGATTCGAGGATGGGGAACATGAACACGCCCAGGAACGCGCCAAGCTTGGCGACCCCTGCCGATACTCCATGGCCGGTGGTGCGCACCCCTGTAGGGAAGAGCTCTGCTGGGAGGACGAAGGTGGTGGTATTGGGTCCAAACTCCGAGAAGAAATAGCTTAGGCCGTAGACGACAATGAACGCGGACGTGATAGCGGTTAGCTGGGGCACGGCAGCGAGAAGCGCAAATGACACCGCCATCATCGTAAAGCCGATTATCTGCAGCTTGCGATGGCCGATCTTGTCCATTTTGTAGAGGGCGAGCACATAGCCAGGCACTGCGAAGGCGACAAAGATTATGAGGGTCCACGCCAGCTTTGCCATCAGATCTGCGCGCGGCGCAACATCGGCCAGGATAAGAGGGGTTGAGATGGTGTTTCCGTAGAGCGCGTAGTCCAGCAGGAACCATGTCCCTGCTGTGCCCACCAAGGTGAGCAGCAAGCGACGGTTGGTAATAAGCGAGAAGGCCGACATGCGCCTTGCCTCTGGTGAGGCCGACCCTTGGAGTCGCAGGCCTTGGATCACAGGATCGGCCTTGGTGCAGCCCTCACCGCCAAAGTGCCCCGGGAGGCTCTTTGGCTCCCCAGCCTTCCCGCCGGCAAACGAAGCCAGGCTGGCCGCTGCCTCAGCAGAGCGCCCCTGAACCTCGGCGGTATAGCGGGGAGACTCCGGCATGCGCGTGCGCAGCCAGATCACTGTGGTGGCTGGGATCGCACCGAACCCCAGCATCAGCCTCCAGGCCAGCTCATGGCCGATCCCAGACCCTATGAGCGTCAGGCCTACGAGTGGCCCCACCACCAAGCCCAGGGCCTGCATCGCAAATACCAGGCTCACGAGCTTCCCACGGTCTCTCTGATTGGAGTACTCGGTCATTAGCACCGCACTCACCGGGTAGTCCCCTCCGATGCCCAGCCCGAGCACCAGCCGGAAGGCCACCAGCCACACCAAGCTCGTAGCGAAGGCCGAGGCCAGGGCCAGCCACACCAAGCTCGTAGCGAAGGCCGAGGCCAGGGCACCCGAGGTCATGATGACCGCCACCAGCACATAAACGCGCTTGCGGCCGAAGAGATCCGCGACGCGGCCGAGAACCATGGCACCGATAAAGGCACCGAGGAGCGTCGAAGCACCAACGGCGCTTACTTCTGGTGAGGACAGGTGCCACTCGCTTTTTATGAGCACCAGGGCAATGCCGATTATGAACAGATCGTAGGCATCAGTGAAAAAGCCCATTCCAGAGACGACGGCGGCTTTTAGATGGAATCGTCCCAGGGTTGCTTCGTCGAGGGCCTTCGCCAGCGCCCTGCTACCCGCCTGCCCCGCTTCGCCCACTTAGCTCCTCTCACCCAGCCCACGCAGGGTTGGGCAAGGAACATCCTTTCGTCCCCAACCGAGGCGGCTCATCTAGCTCTGCTGAGCCCAGCCTGCCAGGGCGGGGTTAAGCATGGCTGACTGAAAAGTAAACACAAGGTAACAGGAAGGCAAAACTTTGGCACCCAAAGGCAAGCAGGGAAAGGTAAGAGGGAAGGCGCAGGGGAGCCAAGAACCCAAAGGTAAGAGGGAAGGCGCAGGGAGGGTTCGGTCAGATCATCCCTAGAGCCATCTCCCTGGAGCGCCTGGCCAGGTTCACGGCATGATCCCCGAAGCGCTCATAGAACCGTGCCACCAGCGCAAGCTCGATCACGACGGGCAATGGCATGCCGCCGCTTACGATCTCGGTGGTAAGTGTCACATGAAGGTCGTCCATCTCATCATCTAAGTGCTCGACCCCCTCAGCGGCATGGGCAGAGCGGTCCGCATATGCATCGGTAGCCTGGCGCCACATACGGGCTGCCACCTCTCCCATCTGCTCCACCAGACCTCGGCTACGCGCTGTCATCTCGCGGCCCAGGCCCCTAACGGCACGCCTGGCAATGTGCTCGGCGAGATCGCCGCTGCGTTCGAGCTCGGGCAGCATTCGCAGCACCGCCACCAAGCGCCGGAGCTCTCGGGGATCGCCGTGGTGCGGAGCTCTCGGGGATCGCCGTGGTGGGTGGCCAGGCGGGCCAGCACCGATTCGTCGATCTCGCGGTACAAAGAGTCCACGAGCTGATCACGCTCGGCGAGCTCTATGGCCATCTCCCGTTCTCCTGCCAGCAGTGCGTGGGTAGCGCCGGCTAGTCCTTCGCCGACCATTGCGAAGAGCTGGATCATTTGGCGGTCAAGGCCATCTTCATCCATTGACCCAAGTTAGCGCCATCGTGACCCTGCAAGCTGATGCCCACTTCTCTACCGGCACAGAGGAGGATCGCCCCTATGGGGTTGAAGGGGTCGCGCTCGTCGGGTTCAGCGTTTTTTCAGCTCCGCGGGCAGCTTCTCACTTAATTCTCAGGGGGCATCCCATATCGTCATAATCATGCCAAGAGAGAGATCTGCAGCCGATACCTTGAAAGGCGATACAGTCCCTCGGCCTGTAGTCTCCATGGATGATACTGGTAGGTCAGAAGGCAGTAATGCTGGAAGATCAAGGAACTCTGGGGTGGTTGCGGGCTCTGTTCCTACCCAAGGCCGGGCAGCGCATATGCAGAGCTTGTGGAACGGCAGGGTACAGAGCTGGGATCATCATTCAGGCTCGTCTGCAGCGTTCAAAGCCATCCAGGCAGCAGTGCTCGATCACGCATGTCCGGGATCTGGCGACGCGGTTGCCGATCTTGGAGCTGGCACAGGAACGCTGGCCCTGGCGCTGGCAGCCAGGGTCGCCAGCGTCCTGGCGGTGGACCTGGCACCTTCGATGCTGGACTCCATAGGCTCAAGGGCGCTGGCCGCAGGAGTGTCCAACATCACACCGGTGCTCTCGGATCTTGCTGGGCTGGAGCTGCCCCCAGCCAGCTTGGATGTGATTGTATCGTCGTATGCACTTCATCACCTGCGTGATGATGAGAAGGCAGAGCTAGTGGCAAAGGCCTACTCGTGGCTGCGGCCCGGTGGGCGATTGGTCGTGGCAGACATGATGTTTGGTCGGGGGCGCTCCGAGCGCGATCGGCAGATCCTTTTGGAGAAGGCCAAGGCCTTTGCACGCAAAGGACCAGCAGGCTTATGGCGATTGGCAAAGAACATAGTCAGGTTCTCCCTGCGGAGGGGATCGGAGCTTCCGGTTCCACCGGAGTTCTGGACCTCAGCGCTTAGCTCGGCCGGTTTCGAGACAGTTCGGTTCCAAGCTGTGGTCCACGAGGCAGGGGTGGTCTCAGGGCGGCGTCCACGCTAGGAGCAGGGCGCCACTGTATAGCTGCCAATCATGGCAAGGTCGCCGGATTGGCACACCAACCATAGCTTCGGCAGGCATATGAGCGCTGCGGGTCGAAAAGCACCTAGGATCCGCGCCATGAGTAGGTTGCCTGTCGCTGAGCCAGTTGCCCACGGCCCATTTCGGATCCTTGCCGCCTGGAGAGTATGGGCGGCGTCTTCGACAAGGACAGCTCGGTATGCCTGATCGTGATGGCATGGACCAAGACAGGCCAGTTGCGATCGTGACTGGAGGAGCTGGGGGATTGGGGTCAGCTTTCTGCAGGGCGTTGGGCTCGCGAGGCTTCAGGGCGGTTCCGGTGGATATAAAGGGCACTGAGCGCGTGGTTGACGTCACAGACATCTCAGCTTGCCGTGATCTGGCCTCTGAGCTCCAGCCAGTGGTCTGGATCAACAATGCTGGCATCCTGGGTGCCGGCAGTGCAATAGATCAGCCAGACGAGATCGTCTCAAGTGTCTTGGCAGTGAACCTATCAGGTGTGATCAATGGCACGCGGGCGGCCCTGGGGGTCATGTCTGAGATCGGTCGTGGCTGGATCCTAAACGTCGGATCCCTGGCTGCCTGGGCTCCCACGCCCGGTCTGGCGGTCTACTGCGCTTCCAAGCATGCTGTGCGGGCATACACGACCACTGTCGCTATGGAGATGGCTGGCTCTGGTATAAGGCTTTGCACCATCTGCCCTGATGGCATATGGACTCCGATGCTGGAGGAGGTACTTGACGAGAAGGCAGGCCGCCATGGCCTTTAGTGGCGGTCGCCTCTTGGATGCCGACGAAGTTGCTAAAGAGGGTTTGGCACTGCTCTTCGACACAAACAGGCTCACGGGCTCTATGCCAGCCGGTAGAGCGGCTCTGGCCAAGCTGGCAAGCCTGGCCCCAGGGCTTCTCGCCCACCTTGACCAGCCACTGGCCAGGCGCGGGCAAGCACTCCAGCGTAAGTGGCGCTCCAGGATATCCTCGGGAACTGGCAGAAACGGGGACCCCTTGAGCACGCCCGCCTCATTGCAGCGACTTTATGCCAGCAAAGGACTTGGGCTGGCCGAAGACCGCTCACTCAGCCCTCAGGCCGGCAGGTGGCCCGAGGTCCCTTCCCGCCAGGGCTGACAGTAGGTCCCCTCCCGCCAGCGCTGACAGTAGGTCCACGGCTTCTATGGTGACGCCAAGTCGGCTCGCTTTGCCAGCTGGCTCCCAAATGCTTGACCAAGCTTTGAGGCGGCCTGCTCCTTGATCGCTGCCAGATCGGCCAACTCGAGCTCAAGGACATGTGATCCGGCGTCTAGGTACAAAAGGGTTCCCTTGGCAACTCGGAGGGGTTGGCTGGCTTCCAGAGCCAGGGCATAGCATCCCAGTTGCAGGCTGTGTCGCTCGAGCTTTCCGTCGCTGATGCCATCTGGGCCGATCCTATCGGTCTTGTAATCCACGATGACAAGACCGCCGCTTGTCTCATAAAGAAGATCAATATAGCCTTCAACGACCCCACCATTGACATTGGCCGAGACATACACCTCCTTCCAGTGCCGCACAGAGCCTGCTTGTAGCACCGTTGGGCTTGAAAGGGCACGGTGCACCATAGCTGCCACATCTTTGAGCCGGTGCGGAATGTCTTCTCGATAGGCCACAGAGCGCACGAGATCCACGACGTTACCGGGTGCGCCCAGCTCGGTCATCTGTAGTACCGTGTGGACTGCACGGCCAATAGCCACTCCTGACCCAAAGCGCATCCAAGATGGTGGGGAGGTCTCGCTGTCCTGTACTGGAATAGTGCTTGGCTCGCCGCTGGAGTCTGTAAGAGAGGTGGCCGAAATTACGGGGGCCTTACTCGTAGCAATTGTGCGGCTCCGGGCGGCGATCCAAGCCTCACGCCATGCGGGGGTTGGAGCTTCAGGCAGTGGAATGATCCCGTCCCGGGGGATATCTGCCATGAAGTTAAAATCTGAAGATAGCCCCTGTGTATCTTGTAGGGTGCTTGTATCATCTTGGACAGTGCTCAAGTTGAGAGTGCGCCATAGATGCGGGCACGCCATGGAAGCCTTGTATAGCTCATGGGCCAGGCACGGACTTCCGGCTTTATGGTAAAGGCTCACTATAAGGTGGTCTCGGGCGCGCGTCAGTGCGACATAGAGAAGGCGAAGCTGCTCCTCTTCCTCGAGGGACTCCTCAATTGCGGCAAGAGAGTCGTAGCTTTCTGAATGGACTCTGCCGAGTCGTAATGATGGGGCGCCATTGGACTCCCACAGGACCGTGGTGCCGCTGGAGGAGCCGCGTCTTTTGTGACCCAGACCCGTCACCACAACCACCGGGAACTCAAGACCTTTTGCTCCATGGATCGTGAGTAGGTGAACGGCGTCAGATGGCTGATGAGCCACAAAGCGGGCACGGTCTTTCGCTCGAGCACGTATGGCCATCCATTTGCACAGGCCCCTGAGAGACCCTTGATAGAGCCCATCGTAGGAACGGGCCTGATCGATAACCCAGCGCAGCTGCTCCCAGGCATCAGCTACCTCGGTATGTGCCAAAGCCAGCTCGAAGAAACCCAGCTCCCGTGCCACCTCTTCGAGGGCAGCGGAAGGCTTCAACCATCTCAAGCGCTCCCGCAGGTGCGCGATTTTTTGAAGTGCTGTCGAGACTGGATGGTCGGCGGGCAGTCCAGGAGGAGGAGGCGTCGCCGGGTCGAAGCAACCTCCAGCGAGCTTGTACGCAACCAGGTCGTCATCGCCACAGGCCAGGTAAGGAGAGCGCAACGCCGCAATGAGGGAAACCTCGTCGGAAGGATCGCTTACGGCGCTCAGGATAAGGCGCAGGTACCTGATCTGCTCGGACTGCCAGATGAGAGCGGCGCTTTCCATCCTGTAGGGAATCCGCATGTCTTGCAGGGCCCGCTCAAGCGTGGTAAGACCAGATCGTGTCGGCATAAGGACAGCAATGTCTCCAAAGCGCGCTGGCCTTGGCTTTGCCTCTGGCTCACCAGGTCCGGGGCGGTCTTGCACCAACCAGCGATCAGCTACCACCGATGCCAGGGCTAAAGCCACTGCAGTCGCTTCTTCTGCCCTTACCTGCCCGGCAGTGGTTCTTCCGTTTGGCCCAGCTTCCAGTGCGCCACCGAGCAGCATGACAGGTGGTTCTTTGGAGCTCGTGAGAGGTTCCCGATGCGCTGCAAGGGTAATGAATTTCGGCCTGTCCCCAGGGGCCATTGATGCCATCACCTGGTTTATCCACTCCAAGATGCCCGGGACAGACCTGAAGTTCTCCTTGAGAGCCACAGGGCTCCCAAGGGAGGTGGCTACAGAGCTGAACAGCGCCGTGTCTGCCCTTCTGAAGCGGTATATGGACTGCTGGCCGTCACCGACGAGGAACAGGCGTCCGTTTGAGGGTCTCGTGGGGGGTCTTGGAGATGTTGCGCCCTGGTCATCTCGTTCATGGACCATGGAGCTTTCCGGGCCCATGGGCTCCCCGGAAAGAAGGAGAGCAAGCTCGACCTGCAGCGGGTCTGTGTCTTGGAACTCGTCGATAAGCAGATGGCTCCATCGATCCCTGGCGTCTTGAAGAGCTTGGCGATCCGAGTTTAGAAGGATGCATGCTCGCACCAGCAGATCGTGGAAAGTGAGCCTGCCCTCTTTCCTTCGCTGCTCTGCGGCTGTCAGGGTAAAGCGGCTTAGGGTCTCGACGGCACCGTCTATTACCTCTTTGCCTACAAGACCCATAATTTTCGAGCGCTCTCGCTCAGCTGCCTCACATTGGGCTCGGACGTGTTCTATCTGAGAGTCCCAGGACTGCTTCTTCCCGATCCGATTCGCAGACAGGCGAGCAGGTGGTCCAGCCAGGAGAGCCAGAAGATCGTCTTCATCGGTAGTCTCCTCCAGTCTGTCAGCATAGCGAGATAGCTCCTTTAGGTGATGAAGGAGCCGGTCACCCTCGTCGTTGCAGTAGCCAGAGAGGGCTACTGCTGCCCTTAGATGCTCTAGAAGGCGCCTGACTTCTATGCGCTCGATGTGCTTTTGAGAGAGCCGCTTGGATGGATCCAAGGACTCTGAACTGTTCGGACATCCTAGGTTCTGAGACGCGGCGATCCTGTCCCAATGGCCCTGCATGTACAAAGCTGCTTCGCGCAGGTTGGCAAGCTTCACCCCAATTGTCAATCCTCTGCGCAACCATCTGGGTTCTTCAGCGGATCTTATAAGCTCGTCAGTGAACTCCCGCCAGCGGTTGTAGAAGTCCAGCGCCTCCGAACCAGAGTCCAGTATCTCCAGTGCCGGAGGGAGCCCAGAGCGCGCATCTGCCTCCGCAAGAAGCCTGTAGGCAAAAGCATGTATGGTCCCCACAGCAGCGCGGTCCAGGTCGGCCAGCGCTGCTGGAGCGATCTTGCCTGCGCGGACAGCCTCACCGAGCGCCTTTTGTATCCGCTCACGAAGCTCGCTCGCGGCCGCCTCGGTAAATGTAATGGCAGCTAGGTCGCAGGCCCTCGTTCTGAGCGAGCATACAAGAGCCAGTGCGCGCTCCACCAGAACCGTGGTCTTGCCTGTGCCTGCTCCGGCAGCTACAAAGAGGCTTTGATCCAGATCGGTTACCACCCTTTGCCTGGCCTTGGAGTCCATCAGTTCTCCCTGTGGCAAGGACGGAGCCTTTTCGCAAGCGGAAGCCTCCTCTAAGGCTGGCTCGACGCTCATCGGAGTCTGTAGCTGGTTCATGGCCGGGCAATGGGGGGAGCGATGTTGGTAGGGATCAGCCAACGGAGGGTTCGTCCTGGGGCGTTGTGGCTGTGGGTAGGCCCATGCCCGGCGGCTCGGCAAGGCTGGCATAGCCGGACGCCTCCGGTGAACAGGCCAGCGCCTTCCAGCGCTTGTCCCTGTCGGAAGGGCAGGTTGCATCAAAGGGGCAGTGACGGCAGTTTTCCCAGGTGCCTGCAAAAGGTACAGCTTGGCCCGGGTGAGCCGGGAAGACCCCGTTGCGAATAGAGCTCACGGCGGTGGTCACGATCTCACCCAAGCGCTCTAGGAGCGCCTCGTCCACACGATCGGTGTCCTCAAAGAAGCGCTCGCGCGCTGTCACATACCAATACCGCATATACAGAGCTCCATCGTTGCCGAACTCCCGGGCAGCGACCAGGGCATATATGGGAAGTTGCAGGAGCGTCCCCCTGGCGAGCCGGTCTGTGTCGCCTTCTGGCCTATGTCTGCGCCCGGTCTTGTAGTCTGTGACTACGAGCGCCTGATCTGAGCCAGGTCTGCGGTCTATTCTGTCTATCCTTCCGCGGAAATAGACGCTTTCCCCGCTGGAAAGATCCAATCTGAGTGCACCGGGACCATAGGCCGATCCGAAAGGAATCTCCACGGCAAGTGGACTAAGGCTGTCTCGAAGGGCGACCTCCTTTAAGTCTCTAAGGATAGACTTCTTCTCCAGAGCCCACGGCAGGCCTGGTCTTGCAGCGCCATCGGCCTCGTATTGGTTGAAGAGCTCGCCGGCTATCTCAACCAATCTTGTTGCCGTTGCCTCGCCACCAATGCGCTCAGCGACCCATTGCCTTAGGATGTCGTGGATCAGGCTGCCCCTCTCGGTAGGTTCTATGGCCTCCAGCTCCTCGGGTGGGCTGGGCTTGCCCAGCCCCAGGACATCGCCCAGCAGGTACGACATAGGGCATCTGGCGTACCTTTCGATAGCGGTAGGGGTCAGGGTCGGGCTCGCTGGGAGCAACGACAGCGCCAGGGTGCCAACGAATCCCTCATAGCGGTTCGGCGTGCTGGTCTGGCGGCACCTTATCATCTCGAAGCCCCTCTGCAGCCCTTTAGCCTCGCTCAGCCAGTGATCCTCTGGCAAGTGATTGGTACTTACCCAGCGAGCGAGCGTCGAACGATCCAGGTCGCCTATCGAGAGCGCTGATCGCTGCAAGCTCTTATGCGAGGAGCTGGTCCAGACCCACTGGCACCGTACATGCCTTACGTCCTGGCCGAGCTCGAAGCGTGGCCAGGATCCAACAGAGAGCGTGTTCGCAGCTCCTATGGCTCCAGCGATCCAGGCCAGCACCTCCCTCTGGCCAGTCGCGCGCACGGGTAGCTCGCCGGCAGTGGAGAGCCGGTCGGCGTCAGATATCATGGGATCTTGCCCGGCACGCCTGGACAGGTAGGTCTCGGAGAGGCCGAGGGCAAAGACAGCTTCTAGGTCTAGACCGAGAGCCATGTCCATAGGAGCCACGAGGACTCCGTGGCCGAAGCTGCCGGTGTGGACTTGCCATCGGGCCATGGCGCTCCCGATGGCGCTGCGTAGGTTGCCCAAGGTTGGCGCCGTCTCCGCCAGTCCTGCCTTTGCAGCTCGATCCAGCACTCGCAGGCCGTCAAGAGCTCTAAGCACCTGCTGGTACGCGTCCTGCTCTGGCATTGGCCAGCTTTCATGAGCCCTGGTGGCATCCAAGGTGAGCTCGAGCAGATCTACAGAGAGACGCGCTAGATCTGACCAGCTCGCCCGCGCCGGTGGCTTCAGAGCGTCTCCAAGGCGGACGATGAAGGCGTTTAGCTCTTTTGCAGCCTGGGTTGCCTGATCTCTGGGGAGGCTCGAAGATGCTCTGTGTGAGGCGCGATTCGCGAACCCTCTGAGCCGCTGTGACCACTGGTCAAGCCCGCATTGGACACCAGCTTCCATTGCAACTAGCTCCCACCTGCTCAGTTGAGTCCCAGTTAAAAAAGTCGTTGAGCTCGCTGGCTCCCTGTGCCCCAACCAGGCGGTGGGAAGGCGTCCAAGCAGGTCAAATAGCTGATCACGCCTCCAGCCGCCAAGGGCGAGATCGAGCATGGCGAGAAGGCAGCTGCCCGCCATCGTCCTGTCCAGAGTCGAGGTGCCCGGACCGTAGGCTGGGATGCCTGCCGAGGCTAGGTGGTGGTTCAAAAGATCTGCGTAGGGACCATGGCGAGGATAGAGCACCCCTTGACGCCAGAGTGGGATCTGGGGGCGGCCGGCTTTCTCCGAAAGCCCCAGCGAGCGCTCCAAGGCGAGGCGAACCTCCCGGTCGGGATCGCTGGCCGCAGTGAGCTGCACAAAGGGCGGGATCGCGCTCTCGCTGGGAAGCTCGATCCGCACAGTTTGAGGTTCGTGGTCTGGCTGGGTTGACCGTTGACCGGCTTGCAAGCTGCAAAGAGTGCATAGTTTGGCGCTCCATCCAGCTGAGCTGTCCGGGCGCGAAGAGGATCATCTGACCTAGGGTGCGAGAGAGGAACAGGCGGCCCGCTTCTTCTTTGACCAGATCGCCGATCGCGCCCAGTTCGTCGCGCTTGGAGTAGAAATAGGGTTCGAGCATGGCCAGCGTCTCAAGGTATGACCTGGCGACCGCAGCCCCCCTGCCGTCCCGCCTGCTAAGGGTTTGCACCGCAGTCAAGGAGCACCCCTCGAGCTCGCTGAAGGCATGGGCGAGAGCTTCTGCAGTGCTGGGATGCTCTGCTATCTCCGCCAAGCTGGCTGGGGGATCGGCCAGCACTGAGCGCGCTGCGGCCAGCCAAACCTGGAAAGTTAGAGGTGCTCGCTGATCACCGCAAAGCCCGGCCAGTCCGAGCTCGTCTCCAAGGTGGCGGGCAGTGAGGAAGGAAACATTGACCAGGCCACGCCCGCTCCTGCTCGAGCCGTCCTGGAAATATGGGGCCCCAGCAGGAAGAAAAGGCAGAAGGCGGCGAAACGTGAGGCCCACATAGCTGGAGGGTACCACCACTGTAACTGGTCTTAGCTGATCTCCTGCCTTGGCCTTGGAGATCAGCTCGAAAAGTGCGAGGGTGGCACCTCTACCCGGAGGTACGGTCAGCTCTGTCATTTGAAGACGATGCTAAAAGACAGTAGTGACACTCGGTCGCAGATGCGCTTCCTACTCCCGCTCCGACGGTACCCTAGAGCTGTCCTTTGGTCTCTGTGAGACTTTGGTCCAAGAGGCACATACCCTAACAAATGCTTACGCGCTGCTCACAGTATTCCCAGGTCTTTCTCAGGTTGGCCGTAAAGAATCGGTAACACATGGACATCCACAAGGCGATAAGCCAGGCTTTCGGAGCGTTGAGGACAGAGTCCTGCTCTAAAGGCCCTTGTCACTGTGGTGGCCACGGAAATGCCATGGAAACGCTTGAGCACTCGCACGGCAAGAACGTGCGAGCCTACTAAAACGAAGGAGTCGCAACGATGAGGGTTTTAGTTCTTGGGGGCGATGGATACCTTGGATGGCCTACTGCCTTGTACCTATCCCGCCAAGGCAATGACGTTGGCGTTGTGGACAATTTCGCACGGCGCCAGTACGACCATGAGATGGGCGTAGAGTCCCTCGTCCCGATCCGGAGCCTTAAGAGGCGGGTGCAGTGCTGGGAGGAAGTGTCCGGGAGCCGGATCGAGGCTTTTGTGGGTGATCTCACAGATGATGGGTTCGTGTATCGAGTACTCACTGAGTTCAGCCCGGATACGATCGTCCACTTTGCCGAGCAGCGATCCGCCCCCTACTCCATGATCGACCGGTCACACGCGGTCTATACCCAGGTTAACAACGTGGTTGGCACGCTGAACCTGCTGTATGCCATAGCTGACATAGACCCTTCGATCCACCTCGTGAAGTTGGGGACAATGGGCGAGTATGGTACCCCCATCCATCGACATTGAAGAGGGCTTCATAGAGATCACCCATAGAGGCCGCACTGATGTGCTTCCTTTTCCCAAGCAGCCAGGCTCTTTCTACCATCTATCCAAGGTACATGACAGCCACAACATCCAGTTCGCCTGCCGCATCTGGGGGCTTCGCTCCACAGACCTCAACCAGGGTATCGTCTACGGTCAGGAGACTGACGAGACTGTGATCCACCCAGATCTCGCAACGCGCTTTGATTACGACGGCGTTTTTGGTACCGTGTTGAACCGTTTTGTGGTGCAGGCTATGGCAGGATATCCTCTCACGGTGTACGGGAAAGGCGGCCAGACGAGGGGAATGCTCGACATCCGCGACACTCTGGCCTGTGTGGAGCTGGCTGCCATGAACCCTCCAGAGCCGGGTGAGTACCGGGTGTTCAATCAGTTTACCGAGTCATTCTCGGTGAACCAGCTTGCGCAGTTGGTGCAAGAGGTTGCACCGAGCCAAGTTGAGATAGTCCATCTGGACCCGCCCAGGGTGGAAAAGGAGGACCACTACTACAGGGCAGCCCACACCAAGCTTATGGATCTCGGCTTGGTGCCGCACCTCTTATCCAGCTCCTTGATCCGCTCGCTTATGTCAGTGGCTGAGCGCAACAGGGACAGGATAGACCCTGCCGCTATCGAGCCCACCGTGAACTGGCGACGCACCACAAACGCTGCGAGCGCTGTCAAGCCAGGCATATCTGCCGATGTCCTGCCTTGTGCAAGCGATGCGGACAGTACCGAAGATCCTGGCTCAGGCCGGGGCTTTATGGCCTTTTCCAGCACCACTGCCCCAGGGTCTGACCACCGGCGGTAAGGTTTTCTTCCCAGCGCGGCCTTGGCTAGCTCGGAGTTGCAGGGGCTCGCTGGCTTGATGGTGGCACTCAGGGGCCCGCTTTCCCGTTGGCTGCGCAAGAGCGCGGGTCGAAGCTGGGCAGCGGTGTGACGGGCTCGGTCGCAGCAGGTCCGGTATAGGAGGGCTGCCCAGGGCTTGCCGAGCTCGATCCAGAGCCAGAGGTCGAGGAACTGGTAGAAGAGGTCGAGCTTGCCGAGGATCCAGATGAGGGTGATGCCACCGTAAAGGTGGTGCCTGTGACCAAGGTGAGGTTTGTCCCCGCTCCCGGCGGTGCCTCACCTATGATCACCTGACCGCCGAGCTTGCTTTCGAGCAGCTCTGCTTGAGCTATCTCTCCTTTTGGATAGTAAATGGTGGTCTCATTGAACACAGGTCCGACCGGGGTTGAGTTGCCCGTGCCGGAAACGTTGAACCCGAGGGCTTGCAGCTGAGAGGCTGTCTGTGCTGCCTGGCCAGGGGTTCCTGTGCCATTTAGCACCTGGACGCTAACGCTCGAAGGAGATATCCCAGAGCCTGGCGGGGCAGATAGCCCGAGGAACTGGTCTATGGTCTGCTGGTCGAATGGCTGGGCTGGGAAGACCACGTCTCCGTAGTTGGCCCCTTTGTAGTAGTAGGAGTTCGGATCTATTACAACTGAGAGGGTGTCGGTGGGGATCGATGCAGGGTTGACCGAGTGAAAGGTGAGGACCAAGTGGACCATGTCCGAGAGCGAGAACCCCGAGTCCACTTTCAGGTCCGGTAGCACCGATCCCACAATTGCGTTGGCAGTAAGTGGATTGGAAAGGCCACGCTGACGCACCTGTGAAGCGAGAATGCGGAGGAACTCATGGTCGCGCTTTATCCGACCGAGGTCTCCGGTCGGATCGTAGTTCCACTGCCCGTTTTGGTAGTAGTACATGTGCCTGGCTCTGACCACCGCCAGCGCCTGGGTGCCATTTAGGTGCTGGCAGCCAGGCGTGGTTATGTTCAACCCCGAGTAGGCGTCCTTGACCGGGTCTGGGAAGTACATGTCCAGCCCGCCAAGGGCATTGACGACGTTTTGGAAAGTGTCGAAGTTGAGCTCCACATAGTGATTGATTGGTATGCCGAGATCGTCCTCGATTGTTTGCACCAGCCTCTGAGGCCCTGCGTTAAGCGCCGAGTCGACCCTGTTCGCATTGTAGGTGCCAGGAATTGGCAAGAACAGGTCTCTTGGGATCGAAAGGATAAAGGCTGTCTTGTTCGCCGGGTCCAGGTGCAAGAGCATGGTGACGTCACTGCGAGCCCCGCCTACCTCACTGCAGGTACCGAACTGCGCTGCCTGCTTGCCGTTGAGCGCGCCCCGCTACGGCTCGAGAGTTGGAGCCAACCAAGAGGATGTTCTCCGGCTGGCTCGTGTTGGAGGTGATAAGTCCCCCTACCTTCACACGCTTTATCTGGCTGTCGCGATAGCTCACGTAAGCGAACGCGCCCCCCGCCAGCAAAAGGCACAGGACCACGAAGGCGCTTGCTGCTGCAATGAGCCTTCTTGCCCTGCGATGACGTCTGCGGTTGCGCTGCTGGAGACGCGATAGGCCAGCGAGCGGATCGTGATCTGACCTGGAGCCATGCCGAGCGCGAGGCCTGGCACGTGCTGCCCCCTGACCGCTCCACTGTGAGGTGCCTGGTGGCCTGCTAAGCGGGTCTTGATCGGAGCCGCCCCAGCGTCCTGGCTGGGAAGATCCCTGAGGGGCTGTGCGGCGCCCGGTTCCGCCTGGTGGCATCTGCCCCCGCTGGGCCCGTCCTGAGGGGCGCGGTTCTGCTGGCTCTTGCTGGCCGTAGCGGGGCGCGCTGTAACTGCTGGAGTCCCACCCGCGCCCACCCGCGCCGGACCCACCACTGGAGGAAGAAGCCACGGTGAGCCAGCATACCGTGAAGGCACCGCCAAAGTCAGGCCAGCACCGCTTGGCGTCTGGACGTCGGGCTGTGCTCTGTCCTGGTGCTCATAGCAACTAGCCAATGAAACCGGCGACGAAGTCATCCCAGCGCCGCTTGGCGCTAATGTGCCCTGGGTGCTAGGTGGGCAGATTGGCCAGGGCAGAGCCTCGTGGGACAGCCGGCGCCTTCCTACGTACCGCTCCTCGAGGAAGCGACACGCTAGCAGGAGGGTACGGCGCGCGTCAGTGGCGGCCCTTATCGCAGTTATGGTGGGCTTTTTGGTCAACGGCGTGGTCAACCAGGGAGAGAGGGCCTCGCTTGGCTACCAGCGGTCCATGAACTCCAGCTTTGCTGCACTTGCTTGGCCACTGGCATTGAGCTCAAATAAGTCCGCAGCGATGCTGAAGGCGGTCCTGGAGAACATGGGCACTATGGATCGGCTCCAGCTGGGCGATGACCTGGCCAGATTGGACCAGTCCAGCGCTATGGTGGCAGTGCGGGCAGAGGCGCTCTCTGGGGCGCCTTCAGGCCGCCTGCGCCGCTCCCCGGGCAAGGCGGTCTTGCCTGTGTCGAGCTGGGTTGGCAATGCTGGCAGATGGTCGCCCGGAGGGCTCAGCGCCCTGGTCTCGACCGTGAGGTCAGCCCCCGGCCTTACACCGGCTCCTCGGGTCACCATACTCCTGGCCTGGGTTGATCCACCCCCGGTTCCAGGCAGCGGCAATGAGGTGACGCTGCTGCCTACCGGGCGGCTTGTGGTCCACATGGTGGTGGCAGACACGGGCAATGTGGGCGAGCACGCGATCCCCCTGGAGGTTCGCCTGGAGCGGGTCCCAAGCGGTCCAGGGACGACAGGACTGGGCGGATCTGCCACCTTGGAGAAGTCGGTGACCCTGCTGGCCGGCCAGCGCCAGTCGGTGGTCTTCCCGGCTATGTCCGTGACCACAGGCGACTCCTACATCCTGGAGGTAAAGGCTGGACCAGCACCTGGCCAAGTGCTTGGTCCGGGCACCGAGGACTCCTTCAATCTCCATGTGGGCAGCTAGCTCGGTCCATTTGCGAGCCAGCACACTTTGCAGGTGATCTACCTATTTTCACCTACTGCTTTGGCCGTTCCTCGGTCGCGTTCAAGCTCGCTCGTATGGCCTGCTCTGCGAGCGATGCCGCTTCCCGCAAGGGCATGGAGCTGAGCTCAGCAAGCCTCGCGGCGTCTTCGTGCTCAGCTTTTATCCTCACTGACCTGCCAGAGCTGGCAGTGCTCATCTTTACCCGAACCCTGTGATTGCCTACTGCAACCTCCTCCACGGTCCTTGGCTCTGCCCATCTGTTAATGGTGCGCAGCCTTACTCCCAAAGTGCCGGTCTCAGATATGACTAGGTCCCGCAGGCCCCTAACGTCGGCGACATCGCAAAGGATGCTCAGGATATGTCCTGGGCGCCCTTTCTTCATCACCACAGAGGTGATCCAGGCATCTGCTGCACCCGCATCGAGGACCTTGGAGAGAGTGTAGGAGAGGGTTTCACCGGTGACATCATCGAGGTTTGTCTCCATCAGGACCTGTGGTTGGCCAAGATCTTCCATCCGAGCCTCGCCTTCTGAGCTCATAGAGGATCCTATGACGACCTGGGTGCAGTTAGGCAGACCTTCGAGCTCCGCCAAACCCGCCCCAAAGCCGCTCCGCTCTACGGTCATCATCGGGAGCGGGCCGAACGATGACGAGAGAGATGCCAAGATGGCGGCGCCAGTAGGGGTGGTGAGCTCTATTGGAGCATCCCGGCCTATAGCAGGGACTCCCCTTAGGAGCAAGCTTGCTGCAGGCGAAGGGTTGGGTATGAGGCCGTGCGATGAGCTGATCACACCGCTTCCCACCGCTATGGGGCTCGAGCTGATCTCAGAGATCTCCAACACCTCCAGTGCAGCCGCAGTCCCCACGATCTCTACGATTGCGTCGTGTCCGCCGACTTCGTGGAACCGTACCGCTTTTGGATCCTTTCGGTGCAGGCGCCCCTCCACGCTGGCCAGGAGGGAAAATGCCGCCATGGCACGCTCCAGTACCCGAGAGGGGAGCTTAGCGCCTTTGAGCAGGGATGATATATGCTCGAACGTGCGCTCAGGGCCCCCTTCGGTTGCCCGCACCACTGCTCGCGTGGCGGCGATCCCACACCTCAGCACAGGCTCTATCTCCAGTGACCACTCGCCGATCTGGAGCCGGTTCAGGATGTCTCTGACTTCTCCAAGATCGGCTCCGGCATCCAGCAGGCTCGCGAATGCCATGTCGCCGGCAACCCCGGAAAAGCAGTGGAACCACGCTATGCGCTCTTGTGCTTTTAGGTGCTGTTCTTGCAGGTGCGAGGTCATAGCAGGGTCCTTGCCACCGCGCAGGCGGCACCATAGCCATTGTCAATACCCACGACGCTAACTCCAGGAGCGCAGGAGGCCAGCATCGCCAGTAGCGCCGTGACGCCGTTAAGGCTTGCTCCGTAGCCCACACTGGTGGGGACAGCTACCACCGGAGCTGCGGTGATGCCCCCCACCAAGCTTGCCAGGGCACCTTCCATGCCTGCTATGACCACGACCGCCTCGGCTGCGTAAAGGTCCTCCAGGCTGTAGAGGAGCCTGTGCAGTCCCGCCACGCCCCTGTCGGCAAGCATGGTCGGTATGAATCCGAGCGCGATTAAGGTTGCGGTGCACTCCTGGGCTACGGGCAGGTCAGCGGTTCCGGCGGTTATGACGAGCACCTTTGCCTGGCGGGGTGGCTCGTGCCGCCACGTTAGAGTGTAGAAAACGTCCTCAGCTGAGGCGGTCTCGGAATGGGGATCTGCCAGGAACGCTTCCAGCTCGCTCTCCCTGGTGCTTTTGGGACCTGGATAGGCAGTTGGGTGGTTCCTAGGGGGCCCCAGCTCAATGCACCCAGGTGGCAGAGTAGGAGTGGCCAGACCTTGCGGGTTCAGCTTCAAGGTCTCTACCACCTGGTCGCGCCGCGCGCGAGTGAGCAGTACTGGACCCCCAGGTCCCGCCAGGAGCTCCTCTACGATAAGAGCGCACTGACGTGGCGTCTTTCCCGGAGCGTACACAGCTTCGGGTAGGCGGGTTCTCAAATGGCGGTGGTGATCGACGAGCGCGAACCCTAGATTGGCAAATGGCAGCCGCCGTAGCTTGGCGACCGCGTCGTCGACGGTCACCGTTCCTTCTGCGACAGAGGCCATCAGCTGGCGGAGAGCAGTTTCATCCATGTCCGTCCACTATCCTGCCCGGGGATGGCCAAGAATGCCCAACACAGAGCCGGATCGGATGGGAGAAGCCATGAAAAGCAGAGCGCGCAGGGCCCTTCCGGCTTGGTTCAAGGTGGAGGTCCAGGGGTGAAAGTAGCGTTCCTAGGTCCGCCCGGGACCTTTAGCGAAGAGGCCCTGCTCTCTGACTCTGAGTTGGGCGCGGTTGAGCCAGTACCCATGCATACGATCGCAGATGTCTTGGACTCAACCCAAAGGGGCGAGGTGGACTTGGGGTTCGTGCCCATTGAGAACTCGATAGAAGGAATGGTGAACGCCACTCAGGACAGCCTGATCTTCGATTTCAATCTGCTGATACAGCGCGAGGTTGTCTTTGATGTCCATTTGAACTTGCTCGTGCGACCCAGGACGTCCATGAGAGAGATCCGGCGAGTGCTGACATTTCCTGTGGCTGCTGCCCAGTGCCGGGGCTACCTCGCTCGGGTGCTGCCAGGCGTGGAGGTATCTGCGGCCAACTCCACAGCAGACGCCGCTCGCCAGCTGGGCCGGTCCAAAATGAGCGGCACTGCGGCGATCGCCCCAGCTCTGTCTGCTCGCTTGTATGGGCTGGAGGTGCTGGAGGCGGCAATCGAAGATCACCCTGGGAACCAGACAAGGTTCGTGGCAGTTGCGCCATCGGGAGTACCCGCACCCACCGGCCACGACCGTACCAGCATCGTCTGTTTCCAGCGCCGTGATCGTCCGGGGAGCTTGCACTCGATCCTGGGCCAGTTTGCCGCTAGGAGCATAAACTTGACACGGCTGGAGTCGCGTCCCACCAAGCGAGGTCTCGGCGATTACTGCTTTGTTATAGATATGGAGGGACACCTTGAAGACGAGGTCGTGGCCGACTGCCTACGAGACCTCCACGCTGAGCTTGCATCCATCAAGTTTCTGGGCTCTTATCCGGTGGGCGGCAAGGCTGGACAGCTCAGGCGACGGTTGGCTACCGCCGCCTGGAAGCGTGCTGATCAGTGGATCGCCAGCCTCAAAGAGCAGGTCATGGTCCCAGGTCGTAGTGGCTGATAGCTGCGATCTGGTTGGAATGGTGGGTGCCAAGGGCTAGCCTTGCAGATGGAGGGATGGCAGAGCGGACGAATGCCGGGCACTTGAAATGCTCTGAGCCCTTATGGGGCTCCGTGGGTTCGAATCCCACTCCCTCCGCTGGCTGAGCCGAAAAGGCGCTGGCCTAGCCAAAGATCCACTTGTCGACCCAAACGATGCGTTGGCTGAGCCAAGATAGCTCCTGTGCTGCAGGCCGAGATCTATGCAGCTCAGCCATACCGGCGCTGTCACCAGCGCCTGGGTCGATCTAGGCTTGATCAATGGTCATCAGCGAGATGGGGGCAGCGTCAGTAGCCTTTGAAGCCGTTTTCGGCTTCTTCCTAGTTGCCATTGCAGCCTTCGCTGTGATCGTGATCGTCTGGGCCTTTAGGCGTCCGCGCTGAACAGCACTGACGGACTCAGCCAACCGACTCTCCCTGGGTGGGAACCCTTGGGGCACGGACGAAGCTGGCTGTTATGGTAGCACTGAGCAGGCCCTATAAATAGGGCCTGCTCAGTATGGATCAGGAAGCTGATTTGCGCAGTCCCTTGGTGACTTCCTCCAAGCGGGCCAGAGCCTCGGCGTGGGTGGTGTTCATCCTCTGGAGGATCCCATTGCCCTTGCGGGTGAGCCTGAGCCTCACCACCCGATGGTCATCGCCATCGGGCCTTCGCTCGACGAGCCCTGCCTCCTCGGCGCGGTCGATCAACCCGACCACGCTGTGATGGCGCAGGAGCAGGTAGCGTGCCACCTGGGTGATGCTGGGCCCTCTGGAGTCTGAATGCCCCCTTATGGCCAGCATCAGCTGGTGTTGTGCCGGCGTTATGCCGAGTTGCTCTGCACGCTCCTCATTCTCACGAAGAAAGGTACGCAGCTCGGTCCAGAGCTCAAGGAGCCGCTGGAAGTCTTTGTCAGTTAGTTGTTTGGTTGCCATATCGCCTCCATCGTATCTCGGTGAGCTGCCGCTGCGACATTCAGGGGGCAATAATTTTTTTTGGGACCGGCAAGGACGCTTTTTCGGGCAGCTTGTCTGATACGACAGGCGATATGGACCGAGGCGCTTGAATCGCTGGTGACAGGGTATTAACTGGCGTCTGTTGCAATAGGGAAGCGAAAAACTCAGGATCTGAGAGCAGGGAGACATCCGAGAGGAACATCTTTCCATAGCGTTCGAAATAGATCAGTTGCTTCGAGAGCAGAAACGTCCCGCGATCGAAGGTGCTTCCAACGGTACCGTGTGACTCTATCATCCCCCGGAGACGCCGCTGCTGCCTGAAACGCCTGGCGATGGAGATGAGCGATCGGCTCTCCTTCCTTATCCCATGGGAGCGGGTGATCTGGTCCATAGGAGCTTGCATGATCGCGCCCAAGCTGATCTCGCCAAAAGGCCTGGTGAGGATGGGTTCCATCATGGACCTTATGAACTGCGCAAGCTCTGGACCGTCGAGGCCAAGTCCTTCCTTCAGAGCCGGCCCGTAGGCACGGCTCAGGTGCTCTGCGATGTCTTCCCAGGCAGCTTCATTTCCCAGGGCCGCTTCTATGATCCTGCAGAAGAACAGGTGGGTCTCAGGGTCGAGGCGGCCTACAATGCCCCAATCGAGGATCCCCATCCGACCGTCTCTCAGCACCAGCAGGTTCCCGGCATGCACGTCTCCGTGGAATACCCCCCAGCGGATGGCCGTGAGGAAGAAGCCCCTAACCACACCCTCGACCAGTGGACGTGGGTCCAGCTCCATCCGGGCAAGACCTTCAAGGTCGTCTACGGCAACACCGTCTAAGTACTCCATTGTGAGGACTTGGGGACCAGAGAGCTCCGGGTAAGGCTCTGGAACGGTGATGAATGCCAGATCGACTTCCTCCAGCAGCCGGCGGTAGTGGAGCATGGCCCTAGCTTCATTGCGCAGGTCCAGCTCCTCGCCTATCTGCTCGCGAAAGCCATCGACTAGCTGGAGCAGCGACGCGGCTACCTGGTTGCCAGTCTGGCGTGCCACAACCTCCAGCAGCGGCTGGAGTAGATCCAGATCCGTTGCGACTGTGCGGTCGATCCCCGGCCTGAGCACCTTCACCGCTACTTCGCGGCCGTCCTTGAGTCGAGCCCTGTGGACGACTGCTATCGAAGCGCACCCGATCGGATGGCGCTCGAAGGATTCAAAGGCGTCCACGAGCGGCATGCCCAAATTGCGCTCAACCTGGTCACGGACTTGGTCGAAGTCAACCACTGGTCCTGTGTCCAGGCAGGATCGGAACTCGTTGGCCATGGCATCGCCGAACATGCCAGGAGACGACGCGATCAGCTGGCCGAACTTCATAAATGTCGCACCCAGGTCTTGGAAGATCAGCCTGAGCGGCCTGGCCAACTCGGCGTCGGGTCTCCTCGACGCCTTGGCGCTGGTAATGAGGTGGACGCCGAGGTGGCGACCTGCAGAGCGGGTGATCTGCCAAGCTCTGCGACGAAGGTGTGCGTAGCTGGGCTGGGGCAACTTGGCAGGAAACACCCTTGGTGGGGCCAGACCCTTGGTGGGGCCAGAAGATCCCTATCCAGAGGGTTGGGGTGAGGTCGTCCATAGGAGGCCATGGCCGACATTGTGGCTTAGTTGCGCGCCAGCACGCCTCTTTCAGCGAGACCCATCAGCGAATCCAAGCCTCTGCTAAGGTCGTCAACTCGGATCGTGGCTTGCTTTCCGGCGTGGCCGTAAGGCAAACCACCATATCCCAGCCACGGTACCAATAGCCCCGGTGGCTCCAAGCAGGGGCTTCAAGATGCGCCTAAAATTACTCATAATCCGAGGATACCTTCTAAGCTCGATTGATGGAACGCGGCTATGAGTTGGTCAAGTCGGACCCCTTTAAGTACTTCACGACCCGATCCCAGCCCTTTCCAGGCGCGTACATCTAGCTGCTGTTGCAGACCCAGACCCACATCCAACAGTCCTTTGGGCGGAGCTGGCGCTCCTGTTCTTTCTGGCTCGGGCGTTGGGCTAGCTAGCTAGGAGGCATGGGCAACCAGCCGTCATCGGCCACTTGAGCGCTGGCATTGCTCTGGGTCCATCGGTACCGGGCGAGATCTTCACGCCCGGCTACCATTGGCTTTTCCCTCCGCACCCCCAGGTACAGCTAGCATACCTCCAGGCAGTGAGCACGTTGTCGTTGGGAGTCCTCCTGCTCAATGAAGCTAGGGCCATGCTGATTGGCTTCGACACCGACCTGCGGGTCATCGGCTCAGTCCGGGCAAAAGTCACAGCGATAACTATAGGAGGCATAGTAGTGCCCGGTGCGATCGCAGTCTGGGCGATTGCGACCTTGCTTGCGCCGTTGAAGCCGCCCAGAGCCTCATTTGCCATCTTTGTCGCTTTCCTGACGGTGGGCGTTGCGGTCACCTCGCTGCCCTTGGTCGCCCGAATGGTCTCGGAGCTGGGCATGATCCGCCGTACAGCTGGCCAGCTGGGACTTGGGATAGGCACCCTCAACGAGATATTGGGCTTTCTTGCCATGGCAGTACTGGCAGGGATGATCACTGCCAAGGGAGGCGATCCTTGGCTGTCTGTGCTCGAGACGGTAGGGTCTGGTGCCGAGGGCGCGCTGGGTGTCTTTGCCGTAGGGATAGTTCTCGGGCGATCCCGCTTTGACCAGCCCGGTGCGCTGGAGCGCTTGCGTGAGATGAGTGATTCGTCCGAGCTCTTACACAGCGCTCCTTCTTGTCTCCATGGCAACCAGCATGCTCGCAGCTCCCCTCTTTAGAGCAGCAGCAGTTGGTTGGGAGGGCACTCCAGAAGAGCAGGGGCGCTTGCGCATGGAGGCCCAGCTCTCTGCCAACCAGGTTGTAAAGCCCGGTCGCCTCCTAGTGGTGGCGGTGGCCACAAACAGCGGCTTTGTGGATGGGAGAGCACTTCTCCGAGCCGCAGTAGATGACGTACTCGATCACTGTAGCTGTGCTTTGGCACTGATGGCGGTGCCTGGGATGGTAGAGGATCTCGGGCCTCATCCCTGACGGCTTTGTGCGGTTATCTGATCCCTACTATCGGCCAGCGCTCATAGCAGATGCCATCCTGGAGAGGATCGAATCTAAGAGCGGGGCTGTGGTGGCAAAGTTGAGGCGGGCGTGACCGGCGCCGACCACGCCAAAGTCCAGTCCAGGAGAGAGGGCGACTAGGGCGTGCTCGAGAAAGAAGCGCGCCGGGTCAGGCCCTAGACCACTTTGGGTGCAGTCCAGCCACGCCAGGTAGCCTCCCTCTGGTGGGTGCAGCCTTACGCCGTTCAGATCGGCTGCCACCCTGCGGGCAACCAGGTCCCGCCTCTGTGCAAGCTGGGCAGTCACCCAGTTCAACCACGGCTCACCCTGCTCCCAGGCTACGGCAGTGGCGAGAAGTCCAAGAGAGGAGAGCCCGCCTCGGGCGTGTGAGGGAATGGCTTTGAAGCAGGAGAGCAGCTCTTGTGAGCCGAAGAGTGCCACTGCGCAGCGCAAGCCGGCGATGTTAAATGCTTTACTGGCAGAGGTTAGGCTTACCGTGCGCTCAGCTATATCTTGACCAAGAGCTGCCATTGGTATGTGCTTATAGCCCTTATGGACCAGGTCGGAGTGGATCTCATCGACAACAAGGATCACGTCTTCTTCGAGAGCGATCCTAGCTAGGCCAGTAAGCTCTTCACTGCTTAGGACTCTGCCGGTCGGATTGTGCGGATTGCAGCAGATGAGCATCCGAGCCCGCTCTTTGCGCACAACGTTTTGAAGGTCATCCAGATCCATCAGGTATTTCGTTGCGCTGTCTTTTAACGGGTGCTCAACGAGCCTCCTGCCCGTTTCAGCCACCGCCCTGAAGAACGGTGGGTATGCCGGAGTCTGTACCACCACAGCATCCCCAGGAGCTGTGAGAGTCATGACCGCGAGGTAGACAGCTTGGACAACCTCGCTTGTCACCACGACGAGCTCGGGGTCCACCTCCAGGCCGTGACGGGTACGGGACCACTGGACGAAGGCGGCGACGACACGCTCTAGCAGTTGGGAGGAAGGGTACCCGAGGTCATTGCGTTCCAGGGTGTCTGCCAGTGCCATGCGTATTGGTTCGGCAACTCCAAGGTCCATGTCGGCCACCCAGGCAGGCAGCACTCCTGGGCCGTAGCGTGACCATTTCTCCCCTATGGTGATTGCCGGCGGTCTTGCAGAAGGGGCCGAGACATCCATATCAGCTGGGCGCGCCATTGGCTCATCATGCTAACCGCCCCTTGAGGCTAGGTTGCCGTGAGCTCCTCAGCCCTGCGGCGCAGCTCATAGCGCATGATCTTGCCGGTTGGCGTCATAGGTAGCGAGGATATTATCTCGACATGCTCGGGCCACTTGTACTTTGCGAGCCCTGCTGCTGCCAGGTGGGCTTGGATCTTTGGGAGGTCTATGTCCCGGTCTTGAGCAGGTACTATGAAGGCGCAAGCCCTGCTGCCGAGCCTTGCGTCGGGCATGGCGACCACAACTGCGTCTGCTATGTCTCTCAGCTGGTATAGCACCTCCTCCACCTCCCTCGGGTCGATCTTCTGACCTCCCCTGTTTATGACGTCATCCTTGCGGGCAACGAAAGTGAAAGTGCCATCCTGGTTTGCAGTCACGATGTCCCCGGACATGAACCAGCCTTCGGGATGGTATCTTGCGGCCATAAACTGGGGCTGATGAAAATACCCTGGAGAGAGGTTGGGGCCTTTCCCCCAGAACTCACCTTGTTCCCCAGGCCCTACGTCTTGTCCCGTTTCCCCAACGACTCTGGACTGCCATCCCTTTCCTGTTCTTCCGATAGTCACGCTGGTGATCTCGAGCGGATCCTCTGGTAGGGAATAGGTATGGGCGAGCCCTTCAGTCCAGCCGTAGAAGACGGCAAGGGCACATCCGAGACGGTCGTGCAGGCGCCTTAGGATCTCTATCGGGCAGGGCGCTCCCGCGTACATTAGGAAGCGCAAGGAGGAGAGATCTCTTGATAGAAGATCTGGGCTCCTTGATATGTCTATGAGCATGGGGGGAGCCCCTACAAAGTGAGTCACATGGTAAGTCTCGGCGAGCTCCAGCGCAGCCTCAGGCTCCCATGATTCCAGCAGCACCAAGCTCGATCCGGCCGCCAGGCCGCCGGCGAGGAACGCAGTCCCGAAGGCTGTCAGCTGGGTAAGTGGTGTGACGATAAGCCACCGATCCTCAGAAGTTAAACCGAATGAGTCCACGTACTTCCTGCAGGCGTTCAGAAGGTTGGCGTGAAGGTGCATGACCCCCTTGGGCCGGTTGGTAGTGTGGTAGTGCCAGAGGTGAACATGATCACGAACAGGTCGGTGGACGCCGGGTGCCAGGGAAGTGGCACGCCGGAAGCGGTTCCAGCGCGCTGGCCTAGGAGCTCAGGCAGTGAGATGGCGCCACAGAGATCGATGGGTTCCTCAGGGCGAGCGACAAAGACATCCTCTAGGGTCGTAACCCGTGCTCTTAGGTCAGTGGCGAGCTTGAGATGGTCGTATCCCCTGTAGCTCTGGGGCACGACGACTCCCTTGGCTTGGCACAGGCTGAGGATGTACTCCATCTCGAAAGACCGGTAGGGAGTGTGGATAAAGACAGGGTGAACACCCACCGACGCAGCCCCGAGGACCACCCATGCGAACTCGGACCAGTTGGGAAGCTGCACACCGAGCGTGTCGCCAGGCTTGTAGCCGAGCTCGACCAGCGCAGAGCCGAAAAGCCGGCAGCGCTCGGCGAGCTCGCCAAATGACATTGCGCTGCCGTCTGCCTCGATGATGGATATGTCACTTGGGCGCTCAAGGGCGTGGGTTTCCAGCAGGTCGAGGAAGGTTGAGAGCTCCCACTCCTGGCTTGCCAGGAACTCATCGACTCTCTCTGGGGTCAGGTAGCTGTCTTGCCTGCCTGTAAGCCCAGCCGCCCTATCTCGGGCGTCTGCGAGCCTGTCTATTGGAGCTGTTCGAGCCATGTTTTGATGGTAACCCAACAGTGATGCTATATGCCGGGAACTGTCGCCTGTTGAAGGGTGACTCCTGAGCGACTTGGATTAGGGCTCAGCAGCGAGGCCATATGCGGGGCCGACCGGCGATGGTCGCTAGCCTGGGGCCGACCCTTCCTGGAAGGGAGTTTTCATGAAGATCGTAAGCCTTGTGCCTTCTGTGACAGAAACGCTCCTGAGCTGGGTTGATCTGGCC
>JAMCQF010000096.1 GCA_023379605.1 Actinomycetota bacterium
TGGCACCATGTTTACCGTTTACCATTTACTGTGCTTTTCAGAGCAAGGTCGAGGGATGGATCTGGGGTCATAGGAAAGAATCTCCAGGCAGTGACACCACGTTCACTGTGCTGTTCAGGTGGAGCCTGAATGCGCCGATAATGGAGGGGAATGAGTTCGCTCCTCTAAAGGCCTGCCTGAGCGGACTGAGAGGTCGGATATGAGTGTAGGAGAGCGGATGGACCAGGGATCGCTCGGGGAGCTGGAGCGCGAGGGCCCGTCTGCGCCCGTGGGAAGCTCTATCCAGCCAAGCCTGGACGAAGCAGTAAGGGTAGCTGATGCCCTGCGCAGCCGCTTGGCTGAGGTCATCCTCGGAGCGCCTGAAGCGGTATCGGCAGCAGTCCTGGCAGCTCTCACAGGCACCCACCTTCTAATTGAAGACGTTCCTGGGGTTGGCAAGACCATGCTGGCCAAGACCCTCGCAGGGGCTCTCGGGGTGCGCCTCGCTCGAGTTCAGGGCCATCCTGACCTGCTGCCATCGGATGTGACAGGTGTGTCTGTGTACTCCCCTGACGCCGGCACCTGGGAGTTCCGGCCAGGGCCCGTGTTTGCCCATATCCTGCTCGTAGACGAGCTCAATAGAACCCCTCCGCGCACCCAGTCTGCCCTGTTGGAAGCCATGGCGGAGAACCAGGTCACAGTTGACGGGGAATCGTGGGCGCTGCCCAGACCACACCTCGTGCTTGCAACCCAGAACCCGCTCAGCCAGCTTGGTACGTTTCCCTTGGTCGAGAGCCAACTCGACCGCTTTGGGCTGTCAGTATCCATGGGCTATCCCGATGAGGCCACCGAGGTCTCCCTAGCGCTGCGCCACGGAGGTCAGCAGGCCCTCGACCAGCTTTTCCCAGCCTGTGACGTATCAGCCTGGGCAAGAGCGCAGTGGGCTAGCGCTTCGGTGCGCGTGGCTCCAGCCGTTGCAAGCTACGCAGTGCGCATCTGCCGCGCAACCAGGCAAGCGCCTGGCGTCCTCCTCGGCGCCAGCCCACGGGCAGCTATTGTCCTAATTCGCCTGGCTCAGGCCTTTGCCGTGATGAATGGGCGAGACCATACCCTGCCAGAGGACGTAAAGGCAGTTGCAACTGCGTGCCTTGCCCACCGCCTTGTCTGCGAAACAACGAGTGGCGTGGCTGCTGTCAGGGCCGTACTGGCTTCAGTGTGCTCCCCGCGCCCATGACCCACAGCTCAAGGTGGCTCTTGTGGCCACGCCCGAAAAAAGCTCTGCTGCCGGTGGTCAGCACAGCTGTGCTGCTAGCAGGGTGGGCCGGCATTGCCCATGAAAGTGGGGTTGGATGGGTGCAAGCGATCGGGGCCATTATCGCAGCCGCCCTGTTGCTCGGGCTTGTCATACCGGCTGTCGCCCTTCTGGCCTGCTCGGTGACCCTCAAGCACTGCCCATCCGACGCAAGGGCAGGTGAACCCATCGTATTAAGTTTGGAGATCAACCGACCCTTGAGGATCCGCTGCCTTGACCCCTTGGGGAGCGAGACCCCTGCGCCACGCTCACCTGTGGAGATGTCATGTGTGCAACAGCGAAGGGGAGTCATAACCCATTTGGATCTCGAAGTCTCCTCAGCTGCGCCGTTTGGCCTTTTGTGGTGGACACGCAAGCTTCGCATTGACCTGGCCCAGGCTATATACGTTGCCCCACGGCTCGGATCCCCAGAGAGCTTGGCTGCTCCAGAAGAACCTAGCGCTAACCACGGAAGGCTCCAGCGTGCGCAATCGGGAGAACCGAGGGGTGTCATGCCCTACCACCGTGGTGACCGATGGCGTGACATCCACTGGCCTGCTTCTGCGCATACCGGCTCTTTGGTGGTGCGTGACCGCGAGACCACCATCTCCAAGCCGCTTATCGTCTCGCTAGACCTTCCATTGGATGAGGATCTCGCCGAAGCCGTCGCCGAAAGAGCCCTTGGCACCATCCTGGCTGCCCTCTCTCGCGGAGACCAGGTCATCCTGGTCACTCACGAGGCAGGCGGACGCGTGTCAGCTCCTGTGAGAGATCGTATCTCTGCAGGGCGTAGGCTCGCACGTGCTGTGGCGTTGCCTGGTGCCATGAGAGCTGAGCTTCACAGCACCACCGGATCGGGAGGCCAGGATGTGGCCGACCTGGAGATCTGAAAGTGATCGGATCACCTCCAGGTGTCGCTGGCAGACGCCCAGATGAGATGTTGGGTCAACATAAACCCCGCTTGAGCCATGAGCTCATAGCTACCATCCGGCGCGCCAACACCCCAGGTCCGCCGGAGGACTCCGTCCAGTTCCGTGTTGCTGCGTGGGCAGCGGTGGCTATAGGGGTATGCGCGTGCGCAGCCGAGGCGGAAATCGGACTAGGAACCGCTGCTGGGGTCATAGCAGCACTCAGCTTTGGCATGGTCTTCTCCTATTGGACCCGCCACAGGCCATGGAGATTGCTAAAGCCCTTGATCGCTGCCGCTGCCGTTGCGGCCTTCGTCTACTTCTTTACCTCTGTCTCTTCGATCCAGGGCATAGAGGGCCTCGGAGCTGTGGAAGGTCCGCTGGCCCTGCTGTTCTGCTTTATCCAGGTCACCCACTCCTTCGATGTCCCCGCACGTAGAGATCTCCTGTTCTCCCTGGTTGGTTCCGCGACCCTGATGGCAGTAGCTGCAGCCCAGGCCGTAGACGACTCCTTTGCCATCTACGTGCTCATATGGCTGGCCACCTGCCTCTGGGGCCTTATGGTCATGTGGGCTAGAATGACTGGCCGGGCTCGCCCCAGCTGGAGCTCGGCGCTCAAGGCTTCTGCAGGTGTGCTGGTAATAGCTGTGGCTGTAATAGCTGCTCTGCCGGCCCCGCAAGCTACCCACAGCGTCGTGTTCCCTTCCTCTGCTGCCTCGGGGCTGCCTGTGGCCAACCCGGGAGGTCTTGCCGGCAGGGGATCTAAGGGCATCCTGCCAGCCAGAGCAGGCAAGCCTGGTGGAAAGATCCAGGTTGGTGGCTACCTGGGCTTTGCCGGCCCCTTGGACACCGCCCTGCGAGGACATCTAGGCAACGAGGTGGTCATGCGGGTGCGCGCGTCAAAGCCAAGCTTTTGGATAGGCGAAACCTTCGACAACTGGAACGGCCAGAGTTGGACACAAACCTCCAAGAGAATCCAAACCCTCTCGGCGGGACCTCCGTTCAATCTTCCACCCCCGGCGTTCTCTCCGGCAAATCCAGCAACCGATATCCAAACCTTCTATGTTGCAAGGCAGATCCCCAACCTCCTTTTTGGGGCTGAGCAGCCAGTACAGATATGGTTCCCCGAATCAAAGATCTACCTCGGCCCTGGCAACTCCCTGCGCAGCCCGATATCACTTGGTCCTGGTACGATTTATTCTGTAGTATCCGAGGACACACGGGCTACCGCTGCCCAGCTCAAGGCTGACGGAACCGGCCAAGCTGGCCTGTCTCGGACCCAGATCTCTCGATATACACAGCTGCCAGGACCCTCGGGACGCTACCGACGCGCTCACGAGCTGGCGGTATCACTCACGAGCTCTCATCGCACCACCTACGGCAAGGTCACCGCGATCGAGAATTGGATGTCTTCGCACCTACACTACTCCACCGACATCCCCCCCCTTGAGCCGGGTCAGGATGCCGTCAACCAGTTCCTGTTTGGCAATCGCACAGGGTATTGCGAGCAGATCAGCACGGCGCTTGCGGTCATGCTGCGAGGTCTTGGGATACCCGCAAGGGAAGCTGTCGGGTACGTTCCTGGCCCATACAATCCAATCACAGACCTCTATGAGGTACAGGCAAAAGATGCTCACGCATGGGTCCAGGTCTGGTTCCCGGGCTACGGATGGCAGAGCTTCGACCCCACGGCCGTAGTTCCCCTGGCCAACCCCTCTCCTGGCGAGGTGATCGGGTCACTGGCTGCAAGATGGATCCGCAGGCTTCCACTCGGCTGGATGGCCGCAGTGCTTTGCCTCATGATTGCTGGCCTGCTGATAGGACGAAAGTGGTCCAAAAGGCCTCGTAATTGGACAGAGCAGGTCAACCGCGCCCTGGAGCGGGCGGGCAAGAAGGCCGCCATGAAACGCCTTCCAACACAGACCCTAGGTGAGTACCTGACAGTGCTGGGGCTGGCATGCCCTGAGGCCATGCCAGCGCTTGAAGAGCTCGGACATGCTCTGTACCAGAGCGCCTATGCGGGGCGTGAGCCTGGGCCCAAAGAACGCAAGCGATTGCTTGGCCTTGCCCTAAACCTGCGGCTCAAGCAAAGAGGCCGGGTTAGACGAGCAGCTCATCGCTTGACAGTTCACCAGCAGGTTGCCGAGATGGAACAGCCCGGTCCCCGGGGCAGTGATCGGCTCGATCCAGTTGACTCTAAGTCCGCCCTGGCTGGCGAGGGATCGTCCCCTCCAGAGGGTCAAGGGCCCAAGGCCAGTGCCTCCTCCCATGATGCACCCTCAGCAAGCGGGCGCCTGTAGGCCATGAGCTGGCGAGGTCGACCAAAGCCGACTGCTGCGGTGAGCCTGCCTGCCCTTCCATAGACAGCCACGAACTTTCCCTCCTTGATGGATCCTTCCACAACGCGCATGTCATCGCCTGGTCTGGATCGCCCGAGATACTGGATCTTCACCCCGTGCTGATCAGACCAGAAATAGGGGACCGGAGAGTAAGCTTTTCGCTCGGCAGGAGCTCTGAGCAGGTTGGAGGCTGCTGCTGCACCCTGCTCGGCAGCGTTGGTCCAGTGCTCTATGCGGATCTCCTCACCAATGCCTGGGTGATACCAGCGGGCTACATCTCCAGCTGCTGCCACCGAGGGGCCAGCCATCAGACAAGGATCGCAAACCACCCCGTCGTTCAGATCCAGCCCAGAGCCCTCCAACCAGGAAGTCGCGGGCGAGACCCCAAGACCGACAACTACGACGTCAGCGCTTATGGTGGTGGCATCGGCGAGAACTACACGCTCCAGCCTTTCTTTGCCCTCGATCGAAGCGACACCGACCCCGGTTCGCACGTCCACCCCATGGGCTCGATGAAGCTCTACGCAAGCCCGGCCTATCTCCTCACCAAGCACACCAGCCAGAGGGACAGCTGCAGCCTCTATGAGCACTACCTGGGCGCCTCGGGCGACTGCGGTCGAGGCGACCTCTGAGCCTATGAAACCCGCACCCACAACCACCACCTTGAGTCCAGCGGTCTCCATGCGCGTTGCCAGCGCCTGGCTGTCCTCCAACCTCCGCAGGGTATAAACGCCCTCCAGCTCCGAACAGCCCGGTAGTCTTCGCGGAAAGGCGCCGGTGGCTATGACAAGACCATCGTATTCGAGCTCGGTGACCTCCAAGTCACTCTCAACGCCGGCCTTCTGACCTGGTTCGCCCATGCAGCCAGGGCTGTGCAATTGAGCCTGGCCACTGTAATCCCCGAACATCTCGACGGGATCCAACTGGGAGGTCACGACCTTTTTGAGCGACACCTTCCTAGCCGATATGTCCAACCCCCCGGCCTGCCACCCCAACCACCACTCAGCCTCAAGAGCAGCAATCTGCTCCCGTGAACGCAGCAGGATCTTGTTGAAGTCCCAAGCTCGCGCAAGGAACTGCTTGGAAAGCGGAGGTCTGTCGTATGGGAGGTGGCATTCCTCTCCTACCATAACGATTCGTCCAGTGAACCCGTCCTGGCGAAGAGCCTCCGCGGCTCTAAGACCTGCCAGGGACGCCCCGACAACTACAACCGTCCCAAAAGAAGGCTCGTTCATCTGCCGAAGGCTGCCATCCACTCCTGGGCGGAACGTGGCCTAAACACGTAGTTGAGCCGGCGAGTCTCTCCCATGGTAGCCGAGGGGTCGGGCGAGTATAGATGCCCGGGATAGAGCACGGCGTCGTCAGGGACACGGGCTAGCCGGGTGGTTAGGCTCTCATACATAGCCGCAGGGTCGCCGCCTGGCAGGTCTGTACGGCCACAGCCCTCCAGGAAAAGAGTATCTCCGGCCACTAGACGGTTCGCCACTAGAAAGCACTGGCTTCCGGGCGTATGACCTGGAGTGTGTATAAGCTCTATCTCCACAGCTCCCAGGTCGATCCGTTCTCCGCTTGAATGCAGCACCAGATCGCTTTCAGAGATACCAGTGGAGAGCGCAATCCAGCGCGCTTCATCCTTTTGGACATGTACAGGCACTTGCACCCTCTCCAACAGCTCGCTTACACCCTGGACTGGATGACCCATTAGATCACCTCCGACGTGGTCAGGATGGTAGTGGGTAGCAAGCACACCAACAAGGTGCATACCATCTCCCTCAGCTAGATCGATTAGGTCGGCTACCCCATAGGCCGGATCCACAACCATCGCCTGGCCGGTGAGGCGGTCCCCTATCAGGTAAGAAAAGTTCACCATCTGACGAGCCAGCTGATCGGCTTTGGCGAAGTCTCGCCCGGCCAGGAGCTGGCGGAAATAGACCCTATCATCTGGACCGACAATTACATCTTTCACCGATTTAGCCAACTATCTTTCCTCCTCTACCATCTTCTGCTTGATCGTCGTCTTGGGAATCGTCACCGTCTCTGCCAGCTGTCCAACCAGCACGCCATGGTGGCGCCCCAATGTCAACGGTAGACGCGTCTGGCATGGATGGCGTGCGGCCCCCCTACCCGGTCCAAAAAGACCAGACCGTCGAGGTGGTCCAGCTCATGCATCAAAGCTCGCGCCTCGAAGCCCTCGGCCTCTATGACCTCCTTCAGTGAGTCTGCGCCAAGTCCCTCCACCACCACGGCATTGGGGCGACCCACATCGCCTGTGAGGTCAGGCACGCTCATGCACCCCTCCCTGGCAACTACCAGCTCACCTTGCTCCACCAGCACGGGATCAAACAGCACAACCAGGCCGTGATTGGCTCCTGCCTTCCTGTGCGAGCTCACATCCATGACCAGAGCTCGCCTGCTCACCCCTATCTGAGGCGCTGCCAGACCAACGCAATTAGGCGATGCATACATGGTGTCGACAAGGTCCTCTGCCAGCTCCAAGGCAAACCTGTCAATCTCAGCTAAAGGCGAGGACCGCTCGGCAAGCACCGGGTGTGGGATGCGCAGCACCTCTCGAACTCCCACGTCTTTAAAGGCCCTGATCTAGAGTATGTCTGGATCCGCCGGGTGCATGCTGGTATGGATAGCGAGCTTTGAGGCTGCTTCTTCCAGCTTATGAGCCAGAATGCTCCCGTTTGCTCCAGAAGGCACTACAACATCCATGACCATCACGTACACCGCCTTATCAGGCTCTCCAATCACTCGCGTTGACAGGTCCACAATGTTCGCACCGGCTTCAGCGAGCAGTTGAGTGATGCGATGGACTATCCCCGGCCTGTCAGCACCATGGACTGCCACCACCCAGGCCTCGCTGGCATCATCTATATCCTTATTGCCCTGATCTCCCGCACCGGCGCCTGCCCCCAGACCACCTATCTCATTGTCGAGGGATCGCACGGACACCACCAAGTCCAGCATCGAGGCGACACCTGCAAGCTTGCGCTCCAAGTCGTCGACCGTTGTGCCATCCTGAGCGGCTACGACCAGCATTATGGCAAATTGACCCCTAAGCAGAGTCATTGAGCTGTCTTGAAGATTACATCCGGCTTCGAGTAATACTCCAGTAACGGCCGATACAATGCCGGGACGGTCGTTTCCGATAGCGGTAAGGGTGAACAGGTTCATCTACTCGCCAGAGCGTACTGGAATCACGGTGGTGTCACCCGTCCCAATCCTCTTCGTCCCCCTCTTCGCCTTGCAGATCTTCTCC
>JAMCQF010000097.1 GCA_023379605.1 Actinomycetota bacterium
TGTCTAGGAGGCACTTCGCTCACAGGCCAAGGAGGTCGATGCCAAGACCGACATCGCCCATGTGGCGTCCATCTCGGCCGCTGACAGTGCGATAGGAGACATTCTGGCCGAGGCCATGGACAAGGTGGGCAAGGACGGAACGGTCACTGTGGAGGAGTCCAACACCTTTGGGCTCGAGCTGGAGCTGACTGAGGGGATGCAGTTCGACAAGGGCTACCTCTCGCCTTACTTTGTCACCGACGCCGAGCGTCAGGAAGTGGTCCTGGAGGATCCCTATATCCTGCTTGCGAACCAGAAGATAAGCGCGGTGCACGATCTCCTGCCTGTGCTGGAAAAGGTGATGCAGACAGGTAAGCAGCTTATGATCGTTGCCGAAGATGTAGAGGGTGAGGCTCTGGCAACTCTTGTCGTGAATAAGATCCGTGGGACCTTCACGTCAGTGGCGGTGAAAGCGCCCGGGTTCGGCGAGCGCCGCAAGGCCATGCTCCAGGACATAGCCATCCTTACTGGCGGGCAAGTCATCTCCGAAGAGGTAGGTCTCAAGCTCGAGAACGTGACTCTTGACCTACTGGGGCGCGCCCGGCGGCTAGTGGTGACCAAGGATTACACTACGATCGTCGATGGTGCCGGTTCCGAAGAAGAGGTGAAGGCTCGTGTCAGCCAGATCAAGCGCGAGATAGAGGAGACTGACTCTGACTGGGACAGGGAGAAGCTCCAGGAGAGGCTGGCGAAGCTGGCCGGTGGTGTGGCGGTCGTCAAGGTTGGCGCAGCCACCGAGGTAGAGCTCAAGGAGAAGAAGCACCGCATCGAAGACGCCCTGTCTGCCACGCGTGCAGCGGTAGAGGAGGGCATCGTGGCGGGGGGCGGGACCGCTCTTGTGCGCTGCCGGGGCGACGTGGACGCTCTGGTGGCAAAGCTTGAGGGTGACGAGGCGACCGGTGCTGCGATCGTGAGCCGGGTGCTCGGAGAGCCTCTCAGGTGGATAGCAATCAATGCTGGCCTAGAGGGCGCCGTGCTCGTCCAGCAGGTTGAGCGTGAGACAGGCTCAATTGGCCTTAACGCCGCCACCGGGGAGCTTGAGGATCTGTTCAAGGCCGGTGTGGTTGACCCCGCAAAGGTGACTCGCTCTGCTTTGCAGAACGCAGCCTCCATTGCTGGGATGATCCTTACAACCGAGACCCTTGTCACTGACAAGCCGGAGAAGAAGCCGGATCCGGCCGCTGCGGCAGCAGCTGGAATGGGCGGAGGCATGGGCGGCATGGGCGGCATGGGAATGATGTGACAGATACCGGAGGCAGGCCTGCCAGAGCCGCTAAAGGACAGCGGATCTTAGAGAGCGATTCGCTCGACGGTGTCGAGTCGGCATTGCCTGGCTCTGGCGGGTTCCCTCCGTGGTCCGTGCTCCCTGTGGCGCGTCGGCGAGGAATCACCTTGAAAAAGGTGACAGAAGCGCTGTCCTTGCCCACCTCAAAGGATCCCGGAGATCTGCCGGGGATCTTGGCAAGTGCTTACGGTCCATCCCCGACCTGCGACATTGACAGATCGGCGATGTGGGCCGCAGTGCTTGTACCGCTGTTCGAAGAGGACGGCGAGGCACGGGCCGTTCTTACCAGACGATCCGAGAAGATGCGGACCCACACAGGTCAGGTCGCATTTCCTGGTGGGAGAATAGAGCCCGGCGAGCAAGCTGAGCAGGCTGCCCTGCGGGAGGCCACCGAGGAGGTGGGCTTGGATGCGCGGATCGTCAAAGTTGTAGGAGAGCTTCAGCCGCTTTCCACCCTTTCGGGCACTGGGGCAATACGGCCCTTCGTAGGCGCTCTCTCCAGCCGCCCTGAGCTGGTGCCCAATCCTGATGAGGTAGCCCGAATCTTCGATGTCGCGCTGGCAGAGCTGCTTAGCGATGGGGTGTGGCACGAGGAGCGCTGGGATATTCCGGGTCGTCCCAACTCTCCGGTGTGGTTCTTCGAGCTTGCAGGGGAGACCATATGGGGTGCCACAGCCCGGATCCTTGTCGATCTTCTAAGTAGGGTGATCGGTTTGGTTTCGAACGCGGCTTAGCGGCTGGTTCCTACCTGCCAGCGCGTGCCTGTAGGCTACAAGGCTAGGTACGGAGATCTCGGGTCTGAACCCGTGACCGGTCGGAGGAGGACGAGTGGCAGAGATAGAGATCGGCATCTACAAATCCGGCCGGCGGGGATACGGATTCGATGACATTGCCATCGTGCCGAGCAGGCGCACGCGTGACCCCGAGGATGTAGACATCTCTTGGGAGATAGACGCATTCCATTTCGAGTTGCCCCTTATGGCTGCTGCTATGGACGGGGTCACAAGCCCGGAGATGGCGGTAGCGGTGGGCAAGCTGGGAGGTGTCGGGGTATTGAACCTTGAGGGTCTGTGGACTCGCTACGAGGATCCCCAGCCTCTGTTCGAGGAAATAGCCAGCCTGGCAGACGACAAGGCGACGGCCAGGATGCAGCAGATCTACTCAGAGCCGGTAAAGCCCGAGCTCGTCACCGAGAGGATCCGCCAGATCAAAGAGTCCGGCGTGGTCTCCAGCGCCTCGGTCACTCCCCAGCGCACCGCAGAGTTGGCTCCCGCGATACTTGCAGGTGAGCTAGACCTGCTCGTCATCCAAGGAACGGTGGTATCAGCCGAGCACGTTTCCAAGACAGCAGAGCCCCTCAACCTAAAGAAGTTCATCCGTGAGTTCGATCTGCCGGTCGTTGTGGGAGGGTGCGCGTCCTATCAAGCCGCCCTTCATCTGATGCGAACGGGAGCGGTGGGGGTCCTGGTGGGGATAGGCCCGGGCAATGCGTGTACTTCCAGGGGTGTGCTCGGCATAGGAGTTCCACAAGCCACGGCCATCGCTGATGTGGCCGGTGCTCGGATGAGGCATCTGGACGAGACAGGGGTGTATGTGCATGTCATAGCCGATGGCGGGATGAGCAGGGGGGGAGACATAGCCAAGGCAATAGCCTGCGGGGCTGACGCAGTCATGATCGGGTCTCCCCTGACCTCTGCAGTGGAAGCCCCGTGTCGGGGGTATCACTGGGGCATGGCCACCTTTCACCCAACTCTGCCTCGTGGAACTCGCGTTCGGACAGAGACCCGTGGAACCATAAAAGAGATTCTTGTCGGGCCGGCTCATGAAAATGACGGGAGGCTAAACCTCTTTGGCGCGCTCAGGACCGCGATGGCCACGTGTGGATTTGCTACCCTAAAGGAGTTTCAAAAGGCTGAGGTCATGGTGGCCCCAGCCCTCCAGACCGAGGGTAAGGCCTTGCAGCGCAGCCAGCGGGTGGGGATGGGGAACTGACCGGCGAGCCATTCGACACAATCCTGGTCGTTGACTTTGGAGCTCAGTATGCACAGCTCATAGCCCGCCGGGTAAGAGAGGCGCGTGTGTACTCAGAGATCGTCGCGCATACCCTCAGTGCATCAGAGCTCCTCAGCCGGAACCCTAAAGGCATCATCTTGTCCGGGGGGCCGAAATCGGTATATGCAGATGCGGCACCTAGAGTAGATCCGCAGATATACACATCCGGGATCCCAATACTTGGGATCTGCTATGGAGCGCAGCTGCTGGCCCAGGAGCTTGGCGGGGAGGTGGTGCGCACTGGTCACGGCGAGTTCGGTCGTACAGAGATGTTTCTTGCCGAGGGGGCAGAGCGTTCCGTCCTGGTTTCCGAGCGCCCGCAGGCCTCCCAAGTCTGGATGAGCCACTCTGACTCGATAGTTCGGCCACCAGATGGCGCAGTGGTCACTGCCAGCACCAGTGAAGTCCCCGTAGCAGCTTTTGAGGATCCCAAGCACAAGGTCTATGGAGTGCAGTTCCACCCCGAGGTTGTCCATACAAGCCGTGGTCAGGAGGTGCTGGAGGCCTTCCTCACCGGCCCATGTGCTTGCCGGCCGAGCTGGACACATACCTCCATCATCGAGACCGCGGTGGGAGATGTCCGCAACCAGGTTGGCGGAGCGAAGGTTCTCTGTGCTCTTTCGGGCGGGGTCGATTCTGCTGTTGCCGCCACGCTCGTTCACAAAGCCGTTGGTGATCAGCTGGTCTGCGTCTTTGTGGACAACGGCCTCATGCGTCATGGAGAGGGCGATCAGGTAGAGGAGACATTTAGGAGCCAGTTCCATATCGAGCTCGTGCACGTAAAGGCAGCCGAGCGGTTCTTCAAGGTGCTAGAAGGCGTCACCGATCCGGAGGATAAGCGCAAAGCGATAGGGGAGACTTTCATACGCGTCTTTGAGGAAGTCGCTGCCCAGGTGGACGACGCAGGATTTCTGGTTCAAGGCACCCTTTATCCCGACATCATAGAATCCGGCACCCGAGATGCCTCCCGAATCAAGTCGCACCACAACGTGGGCGGACTTCCCGAGGACATGCAGTTCAAGCTTGTGGAGCCGCTTCGCCTGCTGTTCAAAGACGAGGTCAGAGCGGTCGGCGAGGAGCTTGGGCTGCCACCCGAGATGGTCTGGCGCCAGCCGTTCCCAGGTCCAGGGCTGGCAGTGAGGATAGTAGGGGAGGTCACTCCCGAGCGGGTGGAGATCTTGAGGAAAGCCGACGTGATAGTCATCGAAGAGGTGCGCAGGGCAGGTCTTTACAGGGAGCTTTGGCAGAGCTTCGCCGTCCTGCCTGCGGTGAGGGCTGTGGGTGTTATGGGTGATGAGAGGACCTATGCCTACCCGATAGTCATCAGGGCCGTGACCAGCGATGATGCGATGACCGCTGACTGGGCTCGCCTTCCCTATGACCTCTTGGAGAGGATGTCCACGCGGATCATAAACGAGGTTCCCGGTATCAACCGGGTCGCGTACGACATTACCTCCAAGCCTCCTGGAACCATAGAGTGGGAGTAGTGCCAAAGCCCGCTTCGCCAGTCGACAGCCACGACGACCCTCTCCTGTCTGGGCTCAACTCGTCGCAGCTGGCAGCGGTCACCCATGAGAATGGGCCCTTGCTGGTGGTAGCCGGAGCGGGATCGGGAAAGACTCGGGTGCTGACTCACCGCATCGCTTACCTTGTAGCACGCTGTGGAGTCCACCCCTCGAAGATTCTTGCGATCACCTTTACCAACCGCGCAGCCGATGAGGTGCGCAGGCGAGTCGACGCAGCTGTAGGGGATGGATCACGCGGTATGTGGGTGCTCACATTCCACTCTGCATGCCTGCGCATCCTCCGTAGCCATGCAGATCGGCTTGGCTATAAACGCTCCTTCACGATATACGATGACTCAGATTCCCGACGTCTGGTGGAGTACGTCCTAGATGATCTGGGTCTTGATAGCCGTAGGCTCCCTGCTCGAAGCGTGCTCGGAGCTATCAGCCAGGCCAAGGCAGAGCTTGTTGACTTCGAGACCTATGCCAGCCAGGCGCACGATCTTCTTGAGCGGCGTATCGCTTTAGTCTACAAGGAGTACCAGTCCCGGCTACTGGCTGCCAATGCCATGGATTTCGATGACCTAATCATGGTCACGGTCAACCTTATGCAGGCCTGCGAGGATGTTTTGGCCTTTTACCAGCAGCGCTTTACCCACATCCTCGTTGACGAGTACCAAGACACTAACAGGGCGCAAAATGAGCTGGTGCTGCTGTTGGGCAAGAAGAGCGGGAACGTGTGTGTGGTAGGTGACTCTGATCAGAGCATCTACCGCTTTCGCGGCGCAGACATATCCAACATCTTGGAGTTCGAAAGAGCGTTTCCACAGGCCACTGTGGTGGCGCTGGAGCAGAACTACCGCTCAACCCAGACGATCCTTGACGCCGCCAACGCTGTCATAGCCAACAACTCTCGCAGGGTTCCAAAGGCCCTTTGGACCGAGCTCTCCGGTGGTGCCGAGCTGTGCTTGTACCGAGCCACCGATGAGCGCGATGAGGCAGAATGGCTTGGATCAGAGGCCTGGCGGCTTCACCACAGCGAGGGCCTGCCGTGGGCAGATATTGCGGTTTTCTACAGGACCAATGCCCAAAGTCGAGCCATCGAGGAGGCTCTGTCCCTCCAGGGAATTCCCTACAGGGTGGTAGGAGGCACTCGCTTCTACGACCGGAGGGAGGTGAGAGATCTCATGGCCTACCTGCGCGTCGCTTCCAACATCGACGATGAGGTCTCGATCAAAAGGATCCTGAACGTCCCCCGCAGGGGGATCGGCAACACCTCTGTGGCGCGCATATCCACTTGGGCGGCCACCAACTCCACCAGCTTTGCCAACGCTCTTGTTGACGCCTCATCTGCGGGGGTTTCTGGTCGAGCGCTGAAAGGGATCGAGGAGTTCCTCGATCTGGCCTTTGAGCTCGGCGACCAGGCCCGTCGCGGGGCTGCCCAAGTGGCGGCTGCACCAGCAGTGTTGCTGGAGCTTGCGATGGAGCGGAGTGGATATCGTTCTTGGCTCGAAGCAGAGCAGACCATAGAGTCGGAGGGCCGACTGGAGAACATCGGAGAGCTGGTGGGGGTTGCCGCGCAGTTCGAGGACCTTGCGGGATTCCTGGAGGCGATCAGCCTGGCAAGCGACACAGACACACTCGATGAGCGAGACGGTCAGGTCTCGCTCATGACGCTTCACGCGGCCAAGGGTCTCGAGTTTCCGGCAGTTTTCCTAGTTGGGATGGAAGATGGGATCTTTCCCCATTCAAGGGCACTGGACAACCCTTCGGAGCTCGAGGAAGAGCGCCGCTTGTGCTATGTGGGCATCACAAGGGCAAGGGAGCGCCTCTATGTCTCTCATGCCTGGTCACGTGTGCTATGGGGCTCTGTCCAGCATGGCATCCCGAGCCGGTTCCTGCGTGAGATCCCCCCGGAGCTTTTGCGTGAGGTTGGCCCAAATTAGCGGGACTTCGCGCTCGCTCCTAGCCATGGTGGGGGAATCGAGCTATGGTCAAAGGCCGATGGAACGCCCC
Source organism: Actinomycetota bacterium (assembly GCA_023379605.1). GTDB lineage: Bacteria > Actinomycetota > Acidimicrobiia > Acidimicrobiales > JAMCQF01 > JAMCQF01. The sequence continues at coordinate 6,898 of JAMCQF010000097.1, forward strand.
TACAGAGTGGTAGTGGCCAAGCCAGGTCTGGACGGCCATGACCGAGGAGCAAAGGTGATCGCCCGCGCCTTGCGTGATGCCGGTTTCGAGGTGATATACACCGGTCTTCACCAGACCCCTGATCAGGTGGTCCAGACTGCCCTTGAAGAGGATGCAGATGCGGTCGGTCTCTCATTGCTGTCGGGAGCGCACCTTACCCTGGTGCCCAAGGTTCTAGATGGCCTGCGTGCCAATGGTATGGGCGATGTAGTGGTGGTGGTCGGCGGCATCATTCCCGACGCAGACATCCCGATGCTTAAAGATCTTGGAGTAGGAGCAGTGTTCACTCCCGGCACGCCGCTGTCCACGATAGCCTCGTGGATGCAAGAGGCATTGGACCAACGTGAGCAGGCCAGAGCCGGTTCCTAGCCAGGGTGGACACCAGTTGTGACTGGACGTGGCGGGTGTAGCCAGCCATCGACGATGCATTGGCTCAGCTCCGGGAGTGGACACCAGTTGTGACTGGATGTGGCGGGTGTAGCTGGTGCTGGGCGGCTGGCCGGTGCGGAGCGGATAGCTCGGAGCCTAGGTGGTCCACATAGGCTCGCTCTGGTCGGAGTGCTGGTTGTAAGGTCGCCAGGTCAGCGCCGGGCGAGAAAAGGAGAGCTTGAGTGGATTTGCTGGAATTTCAGGGAAAGCAGACGTTTGCCAAATTTGGGATACCGGTTTCACCAGGCGGTGTCGGTAAGACCCCAGATGAGGTGGTAGCTGTAGCTTCCGAGGTTGGCTACCCGGTGGTGGTCAAGGCCCAGGTCCGAGTTGGTGGACGTGGCAAGGCCGGCGGCGTGCGGATCGCCCAGGACGACGGGGAAGCTAGGCAGGTGGCCGAGGCCATATTGGGGATGGACATAAAGGGCCACAAGGTCTCCACAGTATGGGTGGAGCATGCCTCTGACATATCCAAGGAGTACTACGCCAGCTTCACCCTGGATCGAGCCGCCAAGCTGCACCTTGCCATGGTCTCGGCGCGCGGTGGGGTGGACATAGAGCAGGTTGCACAGGAAGATCCCGAGGCCATCGCCCGCCATCATGTCAACCCACTCGATGGCTTCGATCTCGATGCAGCTCTCAAGCTTGTGAAAGACGCAAACCTA
>JAMCQF010000098.1:0-995 GCA_023379605.1 Actinomycetota bacterium
ACCCTGGGGACCCCATCAACGGGAAAACCATGACAGAAAAAATCCAAGGCATGATGCAGCCGCCGTTTACCGGTGGACACATATGCATGGGAAATATACCACAGACGCAGCGAACCACCCCCTACAAGTTCCTCCGGCCCTGGCTCGAGGTCATCGAGGGCCGGTTGCCATTTGCCCGGCCCACGACTGAGGGCCCGCAGGAGGCCGAAGCTGATGACCGCGGGTCCAGGCCAAAAATGGCGTGCATAGAGCGGCAGCTTCACCTTGATGTGGTCGCCAGGGTTGAACGTTGACATGACCCGCATTTTGATCGGCCGAGAGCATAAGTGCCAGCAGAGGGCATCACAACCTGCTTGGCGGCAGGGTCTTAACGTCAACCGAAGAGCGGAGGAGCGGCCATGGTCGCCGGTGCTCTAGCCTCCTGTTGGCGGGCCTGTGGTCGCGTGCCTATCGGCAAGGCTATGGAGTGTGTTCCCGATCCCCAAGCCGGCGCCAGAACGTGCGCGCATTGGGTTACTTTAGCCAAGCTGCCGACCTCGCCCGATTGGGCAATCTGGGAATGGGAACCTTGCCGCACGTTGTCCCAGAAAGCGCGCCCGCGCGGCGTGCGACAGTGTCACCTATCGTCGGTTCGCGGTGTGGCCCAAGATGCCCGACGGCTTGAGTGCTTGTCGCCCACGGGCACACCCGAGGTGCCGTTCTGCGCTCCAGATTGGGCGGCACCGGCCGCTGTCTTGGCGCGGCGTTCTGTGTGAGTCCTGGAATCCCAAGTCTGTGCCCGTGAGTCATTCTCATTGCAATCAATAGCTATACTTACTTATTAAACAGAGTAAGGAGAATCTATGGAAGCTACGGCACGGATGAGCACGAAGGGACAGGTCACGATCCCTAAGCCCGTGCGCGATGCGCTTGGGCTTCACGAGGGCGACGCGGTGGTGTTCCGTCTGGAGGGCAGCCGTGCTGTACTGGCTCGTACGCTTGATTTGCTCGAACTT
>JAMCQF010000098.1:1018-4182 GCA_023379605.1 Actinomycetota bacterium
ATTGATACGAACGTCTTGATCCGCCATCTGACCTGGGATCCGCCAGGGGCTCGTGGTGAAGCCCGGAAGTGAGAGCGTTTATTGATACGAACGTCTTGATCCGCCATCTGACCGGGGATCCGCCAGACATTGCAGCCCGCGCCACGCAGTTCATCAGTGAAGCCGAGGAGTTGCTTCTGGCTGATCTGATCGTGGCCGAAGTCGTCTACGTCCTCGAATCCTTCTATCAAGTCGAACGATCACGGATAGCCGAAATGGTGCGTGCCATCGTCACCTTCGAGGCCATGCGGGTCGTAGACGACACCCTCTTGCTACGAGCCACAGAGATCTACGAGATCGACCGGCTCGATTTCGCGGAGGCGTATCTCGTCGCCAGTGCTGAACGCAGTGGGGTCGGGATCGTGGCCTCCTTCGATCGAAGTATCGACAGGGTTGTTACCGTTGCTCGACTTGAGCCCCCTGATCCATAAGTGCCGTGCTGGGTTCATTGCTGGGAAGACCCTGTCGTCGTTCTGTCGCGGCGTTCTGTGCCGGCTTCCGGGTGCCGATCGCCGATTGCGCGCTGGCGCAGGAGGCCCTTCAAAGAATCCTCGGGAGTTCAGCACGACTGAAGCTGATCGTCGTCGGGCCGGGGACGGGCAAGACCTTTACGTTTCAGTGGGTCCTAGACGAAACCGACTGCCGTGGCTTGGCGATAACGTTCCTGCTCGGGGTGGTGAGCGATCTGCACGAAGCGATTGGCGAGACGACCGACGTCTATTTGTTCCATGGCTTTGCCCGGCGACTCCTCCATCGAGTCGATGGCACCGGCACTAGCCGCGGAGCCGCGTACTACCCGCCCCGTACTCGCCTCTTAGTCGAGAATCTTCGCATCGTTGATTGCGAAGCGTTCGACGAGCTGCAGTTAGGGGGATCATTTCGCAACCTGGCAGATGAGGAGGAGTTCCAGGACTTCTGTCCCCTTGAAGTTCAGCTCGTCAAGCTTCTCGCCACAAAGAGCCCTACGCTCATCGTCGGGGATGACGACCAGGCGCTGTATGGGTTCCGCGACGCTCAACCAAAAGCGATCCGTGAGCTCGCGGGCGGGCGAGAGTGCGAGCGATTTGAGTTGCCCTTCGCCACGCGGTGTACAGAAGTCTTCGTCGAGGCAACGCACGCGGTAGTGCGGCGAGCGCAAGAGCCGGGGCTACTGGAGGGGAAGCTTGACGATCATACGAGTGCTTTTTGGATCAGCCAGTAGCCCGGGATTTTTGGGCAGACATGGCATAGCCATAGTTAATGTCGGTCTCGACCCTGGAGAGGGGATGTCCGCTGTCCTAGGCAGGTTCACTGCTGGTTGTGGAGGTGTGCAAAGCCGCTCTAACCCAGAGGAGACGTCATGGAGAGCGACGCTTATCGGAAACTCTGCTGCTGGTTCCGTGCCCCACGAAGCTCACCGGATGGCTCTCCGTAGCGCCAGCGCAGGTCATCCCATCGCTTCGCACCAAAGCGTTGGAACATCTCTACGATAGAGAGGTCACCTGCTATAGGTGGATGGGTGCCAGTGCGAGAGAGCTCACCAAGGGCATCCTCGCAGGCGGAAACCACCGCAGCGAGCAGGAGGCCGGGCACGATGACCAACCGGTAGCCGCTCTCGGCTGCCTGGGCCACAGTGACCGGCGGCGTCTTACCGCCCCTAACCAAGTTTAGGAGGCATGGACCTTCGACCTTCTGCGGTATGGCGAAGACCTCCTCCACGCTCTGAGGTGCTTCAACAAATGCGAGGTCCGCTCCTGCCTCAAGAGCGAGGTTGACCCGCTCAATGGCTTCGTCAAGTCCGTTGACCGCACGCGAGTCTGTCCGAGCGATTATTAGAGGCCCGGCGTCGCCTCGCACACCAGCAGCAGCATGTATCTTTCGCAGGAACTCTTCGACTGGGAGGACTGCCTTGTTGTCCAGATGGCCACACCGCTTGGGGAAGACCTGGTCCTCGATGTGGAGGGCGGCGGCCCCACGGCGGCTGTACTCCTCGACGGTACGTATGACGTTCAGCTCGTTGCCATACCCGGTGTCGGCGTCCGCTATGACAGGTATCTGCACTGCCTGAGCGATAATGCCCACGTTGTGGGCCATCTCTGTCATCCCAATGAGCCCGTAGTCGGGGTATCCGAGCGCGGCAGCAGTCCCGGCTCCGGTCATGTAGACAGCAGGAAACCCGGCCGCCTCGACAGCTCTTGCAGTGATGGCGTCGTAGGCACCGGGGGCTACGACTGGCTCCGGTGCTTTCAGCAGCTCCCTTAGCCGGGAGATGACGTCCCTATTCATATATAGCCTTCCTTCCGCAGTGCTTCGTACAGACCTCCTGCTACGATGATCTCCCACAACATGTCCGGGAGCCGGGTACCAGGCAGGCTCACGCCGGTGTAAGTGTTGGTGCAGGTTCCCTCGGCCAGATCCACACGGATGACGTCTCCTTCCCTAACGTTTTCCACGATGCCAGGGCATTCGATAGGCGGTAGGGCGTAGTTGACGCAGTTGCGGAAGAACAGGTCGTTGATCGACTCGGCTATAAGGGCAACAATCCCCAGCCTGGCAAGGAGCTGTGCACCCGGTCGGCTGGAACCAGTACCGAAATTGCGCCCGGCGACAACCAGGTCACCAGGCTCTACCTGGTCGACCCAACCGGGCCTGTAGCTGGAGAACACCAGGCGCACCTGCTCGTCTGGCGCCATGCGGAACGCCCCAGAGGGCATGATCTGATCCGTATCGATGTTGGAATCGGCAAAGACCCATGCCCTTCCCTCTATGACTGCAGGAGCTGTCATAGCAAACCGGCCTCTTCCAGATATGAGGTCGGCTCAACGATATGTCCAGCAAGCGCTGAAGCAGCCACCGTAGCTGAGGATGCAATGTAGATCTGAGCTTCTGAGCTTCCCATCCGGCCTCTGAAGTTGCGGGTGCTCGAGGTCACGCAGGTCTCCCCGGGCCCGAGCAACCCCATATGGCCCCCGTAGCAGGCACCACAGGTAGAGTTGGTCACCACTGCTCCGGCCTCGAGCAAGGCAGTAACATAGCCTCTGCGTACAGCGTCGAGGTATACGCGCTGTGATGCCGGGGTTACCACCAGCCTTACCCCTGGATGCACTTTATGTCCCTTTACAATATGTGCTGCTGTGCGCAAGTCC
>JAMCQF010000099.1 GCA_023379605.1 Actinomycetota bacterium
CTGGTGATCCATGCAATATGCCTGTGGTGCACGAGCATCCACATAACTACATTCCTTCTCTTTGTCCTGGTGGTCACCGGCTGGACAGACACAGGGTGGGCCTGGGCTGAACCAGCCGGGCTGGAAGTGAGATCCCCAACGATGAAAGGCTCTGGTAGCCAAGCATCACAAGTGCGCCAATCATCACCAGCGCGGCAGAGCACTGGTCCACAGGGATCAAAAGCACGAGGCCGGAATCCAGGCACTTCAAAAACAGTCAGCAGACCCAAGGCAGGCTCGCCGCGCAACTCCTAGGAGCTTGACAGCCGATTTTTAGGGGAACGAAGCGCTCACCACTGTGTGAATGCCGCCCCTTACATTCCAATCGGTCACAACGCTCATGCGGCGTGGGGAGAGCACGCCCACAAGGTCTCCCAGGATCCGGTTGGTTATGTCCTCGTGGAAAGCGCCCTCATTCCTATATCCAAAAAGATAGATCTTTAACGACTTCAGCTCCACTATGAGCTTGTCAGGGACATAGGTTATGGTAACAGTTGCAAAATCAGGCTGGCCGGTCATCGGGCACACGCAAGTCAGCTCTGGAGTGGTGCAGGAAACCTCGTATTCGCGGTCGGGGTGGGGATTCGCTATAGCCACAAGCAGGCTCGCCGGTGAGCGGTCCTTGACTTCGGGTAAGCTGACGGGATCCTCAGACATCCCTATCACTTCTATCCATGATGAGCTACCTGCGCACCTGACAACATGGCTATCTGATGAGTCTCCACCAAAATGATGGCCCCTTTAGGGCGTCCTTCAAAGCCAACTGCACATCCAAGCGCTGTGGGCCTGCCGAGACTACCAGAACGCCAGCTGGGCTCCCGGCCGACAATGGACGCGCCGGTAGCTTGGCTGGTAGCACAGTAACCTCGACCCGCTCTGTCGGCCAGGCAATCACCGAAGCGGTGGAGGCCGCCACAACTGGTACTCTCTGATCCGTAGTGGCCCATGGTACCTCGACTTCGCCAACCACGGCTCCACGAGCAACTGGTGCGAGCTCCTCCAGACTTTTCGCAGCAGAGTCCACCAGCGCGACCGCGTCCTTTGCCGCGACTCTTAGTGACCCGCCTCCCTGCTGACCCAGCACAACCGCGATCACCAGCACGGTCCGGTTCCACACGCTGCGATCTGCAGCGATGACAGCGCATCCGCCAGACTGGTTGGTGATGCCAGACTTTACGCCCACTATGCCGTTGCTTCCTATCTCGCTTACGATGTTGGCAACCGGACCTGTGATGAGTGGCAGGCTCACCTCGGGCTCATCGACGATCTGGGCAAAGGCCGGCAGCGCCATGGCGGCTTCTGCCACTTTAAGCTGATCGACGGCGGTGCTCACCGTGGTGGGCAAGAACCCGCTCGGATCGGTGTATGTCGTAGAGCGAAGACCCATGGCTGCTGCGGTGGCGTTCATCTTGGCGACAAAGCCAGCTACGGATCCCGCGTCCCAGCGTGCGAGCATCTCCGCCACGTCATTGGCCGACCGCACTAGCAGCGCTTGGAGAAGCTGTCTCTCGGTCAAAACCTCCCCTTGCTCCAGCGGCACCGATGACTGATCAGTGCTTAGGTCCACCTCAAACCCCGCAGCGTCTTTGGCAGTCACCTCCACTGCTGGACCCTGGCTATAGCCTCCAAGTGGGTGATCTCTTAGTACTATAAGAGCGGTCATCATCTTGGCCAGGCTTGCTATCGGAACCGGGATGGATCCTCCGTGGCTCCCCGCTATGCCTGCCCCCACATCCGCGACGCCCACCGCTGCCTGTCCTGCGGCAGGCCAGGGGAGGGGCTGGGAGGACCCGGGCGCTGTCACCACAGATGCCGACGTGAGCACTTCCACTTTCGGAGCAGGCAGAGAAGAGCTCACCCTCAAACCAAGAGCAGCCGCGATCAAAGCCCCCGAGCCCAGTGCCACCAACAGCGCTGGCGGTTGCCTTGTACCTTGCCTATGCCTGTGCCCGTGAAGCATCGTGGTCCCCTCACGACCACCAGCGCTCAAGGCTGGTCCAGCTCCTCTGGGGTCATGAGAACCGCTCGGGCCTTGGACCCCTCAGAGGGACCCACAACCCCGCGCCTCTCCAGTAGATCCATGATCCGACCAGCCCTGGCAAATCCCACCCTCAGCTTGCGCTGCAACATAGAGGTCGATCCCAGCTGAGACCTGACGACCAGCTCTAGGGCCTGCTCCAGCAGATCGTCCTCTCCGCCCTCTCCGGCCGAGGCTTCGCCGCGCTGGTCCACACCCTCCACGTCTCCGGCAAAAGCAGGGCTACCCTGGCGCTTCCAGTGAGCCACCACAGCCCTTACCTCGGCCTCTGAGACCCACGGTCCCTGGATACGACGTGGTACGCTCGATGATGCCCCAAGAAGGAGCATGTCTCCCTTGCCAATAAGGCGTTCAGCACCTGGCTGATCCAGTATCACCCTGGAATCGGCCAGGGAAGACACAGCGAAGGCAAGGCGTGAAGGTATGTTCGCCTTGATCACGCCGGTTATGACGTCCACCGACGGCCTCTGTGTAGCCAGTATCAGATGGATTCCAACAGCTCTGGCCATCTGAGCTATCCGGCACACTGACTCCTCTACGTCACGTGCAGCCACCATCATGAGATCGTTCAACTCGTCTACGACCACCAGGATGTAAGCAAGTTGGCCGCCAGTCCGGTCTTGGCCGTCTGGCTCTGCGGTGGGCTCATCGGAACCTCGATCCATCCACCCTGGCACACCTGGCAACTCGCCCGATCGAACAGCTCGGTTGTATCCAGATATGTCCCGCATTCCCACCTCGGCAAGAAGGTCGTAGCGGCGCTCCATCTCCTTTACGGCCCAGGCCAGGGCGTTGGCAGCTCGCTTGGGGTTCACAACGACCGGGGTTAGCAGGTGCGGGAGCCCGTTGTACTGGCCGAGCTCCACCCGCTTGGGATCGACCAGTATCATCCTCACCTCCTCGGGCGTAGACCTAACTACGATAGATGTGAGAATGGAGTTGATGCAGGAGGACTTGCCCGCTCCGGTGGCCCCAGATATGAGAAGGTGGGGCATATCGGCGAGGCTCTCCATCACCGGACGCCCCGCGATATCCCGCCCGAACGCCACCGATAGAGGATGAGTCGCCTGACGGGCTTCTGCGGTGGCGAGCAGGTCACCGAGTGCAACAAGCTGGCGGCTGCGGTTGGGAACCTCAACCCCGATCGCAGACTTGCCCGGTATTGGGGCGAGGATCCGAACATCGGCAGAAGCCATCGCGTAGGCGATATCCTTTGCGAGGCTTGTCACCCTTGCAACCTTGACTCCTGGTGCAAGTTGGAGCTCGAAACGGGTCACGGTCGGCCCTACCGTCCTGCCGAGGAGAGTCGTCTCCACACCGTGCGAGGCGAGTGCTGATACCAGAGACTGGCCTGCAATCTCAATCTCCCGCCGATCCAAAGCTTGGGGACGAGTGCGTTGGAGCAAGCCAAGAGACGGCAATCGCCATGTGCTGGGTGCTTTTGGAGAGCCAGGTGTCCCCTTGCGCCTCACAAGCTCCGCGGCTTCCCCTCCGAGCGGCTCATCTAAGATGAGCTCTACTGGGACGGGCTCTTCTCCCTTTGGACCATGCCCCCCGTGCACGCCCTGGAGGGGATGTTGGGAAGAGCCTTCCTCTGGGCCCGTCTCGTGGCCGAAACCGCTGGAGGTGCTGATCTTTCCTAAAGAGCCGCCAAGGCTCTCTTCTTCATCGAGACCATCCAAGCCTTCTCTGCCAACAGTTCCTACACCCGCTAAAGCGCTGCTTGAGATGCCTGGGCCTTCATCCAAGCCTAGTGGGTCAGCCGAAGTGCCAAGGATGGGTTGGGATGAAGCCTTGGACGGCAAAAGCTGCCAAAAGCTCTTCAAGGCAGCCGCACACGCGCGCAGGAACCCTGCAACCGTTGTGCCAGCAGCAGTCACAGCTGAGATCAAAAGCACAGCCAGGATCACAACGATAGAGCCCGGAGCCCCCAGAGCATGGCGCAGCGGCGTCCCGGTAGCGGCTCCAAGAAATCCTCCTGCGCTCTCAAGGATCCCCACTGGCGCTCTGATGCCTGGAGAGCCCGAAGCAACGTCTGCCAGGGCAACTATGGCCAAGAGCGCCACTGCCCCTCCCAGGGCCTTAAGGCCAGCTCGGGACCGCTGGGTTTCCTGGCTAAGGTCAATGGCCGATCCACTTGGGAGAGCGCCATCTCCAACTTCGTCGTACTGGGAGCGCACGGCAGAGAGCACCAGCGCTATCCCGCCAAGCAGCACCAGCACGGGCAGGAGATACATTCCAACGCCCAAAAGATCACCAAGACCGCTGCGCAAAACAGCCCCGGCCGGACCCAAGCTGGAGAAGTACACGGCCAGAGCTGTCAACATGCCCAAGACAATCGCTACAAACCCCAACAAATCTGCCCTTGTCCTGCGAAGCAGCCGCCAAGAGCCAACCGCTGCTCCAGCCAATAGCAGGCTGAGAAAGCCTCTCCTCTGCCCACCAAGCGCATTGTCCCGTCCAGCCCGACGAGACTGCCCGGCAGGGTTGGCCAAAGAGCGCGTCGGCCGATGGCGCTGGGTCGCCAACGTGCGCTCCCTTACTCGCTTTGTACGAGAACTGGGTTTTGAGCGGGATGAGGATCTAGCCTGCGAGGGCTTCTTCGCAACTACCACAGCAGCTATACGCTAACACCACGGTTGTCACTTGCCGCGGAGCTCGCCTCCAAGGGACCTCGCCAGCCCGCTCACTACCTAGCCAGCCCGCTCACTGCTGGCGGACCAGCCAAAAAACCTGGTCCTCAGCTACTCACGACGAGGCCTTCAGTGTCGACATGAAGCAGCAGCGCACGTCCGGCTACTCCCATGTCTGCCATGTCAGCCTCTCCTGCATCCCGCACCCTGGCAGCGTCCTTCACGTCACAGATTCCGATCACAGTAGGTCCAGCTCCCGACCAGCATGCTGCCAAGGCACCCGCTGACACCAAACGGCGGATCAGCTGGGGGGCTTCTGGACAGAACGGGCTCCGGTAGTCCTGATGAAGGCGGTCTTCAGTAGCTTCTGGGCTCAGAAGGCTCCTGTTCCCAAGGCCCGCCACCAACAGCCCCATCCTGCCCAGGTTGAAAGCGGCATCTGAGTGGCGCACCTCCACGGGTAGGGCTTGGCGGGCCTTTGCGGTAGGCAGGGGCTTATCGGGAACAAGCGCAACGAAAGCAAGGCCGGGATCAAGCGGTAGCGAGACTGCCTTGGCGGCTCCCCGCACTTTCGTGGCAGCCACAAGCCCGCCCAAGACAGAGGCAGCCGCGTTCTCGGGATGGCCGTCCACAGCGGCTGCAACCGCCAGTGGATCTCGTGCTCCAGCTGCAGCAGCTGTTGCCACAGCAAGAGCTGCCGAGGAGCCGAGCCCGCGACCTACCGGGATCTGTGAGTGCACCGAGATGCCCAGCCGATCATGACCTGCCACCTCTATGGCCACCTGAGCCGCCAAATGCGAAGCATCAGCGGCCAGGTCCTGACCCTCCCCGCTGGAGCGGACGCTCAAACGGTGCGCGGCTATAACCTCCACCTCAACGTACAAATTGAGCGCCACTGCAAGCGCGTCAAAGCCAGGGCCGAGGTTCGCTGACGACGCTGGCGCACGCGCTCGCATAGCGAGAGGATAGCCGCTTTATAAGGCGCCGGCCACTATCAGACCCCGAGCACGACAGGGACAATCATCGGGCGACGCCGAGTCCGCTGGCTCACTATCCTACCTGCTGACTTTCGAACCTCGCGACGCAGAGCATCGTGATCACGGGTCCCCGCTCTCAGCGCTGCGCTCACGGCGTGGGCCACAACCTTGGCTACCTCCTCCAGCAGCTCTTCAGACTCATCTCCATGAACCCACCCACGGCTCACCACCTCAGGACCCGTTACAACTTCACCCGCAGTCTCATCCACCCCTACAACCACGAACACCACACCTTCCTCGGCAAGGCTCATGCGATCCCTAAGCACTCCATGCCCGACGTCGCCAACAACGCCGTCGACAAAGACATGCGCAGCGGGAACCGAGCCGCCGATCCTTACGGCGTGGTCATCGATCACTATCACATCCCCATCGCCACAGATTAGAACGCGTTCGGCGCGGACCCCGCAGGCTTGAGCGAGCATGGAATGGTTGACCAGGTGCCTGTACTCTCCATGCACAGGGACGAACCACTCAGGTGAGGCCACAGTGAGCATCGTGGCTAGCTCTCCCTGGCGTGCGTGACCGCTTGTATGAACAGACTCCCGCTCGGTGTAAACGACCTCTGCTCCCCTTCTGTACAAGTCGTCTATGAGCGTGCTCACGGCCCATTCGTTGCCAGGTATGGCATGGGCAGATATGACAACCACGTCTCCATGGGCTATATCCAGCCACTTACTCTCGCCAGCTGCCATCAAGGTGAGTGCCGACATGGGCTCTCCCTGGGAGCCTGTGGACAGAACGCACACCTTTCCAGGATCAAGATCCTCTACCTCATCTATATCGACCAGCGATCCCTCTGGGATAGACAGCAGACCGAGAGAGCGAGCAAGGGCCACATTCTTGCCCATTGACCTACCAAGGGTTGCAACGAGCCGTCCTCTATCCGTCGCTGCGTTGATGACCTGCTGTATGCGATGTATATGGCTCGCAAAGCAGGTCACGACCACGCGTTTGCCAGTAGCCTCATCGAGAACCCTCCGCAGGGCTATGCCGACGGACGACTCGCTCTCGGTATAACCAGGTTCGTCCGCGTTGGTGGAGTCCGAAAGCAAAAGCCTCACTCCTGGAAGAGCAGCCAGAGCCCCGATGCGCGAGAGGTTTGTCCGACGCCCATCCACTGGTGTCGGATCGAGCTTGAAATCCCCAGTGTGGAGGATGACGCCCTGAGGCGTGTGGAATGCGAGAGCGAAACCATGTGGAACGGAGTGGGTTACGGGTATGGTCTCTATGTCGAATGGGCCAGCCTGGAACCGCTGACCATCCTCTAAAGGGATCATGCGAGCAAGCCTGGCAAGACCCGCCTCTTCTACACGGTTGCCTGCTATACCAAGGGTAAATCTGGATCCCCATACCGGGAGCGCTCTAGGTAGGTCCAGTTGCTCGAGAAGGTAGGCAAGCGCACCGGTGTGGTCTTCGTGGCCATGGGTTAGAACGCATCCCTCAAGGCGGTCCGAGTTCTGCTTAAGGTAGGTGAACTCTGGGAGGACCAGATCCACCCCTGGCATGTCTGGATTGGGGAAAAGCAGTCCGCAATCGATGACCAAAAGTCGGTTGGCAACCTCCAATACCGCGCAGTTCCGCCCGATCTCGCCCAGCCCACCGAGAAATGCCAGCCGGACCGGGTCAGCCACCAATCCCGCCTAGGGATACCAGCGCGCTCGGCCAGGCGCCTGGCCTACCAGATGATGCAGGCCAGAGCAGGTCAGCCACCCAGAACCTTGGAAGGGCTGGTGCCGGGCTCCGTCGCCGCAGTAAAAAGCGCTGGCCCAGCTGAGCTTTCAAATATGGCACGATCTCTGCCTGCAGAGTGGCCCCCACCAACCGTGGGTGAACCCGCACCGTCTGGAGTGGCCTCTGGGGATGCACCCAGGGAGACTTCGGGCGTGGCAGCGCCAGCCCCGAGATCGCCCAAGTCGCCCAGCACGGCTCGGGCGCGCTCCTCCAATCCCTCAGGTGCCTTGCCCAGTGGGAGGCGGCACTGTCCGGAAGGAAGACCCAAGAGCCGCATCATGGTCTTAGTCGGTATCGGATTGGGAGCTTCATCGCCGGTCTCGAAGTCATAGCTGGCGATTAGGCGCCCGTTCACCTTCCTCGCCTCCTCAAGGTTGCCATCGAAGAATGCGTCCACCATCCTCTGAAAACCTGGGCCAGCCCAGTGAGAGGCCACGCTTACAACGCCAACTGCACCGAGCACAAGGAGAGCGAGAGTATAGGCGTCATCGCCGCTATAAAGCTCGAACCCGTCGGGAGCATTGTCGATCAGCCTGGCAGCCGAAGGCGGGTCACCCGCTGCATCCTTGACCGCCACAATGTTTGGCACATCCCTGGCGAGGCGAAGCATCACAGGGGTTGTCACGCGCCGACCTGTTCGAACAGGTATGTCGTAGATCATGACCGGCAGCGGTGTGGCCGCGGCCACAGCTTTGAAGTGCGCCTCGATCCCGGCCTGCGATGGCCTGGAGTAGTACGGGGTCACAGCCAGAACTGCTGCAGCTCCGGCCATGGTGGCAACCCGTGCCAGCTCCATGGAGTGAGCGGTATCGTTGGTACCAGCGCCGGCAATCACAGGCACCGTCACCGCCTCTGTGACGGCTCGCCAGAGGTCGCGTTTCTCCTGATCGCTCAGCACAGGGACCTCTCCTGTCGTGCCAGCCACCACAAGAGCATCGCTGCCGTGGGAGGCCAGCCACTTGGCCAGCGACCGTGCCCCATCCAGATCCAGCCGCCCATCTTCGTCAAAGGGGGTAACCATGGCCGTTACCACCCCGCCAAACCGTCCTGGACTGCTCACAGCTGCCAGGCTACCAGCGGACCCAACCCGACCGACGCTTTAAGGCCATTTTGCCCGAGGCCAAGAGCTGCTTGCGTCCCTGAGGCCAGCAGCACCATGGCAGCCCTGCAGAGACCGGCTGGGCGCGCCGGCAGAAGCTTGGGAGCAGCCTCAGCTTGTCTTGAGGGCGGCCTCTCTGTCTGCACTGACCGCGTCCATCGACTCATACTCTGCGCCTGTATCGGCCCAGTCCTCGAACTGGATGACACCGAGCTCGGTGAACTTTCTGCGCAGCCACCCGTCTGCTGCGTCGAGCAAGCCGAGCTTCTTGCAGTTGGGCACTATCTTAGAGAACAGCAAGATCTGGAAGGCAGCGCGCTCAGACACGTCCTGCATCATGATCGGCAGCACGTCCTTTGCAGGGATCCCCATCCGCTCCCAGACCTCCTGTTGGAGGAAGCGGTCCCGCATGAGCACTGCAGCCTCGAACGCGAACTCCTGGCGCTCGCGTATCTCGGAGGCATCAAGCTGCGCATAGTACTCCTGAAGGGAAAGAACGCCAAAGGCTACATGGCGTGCTTCATCCGACATCACATAGCGCAGTAGCTGCTTTAGCAAGGGCTCGGTGGTCATCTGGAACATGAACCCGAACGCCGCAAGCGCCAGACCCTCCACCATTATCTGCATTCCAAGATAGGTCATATCCCAGCGCGAGTCAGATATGATATCGTCAAGTAGAAGTCTTAGGTGAGCGTTGATCGGGTAGTGCCCCGAGAGCTTGGTGTTCAGGTACTTGCCAAACACCTCCACGTGGCGTGCCTCATCCATGATCTGGGTGGCCGCGTAGTACTTGGCATCTATCCAAGGGACCGACTCCACGATCTTGGCCGTGCAGACAAGCGCGCCCTGCTCGCCGTGCATGAACTGCGAGAGCGTCCAGTTCTGGCTCTCTATGCCGAACTGGATCCACTCCTTCTCTCCCCATGAAGCCAGCGGGGTACCCGACAGGTCCAAACTGCCACCTCCGAACCCACCGGTGGCGACAGCATTTGCAATGACCAGAGCCTCCTGGTCCACCTCGCACTCCCATGGGAGATCCGTCTCTCCGTTCCACTGGGACTTCTTGGCCTTCTCGTACAGCTTTTCAAGCTTTGGGCGAGCCCCCTTGTTGTAATCCCAGGTGAAAACCGTATCGTAATTAGAGTGGACTTCGTGCAGCGCCTCAGTGACATCGGTGTTTGCCACTGCGAGGATGGCCTCTAGGTCGTTCAACTCTGCCCTGCCGATAAGCCGGGTATGGTCAGTGGCTGTCATCTTGGATCTTCCTCCCTAAGTTTACTGGTGTATGGACTCTTATGATTGCTTGCTGTTGTGAACCTGCCGGCGGCTTTGCGATCCGGGGGACCCATGTCGACCCTTCCCTCACCGCAGCCAACCGAAGATGTGGGCTTGGCAGCTCGGGAAAAACTCGAACCTCTGTCGGGCCTTGGGCCACCAGAGCCGACAGCGCCACAAGAGCCGACAGGCTTGGCATCGCCAGAACCAGAGCCGCTCAAAAGAACCTCTATGCCTGGCATCATGTAGGTGCCCACAAGGGTGGCCACGCAGTGCTCATCGGCCAAGTCCACCCCTTGCGACGGGCAAGCGATATAAGACAGCACGATGCGAGCTGCCCACTCCGCCACGCGCACTGCGTCGTTATGGTCCAGCCATCTAGCCAGGAAGGGTGCAGACAACTCGCTCACGGCCCTCAGCACGCCGTCCATGTGGGCAAAGGCAATGTATGGCAGAACCAGCTGAGGCTCTTCTTCGAGCACTCTTCCCAACGCTCTATGCGACAGCAGGCCCCGAGCGGCTTCCACGATCCCCAGTACAAGAGTGCTCTCCACGTCGGTCGCCTCGCCCATCACCACAGCCAGGGCCGAGAGATAGCGCGCTATCTCCGTCTCGGCAACCGCGCGGAAAACCTCCTCCCTGCCCCCCGGGAAAGCCCTGTAGACAGTTGCCCGGCTCAGCCCGGCCACTTGGGCGACGTCATCCAAGGTGGTGCTGCCCAAACCCCGCTGCTCAATGCAGCGAAGTGCACCGTCCACTATCCTCATTCGGTGGCTCGGCACGCCATTGGCAGTGCCCAAAGGGGAATCACCCCGTCCAACCACAGCTGATGGCGTAAACGCTGAGCCAGCGCTGCCCGCTGACACATCTAGAGAGCCCCGCATCGCTGCCTTGTCCCTCAGCAGGGCATAGCTTACCGAGCCCACGCTGAAACAATAACGCTAAATTTGTCTCATTGTCAAGATGTGATCTTCACGCCCCAGTAAGGCCCGCCAAGAGCTCGGTTCGGACCAG
>JAMCQF010000100.1 GCA_023379605.1 Actinomycetota bacterium
GGACGGGTTGGAGATCCGCAGCCTCTCTGGTGGCCATATCTTTCCTTTCTATGATGGGTGCCATAGGGAAGGGATTCGCATTGTCGATGTGCGCCACGAGGCTTCGGCGGTCTTTGCCAGCGAAGCGCTCGCAAAGCTCACAAGGTCTCCTCAGGTTGCCATCTTGACAGCGGGACCAGGGGTCACCAATGCCGTTAGCGCCATGACCACGGCTGGCTTCAACGGCTCTCCCGTTGTGGTCTTGGCAGGGCGGGCACAAGAGGCCAGGTGGGGCTCGGGCTCTCTCCAGGAGCTCGACCATGTCCCTATCGTTGCTCCGGTGGTCAAGCAGGCCGGAACGGTCCACAAAGTTGAAGACGTCGAGGTGGAGCTAGAGAGGGCTTTTCGCCTAGCCGGCAGCACTCACCGGGGGCCGGTCTTCTTGGACTTCCCCTTGGACGTGCTCTTTTCCAGCACTGCTGCCCTGGAAGGGGCCACCGAGATCGACCGGAGAGGGAATTGGCCAGTTCGAGCTGCTCAGCCAGCCGGCGGAGTTGCAGCCCGGCCGGGCTCTACTGAGGTAGGGAGCGTAGGAGAGCTCCTTGTGGAGGCAGAGCGGCCTGTGCTGTTTGCAGGGAGTGACGTCTTTTGGGCGGGAGCCTGGGATCAGCTCCGCCGGCTGGCTGAGCTTACAGAGACTCCTGTGTTCGCAAACGGACTTGGCAGGGGTTGCCTCCCGGCCGATCACCCTTTGTGCTTTTCGAGAGCGAGACCTCTAGTCAACGAGGCAGACCTGGTTGTGGTTGTGGGCACGCCGCTTGATTTCAGGCTCTCCTTCGGGCACTTTGGCGCGGCCAAGGTGGTCCACATAGCCGATGATCAAAGCCAGCTGGCTTCTCATGTAGAGCTTGCGTCGGGCTTGGTCGGGGAGATTGGGGCGGTCCTAGATGCCATTGCTTGGAGCGTGGGAGATGAGAAAGGGCTATCTGCAAGCGCAGGGCGCAGTCACAGTGAGTGGGTTCACCGGCTTTCAAGGGAGGAGCAGGGGCGTAGGGCCATGGAGGTTTCCAACCTGTCTTCCGAAGCAACCCCCATCCACCCTCTTAGGATCTATGGAGAGCTGCGGAAAAGACTTGACCATAACGCTATCGTCATCGGAGATGGAGGAGACTTCGTCTCTTTTGCCGGGCGGTACATAGACTCCTACGAGCCCGGCTGCTGGCTGGATCCAGGTCCATTCGGCTGCCTGGGCACAGGTCTTGGGTACGCCATTGGGGCTCGCATAGCGCACCCGGATCGCCAGGTCGTCCTGCTCGCCGGTGATGGCGCCTTTGGTTTCTCGGGGATGGACATAGACACTCTCGTGCGCCACGGTCTGGCTTGTGTGATCGTCGTGGGCAACAACGGCATCTGGGGTCTCGAGAAGCACCCCATGAAGGCGATATACGGCTATGACGTGGCTGCGGATCTCCAACCCGGTTGCCGTTATGACCTTGTGGCCAAGGCCCTCGGCGCTGAAGGTGAGCTCGTCACAGATCCCGCCCAAGTGGGCCCGGCGCTGGACAGAGCGCTCGGGTGTGGAGCGCCCTACCTTGTAAACGTAGTGACGGATCCCGAGGTGGTATACCCCCGTTCGTCCAACCTTGCTTGATCTAGTACCGCCAGGCGATTGATTCCAGTGCTTTTGCGGGCCAAGTGGTCAGCGCGATCGCTCCAGGAACTTCTGGGTGTCTACGATCACACGTGTGATCCGGCCCGCGCCAAGCAGGCCGGAGTCGTCCAAGGCCGAGACCGTAAAGACAAGTCTCCGCCCCTCGGTCTTTTCCAAGGTCGCCTCTGCGGTCACGTTGCTACCCACCAATGAAGGGGCCAAGTGATCGAACTGAACCCGGGAAGCCACAGTTGTGCAGCCCGGCTCGAGCTGTCCTGCCACTGCGGCGCAGGTGGCTTGCTCGCACAGAGCTACCAGCCGTGGGGTTCCGAGCACGGGAACCTCTCCAGAACGCAGCGCCAGAGCGGTGTCGGATTCGGTGACCACCAGATGGGCATTTCCACAAAGGCCGGGCCTCAAGCTCACAACCGTACGATACGGGACTTCGCCAGCCAGCGCCAAGTAGATGGGCTCATCGAAGTTCTTCCTCTGATCCACTGGAGTGAGCCGAGCTACGGGCCGCCTTCAGAGTGTTGGAACGGCTGTCAGGGTTGTGAGACGATCTTCTCTGTGCGCACCCGCATCTTCAAGCGGCGTTCTCCTGGCTGGCGCATTGGATAGGTTGGCTGGCCGAGGTACTTCTGTGCCAGGCGGTCGATGTGGTTATCTGCCTCAGGACCATCTTGTATCTCGACGACGGTGCCTCGTAGGACCACGGCCCGGTAAGGGTCGGCTGGATCGACCACCGAGATGGCCACGTTAGGGTTACGGCGGAGGTTTACTGCCTTGGCGCGCCCCTCGGCTGTGTTGATGAGGATGTCATCACCATCTACGTCCACCCACACCGGGGTGATCTGAGGCTTGCCGCTCGGCGAGATCGTTGCGACATTTGCTATGACTTTCTGGCCAAGAAGGTCTTTGGCGGCTTCGCTGAGCTTTTGCGCCATCTAGGCATCGCCTCCTTTAATGTTAAATCTGTGCGTGTAGATCTGCTTTGATGAGGCGTGCGCCCGCCCTGGCCCAAGTAGCAGCCCTTTGGCTGCGTAGCCGGCTCACGCAGTCGATGAGGCGGGGGCGGGTGAGCTTGCTGCTTTCCCCTTAGTCTCTGAGCCAGATGACTTGGTGGCTTCTGTGGTCTTGGTCCCGCCGCCTGCTTCGGAGCCAGCGGCGCCCGCAGAGCCATCGGAGCTCTGCTTAACGCCGTCCCTTTTGGTCCCATCATGCTTTGAGGCCCCGTTTGTCGACGCAGCTGAGCGGCTATCTGTCTTGTAGAACCCGCTTCCTTTGAAAACGATTCCGATATTGCCGAAAACCTTGCGCAGCTCACCACCGCAGGCTGGGCATGTGGTCAACGGTTTGTCCTTGAAGGACTGGACCACCTCGAGGTGCTCCCCGCACTTCTTGCACGCGTACTCATAAGTGGGCATAGACCCTGCGCACCTCCTTTAGGTTTCCAATCCCGGCATTTGTTGTTTGTACCAGGTTAGCAGTCGCGAGGTGAGAGTGCTAACGGTGGACTGGGCAATCACCAGATGTTTTGGCATAGACTCCTTGGGATGTCTGACCGCGGCCTTACGCATCTGGACCCCTTGGGGGGCGCCCGGATGGTTGATGTTACGCCCAAGGAGCCCACTCACCGCCGTGCAATGGCGCGTTGCAAGGTGTCGATGCTTCCCGAGACGACGGCGAAGGTGGCGAGCAACGCGATCACCAAAGGAGACGTTCTAGGCACGGCCCGCATAGCCGGTATCCAGGCAACGAAGCGAACAGCCGAGCTCATTCCCATGTGCCATCCACTGCTTGTGAGCGCAGTGCATGTGAATTTCACCATCGGTGACGATTACGTGGGCATAGAGTCTGAGGTCGAGACGGTGGACCGTACCGGGGTGGAGATGGAGGCGCTCACCGCTTGCGCTGTGGCAGCGCTTACGGTTTATGACATGTGCAAGTCAGCAGACCGCTCGATGACGATCGGCGAGCTGGCACTGTGGGAAAAGACCGGGGGCCGCTCGGGGGTTTGGCGGCGAAGCGAGCTCTCGCTTCCCTGATCGGGGCTCGCCACAGAACACAAGGCGATGGCTGCTTACCATATGTTTGCCATGTGTGATATTTGCCATGTGTGGCCGGTTAACGAGCGGCTAAAGACAAAGACGAGTTTTGCACAAGACCCAAAGCCGGTGAGTGACTGAGCGGAAAAACTAGCCCTTCCTCCGTCTTGAGTGCGATGCTTTCGCGAAGAAGTCAGGTGTGATGGGCGCTGGTGGTGCTGGCTCGGGAGGATCGTCTGGGTCCGCAGAGTGCTCTGGCTGATCGGCCTGGCTCCACAAAGACGGTGCTTGCGGGCCTGGTTCAGGTGGGGGGAGCTGGCTCAGGTCGAAGGCCCCTCGGTCGATTGTCCACGGAGAGCGTCGGTGAATGGCTGAGGGACCCAAGGGCGCCTCGGTCTCTTCCGACGCGGCTGGCTGGAGATCGAAAAGCGCTTCGAAGCGGGGCGTCGGTAGGGGCAGATCCGAGAGATCGGCAGAGACTTGCGGCTCCTTCTCGTCGAGCAGATCTGTTCCGAAGTCAAGCCTCGGAGGTGCGAAGCTGAGATAGGGTTCATCGACTCCGGTGTTGGAGACAGCCTCGCTGAGATCGACCCGCACCACAGGAGGTGGTAGCTCGCTTAGATCAAGGGGCACCACAGGTGGCGGTAGCTCGCTGAGATCGACCCGCGCCACAGGTGGCGGTAGCTCGTTTAGATTGACCTCCACCACAGGAGGTGGTAGCTCGCTTAGATCAAGGGGATCAGGATCTGGAGGTTCGATCTGGCGAGGCTCCAATTGCGCTGCGGAGCCGGGCATGTCCTTGGCGCCAGGCAACGCTGCGGAGCCTTCAGGCTGTGAGCCAGAGGTTTCACTTACGCGCAGGAGGGCTTCGAGGATCGGGTCCTCCTCGCTTGATCCGCTGGATGCAGAAGAGGCCGGCATGGAGTCGCCCTGGTCGATCTCAGGGGTGAAGATGATACCGAACTCCGCTTCGAGGACGGAGCGACCCCGCTCGTCATCTGCTTGGACAACCTCTGGCATCAATGGAAGCTCGTAGGGACGGTCCGTGTCGGCTGGCACCTCTGGCTGGCTCCGTGGCGCCTCTGGCCGGTCTCCATGGATCAGCTCGCCTGCAGCCTCAACCGTGGGATGCTCGGAGCTCTCTGCTTTGAGGTCGACGTCGGGCGGCTGCTCCAGTAGGTCTTCGAGCCCAGCCGGTAGCGAGAGAACCTCGGGGACCTCTGTGCTACCTCCTGCTTGGAGCTGGTCGATGATGTCCATCAGTGCCTGGAGCATCGCTGCCTGCTGGCGCTCCAGGCGCTCCAGGCGGGCGAAAAGCTCTCGCCAGGGAGGGTCTTCAGGCCACGAGATCGACTGGCTGGTGCCCGGGGGGACAGCCTCAGGTGCGTGCAGTCTAAGACCCTGCTCATCTGCTGTCACGGTCCCGATCCTTTCTGCACTTTCCCATCGTAGCTAAACAAGGCTGCTCTTTTCGCCATGGTTCCAACCTGATATGCCCTAGGTGCCAAGCGCACGGAAGCGGGGCCCCCCAGAGCCCCGCTTCCGTGGTCTATCGAGCTTGCTGTCCGAGCTTTTCATCCAGAGGAGAGGGACCTGGTGCTCGGCACAGCGACTCAGAAACTATTGCCCCAAGTTGCGGTTTTGCCCCAGGCCACGCCTCCAGCTGCGCCGCCTCCAGAAGGTTCGGCAGTTATCGTTAGGCCCGCAATAGTGGAAGCGTTGCAGTCCGTGGAGGTCGCACCGGTGAAGTAGGTGTAGTAGACACCGGCGTTGGTCTCATTAAGCACTGAAGCTGTCTGAGTGGTCTCCAGGTCGAACATCACCCAGCACGTGCCGTCAGCGGCCAGATCGGTCATGACCACAGCCTGGTCGGCTGGAGTGGTTGCAAGGGCGGTTGTGCTCGTGCCGCTCGTGCCGCCGACACTGATGTCGTTGGGGCCAGTGGAGCCTGTGGTGGTCCAGGTAAGTGAGGGCTCGGACTGTCCGAGAGTCGTTGCCGTCATGCCTGTGAAGTCCTGGTTGTTGGCGTAGTAGGTCTTTGCCTCAGTGAGGGCGTTTGAAAGGCTTGTCTGTGCAGCTCTATCCTGGGCCGAGCTGCGCACACCGAGGAAAGTAGGTATGGCGATAGCGAGCAGGATTGCCATGATCAAAAGCACGACCATGAGCTCGATCAGTGTAAAGCCTGCGTCCGCGTCATCACCCTCTTCGTTTGGATGTTCACCGGCGCCTCGCAGCGCATAGAGACGTTGTTTCATGATGGTTCCTTCCTCCTCAGGATGGATTTGCAATTTCAATGGATATTCCCGGTATGTCCGGGGATGAATTGATATCGGCCAAGGAGCGAGGCTGCTTTAGCAGAAATGAGGAGAAGGTTTAGAGCTTGGAGATCTTCGGATAGATAAGGTAGAGATCCGCTTACGAAGACGACACAGGGTGGGCAGTTTGGCCGCAAGCGGCAAGCACGCTGGGGGAAAGCGATGCAGCTGATCCCACAAAGAACGTCGCAGAGACCGAAAGGTCATAGCTTGTGGCAGTTGTGGGCTGGATCTGGCCGGAAAGCGACAATGTGTCTATGACGATCAGCCTGGGCAGGTTTACAAGGCCGCTTGCAAAGCTGACAATCTGGCTGTAGGTGCCCGTCGCTGAGAGCGTGAGAGAGATGCTCTGCGCGCCCGCATCTGTGGCTGGTGAGCCTGCCTGCGAGCTTGCGGAGCTTGGTAGCGTGCCAGGTGAGAACGAGTTGACTACTGCCCCAGAGGAGGTGGCCAGCGCAGACACCTGGTCCAAAAGGAGTGGCTCATCGATGCTGGCAGGCACCAGGTTCTGGAGCGTCGTGAGCTGGGAGCAGGAGGTGGGTAGTTTCTGTTTCTCTGCCTTTAGCGCAGTGATCCGTTCCTGCAAGGAAGAGACCTGGCTTTCGAGCTGGCCTTGCCTGGATTGCAGGCTGGACAGCTTGGCCCCTTCGGGAGACATGACGCCAAGCCACCAGATGATCACCAGCACAACAAGCACGAGGACTGTGATCAAAAAGAACGGCTTGCGGGTGAAGCTCTGGATCACAAGCTGGCTGCCCTTGTGGACTTGGCCACCGAGGTGACACCGAGCTGGGAGGTAAAGCTGGCAGTTGAGCCCGAGACCGTGACAGAGGAGATCGACACGTTGGCGAACACAGGCACCGACCCGAAGGTGGTGAGCCAGGTAGAGGCGCTTGCGAGCCCAGGGCCTTGGACCGAAACCGAGATCTGTCCCAGCAGGGCCTGAGCAGGTGCAGCCGAGCTGGTCTTGGTCGCTTTGGTTCCCACGGTGGCCGAGGAAGGAGGAGCAGCCGTGCCGCTGAATGATGAGACAGTAAACCCTGCTGGAGTGTGGGCCTGGATAGACCTGAGCACGCTCAGCCAGTCAACAGCTCCTGAGGCCAACGGGGCTATCTGGGCTTTCTTTGCAGCAAGCGTGCTCTCCACGGCCACCACCGAGTTGTAGCGCGGAATCTGGCCGTTTAGGACTGCCACCTGGGACTGCAGAGCATCTACCCTGTCTTGTGCCTGGCGCACCTGGAACACCCGCAAGACGCCAAGTACGACCATGATGACTATGACAACCGTGGCAAGCGCAAGGGTTCGTGCTCTTAGTGACCTCTCTGCCCGCCGCTGGTGGATCTCCTCTGGGAGCAGGTTGAACCTCTTTGCACCGGGATTGGGCTCGGGCAGGCAGAGCCCGACAGGTGATGCGAGAACTGGGCCTATGAGGTTCATTGCCTCTGCCTGGATCGACACATGCGAGCAGTCCACGTGGCTGGTGATGTCCAGCCGATACACAGGAGAGTCCACTTTTGAGGCAAGGAGCTCTGGTAGCTCGGGTAGCAGGGACCCACCACCGGTGAGCAGCACTCGGGAGAGAGGCTCTCCGTCAGGGCGGTTTGAGAAGTACTGAAGTGAGCTGCGGATCTCTGAGACGATCTGGTCCATCGTCTCCTCCACCGCCCGCCTTGCAAGGCTCACCTGGGCTCCAGGTTGGCCTATCTGGCGCTTGAGCTGCTCAGCGTCGTTGAAGGGCAGGCCCAAGGTTCCCGAGATTGCCAGGGTCGCTGCGTTGCCCCCGATCCCCACGGTTCGGACGAACTGCGGCCGTCCAGCCTGGTGGACCACCACGACGGTAAGACCGGCCCCGATGGATATGATGGCCTCTGGAGTCGGGCTCGCGCTCCCATAGGCAACCGTTCTCACAAGCGCTGAGGAGAGAAGGTCGACTTCTACCGGGGTCAGGCCTGCTCTCTCTGTGGCTTGTATCACGCGATCCACCATGTCACGATGTGCCGCTGCCACCAGCACCCTTCGCATCGGATGCCCCTCGGAGCTCGTGTAGTCCTTTAGCACCTGAGATGCTAGGACAGTCCGGTCAATGGGAAAGGGGATGATCTCCTCGGACTGGAACCGGACGGCGCTGTCCACCTCGTCGTTGCTCACATAAGGCATGTCGACTTCCCTTGTGATCGCCCTCAGCCCGGCAATACCGACCGAGACCTCTTTTGAGGAGAACCCCCCTTTAGACCACAGGCGTAAAAGAGCCTCTATGACGGAAGTGACATCGAGGATCTCCCCGTCCACAAGGGTGCCAAGCGGGATGCCTACCTGCCCGTAGTTGAGCAGCACTGGCCGGGAAGCCCCAAGAGACATCTCGCAGGCGCGCACCGCACTGGTGCCTATATCTACGCCTACGACGGTTCTACTCATCCAGCAGCCTCCCTGATTGCCGGCTCACCGTTAACAGCACCCAGCCGAGCCTGGAGTGGAGAGCACCCAAGAGCACATTCCATGCCAGCCAGCAGATAGCCAAGCAGCAACCTCTGATATAACTACGCTCGGATCGTAGCGCAAGGGCCTATCCTCTGGAGGGGGTATTGACATACCTACCAGGTAGGGCTCCCGGGGAGGAACGAGCGCGGGGAGGGGCTTTCCCAGCTAGCGGGACTACGGGGCCATGGTGGCTGTAGAGCGCCGCTGCGCCCAAGATCGGCGCCCTTCTAATAGTGGCCGCGATGCCCTTGCCAGGCAGGTTCTGGCGGGGCAGTACCCCCAGGAGCAGCGCTCCAAGTCCGGCGGCAAGCAGCAGCCAGTATGGCCAGCTGGCTAGGTGCCAGAAGGTGCACACGGTGGTGAAGATCGCAGCTGCCCAAGCGCTGAGCCACCGCCACGTGCCCATGGTCGCTGCCAGCACCACTCCAAGGGCTAAAGCCGGCCATACGTAGAAGGGGTCCATCACAGACTCAAGCAGTGGACGCAACGCGAGCATTAGCGCACCCAGCCAGACCAGCCACGCAGCGTCGCTCGCCCTCTGCTTTGCACGGGGAACGAGCCAAAGACCGATAGCCATGGCTGCCATAACGGCTAGCATCCGACCGGGCCCCGCTGATACCGCTTGGGAGCTAAGACGGGGAGCGATGGCCATGAGCGGGGTGGGGTGATCGACCTTGAAGTAGTTGGGCTGGAGCACAAGAGCCCTCCAGGTGCTCTTTGGCGCTGCAAGCAGGCATGTTCCGACGAGAAACCCTGGTATGAGCGCAGCCCGGGCTAACATGCCGGGCCAGCACCGTTTGGCGAACATCCCAAATGCCAGCGGTGCAAGGAGCAAGGTCAACGGCTGGACAGCGATGGAGAGGCCGTACAGCCAAGAGGTTGCCACAAGGCGCCTGTCCATTGCGGCGATCAATCCCCATACTGCAAGGGCAACGGCCAGAGCGTCTTCGGGGTGCCCCCACAAAACCTGCGATGGCCACAGAAGCACCGACTCCAACAGGCATAGGGCCGTGCGCCTTGAAGCTGGCACGCCCAGCTTCCTTGCCAGGCTGTCCAGCGCGAAAAGAGCGCTGCATGCGAGTGCGTAGAGGAAAGGACCATACAGCAGCCAGGATGTGGTTCTTGGCAGGAAGAAGGGGAATGACTCCGCCAGCCCCAGGGCACTGGAGAGGGATGCCAGGGGTGCGATCACGATCAAGATGCCCGGGAAGGTAACCAGACCAGTCCCCGCCGTATAAACCTGGCCCAGGTCACCCCAGGCCACGTAGTGAGCCGCGTGGATGGTTCCCCAGATGTCACCCGGGGGGATCCAAACGTTACGGTGCTCGACTACTGGACCCCAGAAGAAGAAGTAGGCGAAGGCGCTCAAGATAAAAAGCGCACTGCAGGCAAGCGGCGCTCTGCGCTCGTTGGCCCAACGAAGAGCGCGACTGTGGATTAAAAGACGGGTTGGCCTTATAGGAGTGCTCAGATCGGCCAGGGACGAGCTTATAAGAGCTGGCTTGGTCTGCTCTTTGGTCACCATGGCCATCACGGGCGCAAAAGACTTGTCACAAGCTCCGCAGCAGCGGTGCAAGTGGCAGGTGGGCAAGGAGCTTGAGAGGTGCTATGAGGCTGTTGCCCTGGGTGTCTACGTACTTTATATAGGTGAACATCGGCATGTAGAGGCTGATGACCATGGTGCCCACCATGACGCCCATGATCACTGTGAGCAGCGGCTCGAGGATAGAGGTGAGGTTATTTACGGTGGCCTCCACCTCGCCGTTGTAGAAATCGGCCACCTTGGAAAGCATGTCGTCGAGCGCCCCGGTCTGCTCGCCAATATCTACCATCTGGGTAACAAGAGCGGGGAACACCGGGAACTGCTCCAGCCCTTCGGCCAAGGGGCGTCCCTGGCCCACCCCCTCCTTGGTGGACTGGAGGCCGGTGGCTATGGTCTGGTTGCCGGATGTCTCAGAGACGATGTCCAAGGTCTCCAGTATCGGCACTCCTGAGGCCACAAGAGAGGAGAATGTGGAGGAGAACCGTGCTAGAGCGACCTTGTGGAACAGGGCGCCGAAGATTGGGATAGAAAGCTTTAGCTGGTCCCAAAGTGCGCGTCCGGCGGGTGTGCCCACCCAGCGCCGGAAGGCCAGGAACCCTGCGGCAAGGACCGCTATGACGACCAGGAGCAGCCAGGACAGGATTATGTGCGAGACCTCCAGGAGGATCTTGGTTGGCAGGGGCAGCGGAGCGTTGAGCGACGCAAATAGCTTCTTGAAGATCGGCACGATGAAGATGAGCAGGGCGAGGAAGATTATGACCATGACCGTCATCACCACCGCTGGATAGGTCATCGCTGAGCGCACCTTGCGGCTGAGCTCCACCTGGCGCTCCATAGTTTCGGCCAAGCCTTTTAGGACTATGTCCACGCTGCCGCCTACCTCTCCAGCGGCGATCATTGTGACATAGAGCTTGGAGAATACCTTGGGGTAGTTGCGCAGTGCTGCAGAGAACGAAGAACCTGCCTCTAAGTCCAGCCGTAGGCTTTTCAGCGTCTTGGCCAGCTCCGGGTTGTCCACCTGGTCGGCTAGTATCCCAAGGGCCCTTACTATAGACAGGCCCGAGTCGACCATGGTCGCAAGCTGGCGGGTGGCAACCGCTACGTCTTTTGTCTTTACTCTGTTGCTGATGCCGGGGATGTGGATCTCGGTCTTCAGGCCCACGCTGGAGCGCGGGGTGATGGAGACAGGCTGGTAACCCATCTCACGCAGCCGTGTTGCCACCAGCGGAAGGCTGTCTCCCTCCAGCTGACCTACCACGAGATTTCCCGTCTTGTCTCGTACCTTGTAATCGAAGCTTACTGCCATACTGGCTCCCCTTGCTTTCTAGAGAACGCTGCTTAGGTGGTTGCGAAGATCTTCCTCGTTGCGGCAACGAGAGAAAGCCACCGTCTCGCTGATGACCTTCTCTTTGACGAGCCTTGCCAGCCCCTGGTCCATCGTCTGCATCCCAAATGAAGCACCGGTTTGCATGAGCGAGTAGATCTGATGGGTCTTCGCGCCTCGGATCAGGTTCCGTATCCCAGAGGTTCCCATCATCACCTCGGCGCAGACTACCCGGCCAGACCCGTCGGCTCTGAGCACGAGCTGCTGAGTGACCACAGCCTGGAGGGAGGCAGCAAGCTGGACCCGGATCTGGTCCTGTTGGCTTGTGGGGAAGACGTCGATGATGCGGTCTATGGTCTGGGGCGCGTCCTGGGTATGCAGTGTGCCAAAGACCAGGTGCCCAGTCTCCGCTGCGGTGAGCGCGGTAGCTATGGTCTCCAGGTCACGCATCTCCCCAACCAGTATCACGTCGGGATCCTGGCGCAGCACCCTGCGCAGGGCCTCGGAGAAGGAGGTCGTGTCCTGGCCGATCTCTCTCTGGTTGACTATGGAGTGCTTGTGGTGGTGGAGGAACTCGATGGGATCCTCGATAGTCACAATGTGGAGAGGCTTGGTTGAGTTGATAATGTCCACGAGCGAGGCGAGGCTGGTCGATTTGCCTGACCCGGTGGGACCGGTCACCAGCACTAGGCCGGTCCTAAGCTCGGCAAGGTCGCGGACCGATTCTGGAAGCCCAAGGGAAGAGAAAGCCGGGATCTCGTGTGGTATGGGTCGCACGGCTGCCGCTACGGTTCCCCGCTGGAGGAACACGTTCATCCTGAAGCGGCCGAGGCCAGCTATCGAGTGCGAGGTGTCCAGCTCTTTATCCGCCTCAAAGCGCTCCCGCTGCGATTGAGGAAGGACAGTGAATATCATCTCCCTTATATCGTTATTGTCCAGGGGCATACCACCTTCTATTGGCAGGATTGCCCCGTTGACGCGGATGGTTGGGGGCATGTTGGCAGTGAGATGGAGATCGGATGCGCCCACCTCCACGGCATAGCGGAGGAGATCGTCTATGTGGGCAGGCCCGTCCTTTGGCGCACCGTGGCCATTGTGCTGGGCTTGGCCTATCTGCTGGGCTTGGCCTATCTGCTGGGCTTGGCCTAAAGGCCTAAGAGCCTGCTCGCAAGGAGCAGCAGTATCTGCCAGTGCAGGCCAGTTTGGGTTGGCACCTGATGGAGTAGGCGATGTGGAAGTGGCTTGCTTGGGCTGCCTTCCTGGGAAGCTGTATTGGGGTTGTGCAGAGAGAGGTAGCTCAGGGCGATTAAGCGCGCTGGGCGATGGTGTGCCGGTTGGGTATATGGCTGGGATGTAGTGCCCTATAAGGACTGGGTCTGCCAGCACGGCTAGGATCTCCCAGCCCGTAGCCATAGACAGCGAGCGGATGTCATCTGGTTCTGGAGGCTCTGCAAAGGCTGCAACCAGGCGGTCGCCGCTCCTGCGGTACCCGATGGCGCAGTACTCCCTTGCGACATCCTCTGGCACCAGCTGAGCTGCATCCAGCTGCGGGCGCTCGGTTGCAAGATCGACTGAAGCAAGCCCGGTCAGCTTGGAAAGCGAGGAGAGAAGGACCTCTGCGCCGACGATCCCTCTTCCGGCCAGTAGAGCTGCCAGGGGGACATCTGTAGAGGTCGCCTCCTGGTAAAGCTCGGCTGCCTGGTGGTCCATTAGCAGGCCCTCTGAGACGAGGAGCTGGGCAAGGCGCCTGGAGAGAGCGGATCTAAAGGAAGCAGTTATCATGCCACTACCCTTAGAACCTCTTCGAAGGTGGTCTCACCATGGATCACCTTGTACAGCCCGTCGTCTTTCAAGGTGACCATGCCCTGCTCGATAGCCATGCGCTGTATGTCCTCAGTGGAAGCCTTGTCTATGATGAGCCTCTCTATCTCCTCGGTTACAAGCATTACCTCTCCAAGAGCGATCCTTCCCCTGTACCCGGTCTTGGAGCAGGCCTGGCAGCCAACCGGACGGTAGAGACTGGGGGTTGTCCCCAGCTCTGCCACGTCCTTTTCATGCCAGCCAGCCGCTATGAGCTCGTCCACGCTCGGCTCATAGGGCTGCTTGCAGTGGTTGCACAGCTGGCGGGCCAATCTCTGGGCCAGGACGCAGCTGAGGGCAGATGTCACCAGGTAAGGCTCCAGTCCCATCTCTATAAGGCGCATAGGCGTTCCAGATGCATCATTGGTGTGTAGAGTCGAGAGAACGAGGTGGCCGGTAAGGGCAGCTTCAGCAGCTATGACGGCGGTCTCACGATCGCGTATCTCTCCGATGAGGAGGATGTCTGGGTCGGAGCGCAGGATGGCGCGAAGCGCTGTGGCAAAGCTGAGGCCAGCTCTCATGTTGAGCTGCACCTGGTTGATCCCCGATATCCGGTACTCGACTGGGT
Organism: Actinomycetota bacterium; assembly: GCA_023379605.1. Taxonomy (GTDB): domain Bacteria; phylum Actinomycetota; class Acidimicrobiia; order Acidimicrobiales; family JAMCQF01; genus JAMCQF01. Next base: position 13,767 of record JAMCQF010000100.1, read on the forward strand.
CCTCTACTGTGATGAGGTTACGCTCCGGAGAGTTCAAGGCGTGCAGGGTCGCATATAGTGTCGTTGATTTGCCCGAGCCAGTGGGCCCTGTGACAAGGATCGTTCCATAGGGTCTCTGGTAGACGCTCTCGTAACGAGCGAGCATGTCCGGGATGAAGCCAAGCTCAGGTAGGCCCAGCATGGTCTTGGACTTGTCGAGCACCCTCATCACGACCTTCTCGCCGTAGACGGTGGGCAATGTGGCCATACGGAGGTCTATCTCCCGCTCTCCCATGCGCAGCGACGTTCGCCCGTCCTGAGGAAGGCGATGCTCTGCAATGTTCATCTCCGCTATGACCTTCAGTCGGGTTATTACGCCAGTAGCTATAGACTTAGGTGCCGTGGCCATATCGTGCAGCACCCCATCTATCCGAAAGCGCACTCTTAGATCCGAGGAAGTCGGCTCTATATGGATGTCAGAAGCCCGTTCATTGAGTGCCTGGAGGATAACGAGGTTGACGTAGCGAACGATCGGGGCGTCTTCTACGACAGCCTGTATGTCGGCAAGGTCCTCTGCTGCGACAGCGTCTCTCTCTGCAGCAGATTCTGCTGCTGCGCTCACATCCTTGCCGCGATTGTAAGCTTGATCTATATAGGTGAGCAGCTGGCGGTGAGTGGCGACCACGGTGATGAAGTTGCGACCCATCACGGTACGCAGGTCGTCCATCGCGAAAACATCGGCAGGGTTTGCCACTGCCACCACAGGGGTACCATTGTCTATAGCTATTGGAAGGACGCTGTGATGGCGCGCCGTGGCCTCGGGGACGAAGGAGATGGCGCTGTAGTCGATGGGGAAGGTGTCTAGGTCCACGAATTGGAGCCCGATCTCCTGGGCCATGGCCCAGATAAGATCGGTCTCGCTGGCAAGGCCCTTTGCGGTCAAGATCCGCCCCAGGCTTTGGCCGGTGGCGGAGTGCTCCTTTAGGGCAAGCTCCATCTCTGCAAGTGAGACCTTGCCGGACGCTGTAAGAGCGCGTGCCAAGGGAGGCATGCCGGCCAGGGATCGATCATCCTCAGCTCTTCCCTGGGCAGCGAGTCCTCCAGTGGCCCCGGGGGATGGATCAGCTGGCTCGGAGCTTGCCTGGAGCGACTCGGGTAGTGATCCAGATCTTGTGGTTCCAGCTGAGAAGCTTAGCGGCGCGTAGCGGGGCGCACCTGAGGCTGAACCACCCTTCTGTGAGGCAATTGCCCGGCTCAGCACGGGAGGGGGTAGGCTGGCAAGGCGGGCTTGATCGGGGGTCAAAAGCTCGCTTGGGGCCTTTGGTTGGGGGCCATTGTGGGAGGCCTTGCTTAGTGGGATCTTGATCTCCGAGGGGCTCTCTCCCTGTAGCGGGAGGGATGGGTAAGTAACGGCAATCTTCGCATCCATCTGTGCCTGGTCATACAGGCCAGCTTCAGGTGTGTGCCCATGTGTCTGCACCGGGGGAACAGGCCCATGGGATCTGCCGATCTCTGCTGCGGTGTGGGTCCCGTAGAGCTTTGTGACATAGCTGGAGATCTGGGACCTGTCGGCCACCATGGCTATGAACTCGCGGCCTATGGCGGCTCTTAAGGTGTCCATGGCAAAGACATCGGCGGGGTCAGCTACGGCGACGACTGGGGTGCCGAACTTCCTCCCGATGGGCAGGACGTAGTGACGCCTCGCAATGGCTTCGGGAAGGAGCCTGCCGGCGGCGAAATCCACCGGGTAGCGGTCCAGATCGACAAAGTCCAGGTCGTGGTGTTCAGCGATCTGGCGAAGGGGGCCTGCGTCGCTCATGATAAGCCCGGCTCCAGCTTGTAGCTTTCTGCCCTGCCAGCTGAGCCAGATGCAGCTGGCGATCCGGTGTATGTAGATGCTCTAGCAGGGTGTCTATCTACCATGTCTTCCCCGTGGCTATGACTGGCGGTGGCAGCCAAGCGGCTGGCGAAAGCGCTTGCTTGTGCGTGCCTAGCTCTTGGTCCACTGCACTCCTTTCGATGTCCTACCCATGGTTGTCGGAAACTTCCGGTGCTCTCTTTACTGTTAGTTGGCATTGGTTGCAGGTGCTGACCTCGTAGGTGGGCGAGACCTCTTGGCTGTGATCGCTGCGCTGGGATGGCGAGCGGCCTAGGGTTCTACCCATGGACGGCGTGGTGGCTGGCTCCTGGGCTGACCTGGTAGGACCGGTGGGTTTCGTCGCTGGGCTCATGGTCGGCTCGTTTCTCAATGTCGTGATCTACCGAGCACCACGCGGCGAGTCGCTTTCTACCCCGAGGTCTCGCTGTCCTATGTGTGGTCACCAGCTGAAGGCCTGGGAGAACATCCCTGTCATCTCATGGGTGGTATTGCGTGCCAAGTGCCATAGCTGCAACTGCCCCATTCCTGCTCGCTATCCCGCAGTCGAGGCGCTCTGCGGCCTGGCTCTTTTGGCAGTGGGGTTGCGCTACGGCATGAGCCTCGTAGCTGTGGGCGTGGCGATTGGCCTGTGCGGCGCTCTGGTAGTGGCCGCCATAGGTCTGGACGGGGACCACGTGCCTGCCTCTGTCCTATGGTGGGCTGTCGGGTCCGAGGCGGTGGTGCTGCTCGGAGCCAGCGCTTTCGATCGCCACCTCGAGCGCATCTTAGGGCTTGTGGTTGGGGGGGTGATCCTCGTGACAGTAGAGGTTACAGCCGAGCGTCTTTTAAGCGCTTTCCAGCGGCACAGCAGTGCTGCAGGTGCGCTGGGGAACCTAAGTGGCGCTCGGGTGCCAGGTGGATCTGGCTTGGGTAACGACTTGGTAGCCCAGAGCCAAGGTAGCGCCGTTGCGGCTGGGCTGGTGGCAGGACCTGTGCTCGGATGGCTTGGCCTGGCTCCGCTGGGCGCGGCTGGCGCTGTAATGGTTGTCGGTCTTTTCTTTCTGTCCTACCGAAGGTTGCGGCCCTGCCTCCAAGGGGTGGTAGTTGGCGTGGCCCTTGGCGCAGCTGCTTTGTGGGCGGGGGCTGGCCTGCCATGGACGGGTTGGTGGCTGCGGCTCTGAGAGGGCCCTTTGTGGCAGCAGCGAGGAAGCGAGCGCTCGGTCACCTACGAGGGAACTCAGGCTCGCTGGCCGGTCTTAAGTACGCCCCTGCGCTCGAGCAGCACGCGCAGGTCATGGGGGTTGGAGGCTGCAGACATCGCGTTCCGGAGATCCACTTTGTGCTCTGCGATGAGATCGGCGAGAGACTGGTCGAAGGTCTTCATGCCGTAGTACTCCCCAGTGGCTATGATCTCCTCAATATCGGAGGTCTTGTCGGGATCGGTAATGCACTGCTGAATCCTGCCATTTACGACCATGGCCTCCACCGCAGGAACCCTGCCCTTCCCATCCGCTGTAGCCACTAGTCGCTGGCCGATCGTTCCCTTGAGCGAGCCTGCCAGCGACACACGCACCTGCTTTTGCTGGTGAGGGGGGAAGAAGTCAACCACGCGGTTGATCGTCTCGGTCGCATTGGTCGTGTGAAGGGTGGAAAAGACGAGATGGCCGGTCTCTGCGGCCGTGATCGCCGCATGGACGGTTTCCTGGTCACGCATCTCACCTACCAGGATCACATCGGGGTCTTGACGTAAAACGACACGCATTGCAGAATGGAAGCTAGAGGTATCAAGCCCGACCTCACGCTGGTCGATTGTGGCCAAATGGTCCCTGTGGAGGAACTCGATGGGATCTTCGATGGTGATCACGTGACAGGCCCTGGAGTGGTTGATGCGGTCGATCATGGTCGCTAGTGTGGTGGACTTGCCTGACCCGGTCGGACCCGTGACGAGCACCATGCCCCGTTGCTCATCGGCCAAGCGAGCCACGACCTGGGGGAGCCCTAGCTCCTCTATGCTTGCCGAGCTCTGCCTAATTCGTCTAAAGGCCATGGCCACAGTGCCGCGTTGGCGGTAAGCGTTGACCCTGAACCGTCCCAGGCCCGAGACAGAATAGGCAAAGTCGACCTCCATCCGCTCGGCGAAAGCATCCGACGCTTTGGGGCTCATGACCTGAGCGGCAATGGTCTCCGCATCTTCAGCTTTGAGCTCAGCTTCGTCACGCAAGACACCCAGCTGCCCGTTGACACGAAGCCTGGGCGGGCTTCCTGACTTTATGTGCAGGTCTGAGCCGTCAAGCTCCGCCAGGGCAGCCAGCCAGCGGTTCAGATCTGCCTCGTCCATGGCGTATTAGTCTAGGCTAGCAGGTGGAGAGGGTCATGGATTTGTCAACCACACAATTCATTCACGAAATCGTTCACGCAATAGTCCCCGCAGTCAGATATGGGTGAGCCTTCCCAGCCGGCCGGGCGCGAACCTTCTGACCCCGGGGGCTCGAACTTCGCAGAGTCTCCAGAGAGCCTCTCTTTTGCGCGTACGGCGCCGTCCAGTGACAGACAGAGCAGGGACCGGCTAGCTAAGAGCAGCCCCCTGCAAGACCCTGTGGGTGAGACCCCTTCGGCTTCCATTGGGCCAAGGGGCCGCAAGCGTGCCCGCAGGTCAAAGTCGAAGTACCCCGCTGGCCCAGTCATCTCCAGCGTTGCGGTGGCGCCCCTCCGGCTTGTCCAATGCTGCTTGCTGGCTGAAACCCAAAGTGGCCCCTTGGCTGTGGCCGGGATAGACCTCTTTTTCGACGATGAAGGTCTTGCAGTGCTGCAGGGAAAAGACGAGCTTCTGCAGAAGATACCCTGGAGCGATATGCAAGGACTCTCTGTCCAAGAAGGCGTACGCACCGATGAAGGCACGCCTATCTTGGTACTGGAGGTCAAGTTGGAAGATCGCTCTCACCGGTTTACGATTCCTGAATCGTGTGTCGATAGTAGTGGAGCTGGCGGCGACTCAGTCCCTGAGGGCATAGTGACTGGAGAGCTCGGGCACAATCGTAGTGGTTCCTCAATTCCATCACAAAAGCCAAACATATCGGTTATAGAGGCAGTTGAGATACTCGCGGCCCGATGTGGCGCAGCGCATCAAACCGGAAGTGTCGCGACAGACGCACCTGGTAGTGTGGCATCGCAAAGACTACCGTCCATCCTGGTTGCCGCGGTGGTGGTTGTGGTGATTGCCTTGATAGTTGGCGTGCTCGTGGCGTTAGCCACAGGGTCAATCCACGGGTGAGACACGCCCAGAGGTCATACCAGTGCGGACGACTGTCTATGGCAACCCTTGCCCAGTTTGAGCTGGCTAGGGGAATATGGATGTAGTGATTGAGCAACGAGCTCATCCGGCAAAAGCCAGGCTCTTCTAGCGGATCGAGCACTGGAGCCTACATAGGATTGCGGCAATGGAGCTGGTTACATTCTGTAGCACAGGCCGCGCTGACGGTGCAGTTGGATGCGGGCGCGGAGATTTGTCACCCGATCGCAACGTGATTGTGGCTGATCGGTCGCAAACATGGGGCATGATGGAACCTATGACTGCCAAGCACAGCAAAGCGGACGCGACTCTCCTGAACGGCGAAGGCCATATGGGCGGGGCCGGCGAAGGGCCCGAAGGAGGGGAGATCGCTCCTCAGGTCCGGGCAGGGGCTGCCGATGGCAACGGGCGTGAGCGACAAGCCAGTCATTTTCCAGAAGAGCTGGAAGCGGGAATGAAGCTGCTAGAGTCCTGCAACAGCACCTGGGTTTTCGACGTCGAGCGCATGCGTTTTCGCAGAGTGCTCAAAGGGCTTGACCTGGACGTGCAGTGGGCAACCACGGCATGGCGACCGTATTTTGGTCTGGAGATTGATCCGCTCTCTGAGTCATTTGTGGTGCTCCTAAATGCTGAGGGGACCAGGTTGCTGCGCTCATGGCGCCACGTCGAGCACTGCAGGCAGTGCGATGGGCAAGCGACCACTGAGCTCTCCTTGGATGAGCTGCGTGCAGCTGTGCTCGGCTGAGCACTCCTACGATATATTCTGAGTCATTTAATTTAGAGCCTTCGTGTTCTTCTGACAGGGCAGCAGCTCACAGCGGGCCATTGGCATGCTTGCGTTGCACGAGCTTTTCCTGCTTGGAACTAAGCACCTGCAATGCGGTTGAGATTGCATACCTGGTTTGCTCTGGGTCAATGACGCTGTCCACGTACCCTCGCTCTGCTGCGGTCCAGGGAGTAAGGAGCTCTGCTTCGTAGGCATGCTCCAATTCTTCGCGCTCTGGCGCCGAAGCGTTACGATAGAGGATCTGCGCAGCGCCCTTGGCGCCCATGACAGCGATCTCAGCGGTTGGCCATGCGAGGCAGAGATCGTTGCCCAATCCCTTTGAGTCCATCACGATGTAGGCGCCGCCATAGGCTTTGCGAACTATGAGAGATACCCGGGGAACCGTCGCCTCTGCGTAGGCAAAGGCAAGCTCGGCGCCATGGCGGATCATCCCGCGCCATTCCAGATCCTTGCCTGGCATGAAACCAGGGGTGTCCACCACGGTGAGGAGAGAGAGGTTGAAGGCGTCACAGAAGCGCACGAAACCAGCGCCTTTCTGGGAGGCGGCTATGTCAAGGGTGCCTGCCAGCGACTGTGGCTGGTTGGCGAGGATTCCCACCGGGAGGCCCCCGATCCTTGCAAGCATGGTCACCAGCTGGGGTGCCCAACGCGCCCTTAGCTCTAAGATCGTGCCTGGGTCGGCTATCGCTGCCACCAGAGCGCGCACGTCATATGAGCCGGTCGGAGCTCGGGGGAGAAGCTCGAAGAGCTCTGGGGTCTTGCGGTCCAGCGGGTCGTCGCTAAAGAGCCGTGGGGCTTCCTCTCCTGCGTGGCTGGGCAGGTAAGAGAGGAGCTCTGCAATACTCTGCCAGCCGTCTTCCTCTCCGGATGCCTCAAGTGCGCACACTCCGCTCAACCTGGAATGCGCGGCCACTCCACCAAGGGTGCTCGCATCTACGCTCACTCCCGTTATCTCAGATACCATATCTGGACCGGAGATATAACAGCATGCGTCAGCGGTCATAACCACGGCATCAGCCAATCCGAGCATCAGCGCAGGTCCGGAAACGGCTGGTCCTGTGACAAGGGCCAGGATTGGAACGATCCCAGAGCATGTAGCCATTGCTCGAGCAGCCTGTCCCCATCCATGCAGCGCAGCAACCCCTTCATGGACGCTTACACCGCTGGAGCTCCCAACGAGCACGAGCGGGATAAGCTCCGAACGGGCCATGGAGGCTGCGTGTGAGAGCGTGTTTCCGTCCTCGGGGGTCAGGGCACCACGCTTGCGTCGGGGGTCGAACCGAGCAACCACAACCGGCCTGTCGTTGACCATCTCCTGGCTTGCTTGTACTGCTCCCGATACCTTTGAGCGAAGAGGCAGGAAGCGGTTGTCCAGCTTCGACATCCCTTCCGGCTCGCCGTTGGCGCGCTGCAGCCTGCCCGCTGGGGGCGGTGGGCCTGGCCTGGCTGCAGCGATGCCACCTGGCATAGTCATAGCCGCTTCAGGTTGGTGCCGCGGGCTTTTGGATCTGGAGTCACGAGCGGTTCCGCCTGCTCAGACGCCTGCGCTCCCGGCTCTCTATCTCTGCGAGCTCCCATTCCACGTCCTCCCAGGTGATCGGGTCGTCGTCGCTTCCATCTGCACTGTCATGATGGCGCACGATAAGGGCTGCAGCAGCGCCCCACAAGATGCCAAGACCAAGCAGCTTGGCTGCCCCTCCGGCTAGCTCTTGATCCAGCAGGGGCGAGAGGCCCAGAGCCGAACTGTGCCTGGCCAGCTCTGGATAGAAGGGGTGGCGGGCAAATATGTAGATGAGGGCGGGGAAGCTTGGGAGGATCGACTGGCCGAAGAGATAGCCGATGCGGCCCATGGAGGAGAGGCGGTGGGTGCCTGGGAACACCCGCACCACCGGAGCCCACATCATTAGCCCGCTCGCAAGCAGGCAGGCGGCCACTGCGTCAGCAACTAGCGGGTAGCGGACCTGGGCCGCCACAGCCGGCGTGAGCAAGCTCGCTATTATTGCACCATTGAACGCAACGGTGGCTACCCATGGCCTGGCCAGCCACCTAAGCGTCTGACCTGCCCGGCTCATGAGGATGATCCTGACCACAGGCTTGGGTATCCCAAGCAGCAAAAGCGGCGGTGCACCAAGAGCGAGAAGGGTGCGCTGGATTATAAGAGCGAGCAAAGACCAGCTGCGTGCCAGGTCAGCCAGCGGCCAGGTGAGCGC
>JAMCQF010000101.1 GCA_023379605.1 Actinomycetota bacterium
CGATGCGAGCTTGAGAAGGTTCTTGTAACCCTGGTCATTTTCCGCCAGCAGGGTCAGGTGGTAGTAGAGCTTCTCACCACCTCCCACCTCGCCCCCGGTGTCGTCCAGTGCGCCTTTGCGCACAGGACGCTCGAAGCGGCTGGAGGCAGCCATATAGGCCTCTGTGCCTATTACGGGGTTGACCCCTTTGTCCTTGCATTCACGGTAGAAGTCGAGCACTCCGTACATGTTCCCGTGATCGGTGATGCCAAGTGCGGGCTGGTGGTCCTTAGCGGCCACCTCCACCAGCTCAGATAGGCGCGAGGCTCCATCGAGCATCGAGTACTCGGTATGGGTGTGGAGGTGGACGAAGCCCTTGGCCTGTCTCACTTGTCATCCTTCCTTGTCTCTGTACGGTCTCTGTGCGGTCTCTGTACGGGCCTGCGGGTGCACATGACGGGCTGCTTTGTGCGCATGAAGACTTCTTCGATCTCTGGCGCCGGCGTGCTCTAGCCGCACCCATGCAAGCTACATCCGTATGCAGCTTCAAGTGGTGATGGTCGCTGGGGCTCCGGCGAACAGGCTATGTGTCATAGGTAGGTGCCGGGTCGATGCACGGATCCATCACCAGGGGGGCTCGGAAGCTCACCGCGCATCTGCTCAAGCTGGCCCCGAGCAGCCATCTGCTGAGCCAGCAGCGTCGCTTGCACTCCATGGAACAAACCTTCCAGCCAGCCTACGAGCTGTGCCTGGGCAACCCTCAACTCAGATTCGCTGGGCACACTCTGCTCAAAGGGCAGTGCCAGCTCGGCAAGCTCCGCGGCCAGATCAGCAGAGAGACCCCCCGAAAGCTCCTGAACAGAGGTCTCGTAGATGTCCTTTAGCCTAAAACGTGCGGCCTCATCCAGGGGAAGCTGGCGCGCCTCCTCAAGAAGCTGGCGTGCCATGGATCCTATCCTCATCACCTTTGCCGGCTCTATGACGGCCTCGTGTGGCCCGTCCTGATCAGGTCTGGCTCTCTTCTCAGGTTCCTTCGAGGAGGTTGCACCTCCCTTTGATCCCAGGTTGTGCCTGATCATAGTCTTGGAGCTGGCTGGGTCCCGCTCAGGACGAAGCACGTCCATGTCCCTATCGCTCTTAGCTTCAGACCTTTCCTCACCATCTCCTGCACTATCTGCGTCCCTCGACCTTTCCTCGCCATCCAAGGATCCTGCCACCTCCACTCCATCCTCTCGCTCAATGCCTCCAGGGTTGTGCATCTAAACCATCGCCTCCATCCACAAGTCGTTATGGCCGGGCTGGTGCCTGGCTTGTGCCGGACTGTAGAAACCTCGCCACAGAGCCTTTTCACCAGCGGGGAGATATGGCCAGCAGTCGACGTCAAATCACCGCCCGCCCCGCCAGGCTAGCAATGGGACCCACATCTCCGCGTCTGTAAGAGAGCCGTGCCGGCCCAACAGCCGTGACTCCCCAGTATCGGCTGGATCTAGGAACGACACCGGCTCCCTGGCTACGAGCGCGACATCTCCGAGTCGGGAGCGCACGACAGCACTGAGAGGCCCCCCAAACCATCCACGTTCGGAGAGATCATCCACAGAGCTGACCCAGGCAACCCCTCCGAAGGCTTCGCTGGCCGCTGCCAGCAGGTCCTCCTCGGCACCTGGAATGGCGTGGAGCCATCGGAATCGCCCCTCTCCTGAGAGCAGTCTGACCTTGTCCATTACAGTGCTCCCTATCACCAGGGATGCCGAGTCGACTTGAACCTGCCCATGGTCAGCCGTTACCACCAGGGCGCAGCTCTCTGGCAGCTCACTGACCAGATCTCCGACCATAGAGTCCACGGCCTTGAGCTCCGCATCGAACTCGGACTGCAACCCCCACTCATGTGACACCTTGTCCAAGCCGTCGTAGTATGCATATACGAATGGCGAGCCCCCTCTCACGAGCCTGGCTACCTGGACCACCATCGTCGAGGCCACCTTCCATCCGACGGCGCGGGCTTCTCCCAGATGCGCTGCGGTAAATCCAGTCAAGGCGAACTCGCTCCTTGTCACAGCAGGAACCCCGGGGCTCATCCCAGGAAAAGCCGGCATCGGCTGGAAGGTCCTGGCTGGAACACGCTGACGCAGATCCCCAGTGCAGTCAGACCAACGCAAAACGTTCATGACCCGATCATCGCAGAGCTTCAGGCGGTATCCCACCAACCCGTGCTGAGCCGGCACGGTTCCTGTAGAAAGGGACGTGAGCGCTGTGGCGGTGGTGCTGGGCGCCACAGAGGTGATCGCCTGGCCCATGCCCGAGCAAAGCACGGGGGCTATATCTCTCCTGGCCTGGAGCTGACGCCAGCCGAGACCGTCAATGGCCAGCAATACCACCTGAGCAGCCTCTCTGGCAGCTTCCGGCAGCCACTGCGGTGCTCCATCAGCGCGCTTGGCCAGCGCCGGCAGCACTCCTGCGATGCATGCTCCTTTATAGTCTGGCAGCACAGGCTCCACGGGCTGCAGCCCTTTGGGTTGGTGCGCTTCGATCGTGGTCACATCTGCGACCTTACTGGCAAACTCCAGCACACATCCTTTTTGCTGCAAACCGTTCCCCGAACCTGGAACCCAACAGGCCAGTGCTGCAACTACGATGGTGACGTGAAGGTTTCTACTCGAGGAGACTATGCTAGCCGGGCACTCCTATCTCTCGCCCTGCGGATGGCAGATACAGCTCCCACTTCCGTTAAGGACATCGCGGAGCGCACTGGACTCCCCCAGCCCTACCTAGAGCAAATCCTTCTTGCCCTCAAAGGCGCCGGTGTGGTGAGGTCAAAGCGAGGCGTGGGTGGAGGCTATGTCTTGGCCAGGCCTCCAGAGGAGATAACCCTGGGTCAGATCGTAAGTGCAGTTGACGGTCCAATCGTTGCCGGTGACTTCGGTGCTCCCCACGAGAATGGCGCCTGCGAGCACGAGGGCCAGTGCGTCCTTTTGGCAGTGTGGTCGGAAGTGGGAGAGCACATGCGTGAGCACCTGGACTCCTTTACCTTGGCTGACATGGTGGTAAGAGCACGGGGAGGAGCCAACGCGCCAGGCCCGAAGGACCAGGTCTTGGAAGCGAGCCAGCAGGGGGAGCTCGGGGGGGGGTGATCACCGCTCACAGCCAGCCACCTCTCAAAGCCACGCCGATGGCACCGGCGCTGCTCAGGGTGTCTTGCCTGCCTCGTTCCAACGGACAATGACCGGCGTTTCCCGCTCGTAGCCAGAACGCCCAATGCCCCAGCATCGAGGGCAAACCTGGCTCCGTGCTGAGGGCTCAAGCCTATCCAGCGGGCTGCCAGCACCCTTAGCAGGTGGCCATGTGCAAACACCAGCGTCATGGCGCCTGTGGCGATCAGAGATGCGATCACCCGATCCGCTCGGGTCCCTACCTCGGCTGGGGTCTCCCCAGATGGCACTCCGTCACGCCACAGCGACCAGTCCGGGCGCTGCTGCCTGATGGAAACTGTCGTGCGCCCTTCGTACTCCCCGTAGTCCCACTCCATGAGATCGCTGTCGACCTGGACTGTCTCACCGAAGCCCGCCAACTTGCAGGTTTCGAGGGCTCTCGCCAGCGGGGAGGACAGCACGCGGTCGAAATGGCAACCCGCAAGCATCTTTCCAACCCGGACTGCCTGCAGCCTGCCTTCTTCGTCCAGCGGGACATCGGTGCGACCGGTGTGCCGCCCACTACGGCTCCAGGGAGTTTCACCATGGCGAACCACGAAAACCAGACCACGGTCCTCTTTGCTTTCTACCCCTGCCGTCCCAGAGCCTGCTGACGTCTCCATAGCATGCTCCCTGAAGGCTTCGCCCCAGTCCCCTTCCATCTTGGGGGACGTCATGGATGCCGACATAGATGCCATAGCAGGGCTATAATTGCTCGATCAGGGTCACCAGATACTTGGTCCACCTGGGGTAGTCTGCACTAGCAGAGCTTGTGATGCCAGAGCTGTGATGGCACAGGTGCGCAGGGGTTGCCAGAAAGTCCCAGCGGTGCGACGGGCCAGGTTAGCCGCGGGAACCGAGCTGGGGTTTTCTGGGTTTTATCGGGCTCTAGCAGCTCAGGTTGCGCACAGATTGGCATGGAATGCGCACAAGGGGTTTGATGTTGTAGTTAATGGTTCCAATTTGTGAGAGGATTTTAACGTGACGACCTATGCTCCAGACCGACAGGATCGCCGGCTGAGAGAGCGGCTGACGACGGATTTGGTACGGCTATTCCTAGACGATCTTGATCGCCATCCATTGCCCTCAGCCGAAGAGCAGGTCGCGCTCGCTCAGAAGGTCGCCAGCGGGGACGAGGCAGCCCGCCAGGAGATGATAGCAGCCAACCTACGCCTGGTCGTCCACTGGGCCAGGCGTTACCAGGACCGGGGCGTAGATCTCCTCGATCTCGTCCAAGAGGGATCGTTCGGGCTGATGCGCGCCGTAGATAAGTTCGACTGGCAGAAGGGGTTCAAGTTCTCTACCTATGCCTCTTGGTGGATCCGCCAATCTCTCCAGAGAGCTGTGCACCACCACGCTGCTACCATTCGCCTTCCCATGGAGGTGGCTGAGCAGGCCCAAAGGGTGGAGCGTTCGATCTGGGACCTGTCATCCACGCTGGGCCGAGACCCAACCGATGCCGAGATCATAGAGGCGACTGGGCTCAGCGAGAGCGAGCTTGAGAACCACAGGCGCACGGTGCGCGTGGTCGCAAGCCTTGATCAACCGATAGGAGAAGACGGCGAGACTACCCTTGGGGATCTGGCAGCGGGCGAGGAGCTCGGCTTTGAAAGCGAGATAGAGGACTCGATCGTTCGCGAGCAGATACGGGAGGCCGTGAACACCTTGGATTCGCTTGAGCGCGATGTGGTCATGCTCAGGTACGGTCTAGACGATGGCCGTCCTACCTCATTGGAGGAGACCGCTCGCCGCCTGGGGGTGGGTGTGCGCAGGGTACGGCGGGCTGAGGCCGAAGCGCTTAAGCAGCTGGCGCTGATGCCAGGGCTCGAGGGTATCCTGCGGGCTGCTTGATCTGGGCTGCCGCTAAGCCCGCTCAAGGACCGCCAGGGCTTCCTGTAGGTCATCGGGAAGTGTAGTTTCCCATGTCATTCGCTCTCCAGTTGCGGGGTGGTCCAGGGAGAGCCTGAAAGAGTGCAGGAATGGCCTGTTTATATTCGGCCAGGCAGGCTCGTTTCGACAATGAGAGGCAGGCGGCCCCTCTTGCGGTTTCGCCCCTCTCGTCTCATCTGGAGGCGAGGCCTTGGACTCCCTGAAGCCCTTGTAGCGCTGGTCGCCAACCACTCCATGACCGATGGCAGCGAAGTGGACGCGGATCTGGTGGGTCCTTCCGCTCTCCAGCTCGGCTTGGACCAGGGTTGCAACCATCGGAAGGGTCCACTTACGCAGTACCGTGTACCGGGTGCGCGCGGGTCTGCCTCTAAGGGTCACGGCCATGCTCGTAGGTGCCCTCACAGATCGCCCAATTGGGGCATCCACAATGCCAGAGTCCCCCTCTGCATCACCCAGGGCTCCCCAAAGCAGAGCTAGGTATCTACGCTCCACCTTGCGAGCTTTAATCTGGCCAACCAGCGAGTTGTAAGCCTTGGGCGTTCTGGCAACCACCAAGAGCCCGGAGGTTCCCTTGTCAAGCCGGTGGACAATGCCCGGTCGCTCTGGCGATCCAATATCGCCTGAGGCGAGGTCGGGATACCTGGCTATGAGGCCGTTCACGAGTGTGCCGCCTGGGTTGCCATGACCTGGATGCACTACAAGACCAGCTGGCTTGTCGACCACCACAATGTGCTCATCTTGGTAGACAACCTGGAACCGAACCTTCGGATCAGCCAGCGGAGCAGCTTCATCACTCCTGCAAGCAAGTTCCACCTCTATCCGCTCGCCTGCATGAAGTCGGCGCTGGATCGCGCGTACCACTCTCCCGTCGACCAAGACGGCCCCGTCTTTAACAGCCTGGCTGGCTTGGCTCCTTGAGACACCCGTTATGACCGCAAGTGCCCTATCCAGCCTTACTCCGTCAAGAGCCGGTGGAACCGCCGTTGCCACGACATCCCCACCGCCCATTGCCTACCTCTGGCCGGGTGCCAGTATGACTTGGGGGGGAACGGCGCTTGGCGGGAGAGCGGAGAAAGACGACCACCAAGAGCGCGCCTCCTATGACTATGCAACTATCTGCCACATTGAAGGTGGGCCAAAAGGTCGTGTAGATGAAGTCCACCACTGCCCCGTCATGGCCCCTCAACCG
>JAMCQF010000102.1 GCA_023379605.1 Actinomycetota bacterium
GTTAGAGGACAGGCCCACTATGATGAGGCTGAAGAAAACACCGATGGAGAGAACCATGGCCGAGTTCTGAGCCGTGTTGATCATACCTGCACCTGAGCCCCTTCGATTTGGGGGCAGGCTGTTCATGACCCCTGCCTGGTTTGGTGAGGCGAATACGCCCATTGCCAGGCCATTCATGAGCAGCAGCAGAGCGAACCAGAAATACCCGAAGTCCACTGGGAGAACCTCTAGCAAGAAGAAGCTCGCGGCTGCCATCAGCATCCCTCCTGTGGCAAAGGGCCTTGCGCCAAACCTGTCGGAGAAGTATCCCGACAGCGGACCGGCAATGAGGAAGCCCAGCGTCAATGGGATCATGTATATGCCCGCCCACAGAGGCGTGGAGGCGAAACTGTAGCCGTGCTGTGGAAGCCAGATCCCCTGCAGCCAGATTATAAGGATGAACATCATCCCGCCCCTACCCAGAGCTGCCAGGAACCCAGCGAAGGTCCCCCCGGAGAAAGCCCGTATGCGGAACAGGCCGAGATTGAACATGGGATTGTCCACCCTGGTCTCGATCCAGCCGAAGATCACCAGCACTGCGGTCCCACCAGCAAGTGCGGCGATGACCCATGGGTTGGACCAACCCATGGTATGGGTCCTATAGGGCATGATCCCGTAGGTGATCCCCGCGAGAACAGCCACCAGCCCAACGGCAAAGGTAAGATTTCCCCACCAGTCAATGGTGGACGGTGTGCGCACCCCTCGCTCTTGAAGCTTCAGGTAGGCCCATACCGTGCCGAATAAACCGACCGGGACCGACACGATGAAGACCAGGTGCCAGTTGATCGGGCCAAGCACGCCTCCCAGGATCAGACCTATGAATGAGCCGGCTATGCCAGCCATGATGTTCACGCCCAATGCCAAGCCTCTTTGGTTTGGCGGGAAGGCATCGGTCAGGATGGCACTCGAGTTGGCCATTAAAAATGCAGCTCCAATGCCTTGCCCAACGCGCATCAAGATCAGGTACATAGCGGCAGCAGGGCCGTGCATCCAGCTCACCGACAGCAGGATTGAAAAGAGCGTGAACACGGCAAAGCCCAAGTTGTACATGCGCACGCGACCGAACATGTCTCCTATGCGCCCAAGGCTCACAACCAAAACGGCCGTTACCACCATGAACCCCATGAGCATCCAAAGCAAATAGCTCGTATTCGCAGGGATCAGCGGATTCAGATGTATGCCACGAAAGATGTCCGGAAGGGCTATCAAGATGATCGAGGAGTTGATGGTGGCCATGAGAAAGCCGAGCGTCGTATTGGACAGCGCGACCCATTTGTACCTATCGGACCTAGTGTGTGGATTCCTGCCAGCGCTTCCACCTGGAGGGGGACCTCCGCTGCTCAAAGACGAGGCGGGCACCTTCCCGTTGGATCTCCCACTATCGCCGAAACTACTGTCGCCCATGCCGCCGTCGCCGCTCGGCGACGCTGCTGAGCTGGCTAGGTCACCTTCCACCTTGGCTCCGTTTCAAAAAACTCCCATCCTACCACTGTCATATCGTTCACAAAGGTACATGTGTCTCTCTGTGCTGGCTGCTCCCAGCTAAGGCCAAGCCCATCGGGATTCCACCCTGCCCGGGTACGGCGTGATCGACTGCCAGGTTCCTCGACCCTTTGGCAGGTAATTGGGCCCTGCAACCAACCATTATATAGCGCAAAGCTTACGTCAACGTCAACCAGGCTAGCTGCTGTGGCCCAGCTTGAGCGGGTCTCAAGCTGGACAATGGCCCAGCTTGGTCGCTTGACTACAGGCGGCCTCGGATAAATGATGGCTGCATGACCACCACCGACCGAACCGCCGAGAAAGCTCCGGGGCGAGCAAGCGGACCTCAAAGCGATGGTGCCGCCAAAGCACTCGAGCCTTTGGTCACATCGCTGCTCGGCCCCGACCTGCCTATAAGGATCCAGATGTGGGACGGGAGCGAGCTGGGCCGGTCGGGATCGAAGACCATGCTGGTGGTGAAATCGCCGATGGCCCTAAGGAGGCTGCTTTACGCTCCCAACGAGCTGGGATTCGGGCGTGCCTACGTCGCTGGAGACCTGGACCTTCAAGGTGACATCTTCGCTGCCTTGGCTCTGCGTGAGAACCTGTCGGTCCAGCAGAGCGGCGCCGAGCCCGGCGTGAAGCTGGGCCTTTCCGGATGGCTAAAGGCACTCAAGGCTGCACGTGAGCTCCACCTCATAGGGCCACCGCTACCTGCGCCTCCCGAAGAGGCTCACCTGCACGGCCGCCGTCATGGTACAACCCGTGATGCGGCTGCCATATCCCACCACTATGACGTCTCCAACGAGTTCTACAGGCTCTTTTTGGGTGAGACCATGACGTACTCATGCGCTTACTTTGCAGACGAGCGCTGGGAGCTGGACCGGGCTCAGGAAGCCAAGTACGAGCTGGTCTGTCGAAAGCTGGCTCTTTGTCCTGGCATGCGCCTGCTCGATGTGGGATGCGGCTGGGGTGGGATGGTGATGCACGCCGCACGCCTCCATGGGGTAAAAGCCGTCGGCGTCACCCTCTCGCGCAACCAAGAGGAGCTGGCTCGGAAAAGAGTGGCAGAAGCGGGCCTCTCATCTGAGGTGGAGATCCGCTACCAGGACTACCGCGAGGTAAAAGACGGTCCTTACGACGCGATATCCAGCATCGGTATGTTCGAGCACGTGGGCTTGGCCAGGCTGGGGGAGTACTTTGCAGCTCTGGGGAGGCTGCTGCGACCTGGAGGCAGGGTGCTCAACCACGCGATCTCCAAACCCTCCGGTCCATCGAAGTTCCAGCGCAACTCGTTTGTAGAGCGCTACGTGTTCCCCGATGGCGAGCTTCACGAGGTAGGCACGGTCGTATCTGCTATGCAGGCCCAGAAGCTAGAGGTACGAGATGTCGAGTCGCTTCGCGAGCACTACGCTCGTACCCTGAGAGCTTGGGTGAGTAACCTCGAAGCCCGTTGGGATGAGGCCATCTCGCTCGCGGGCCCTGCTCGGGCCCGCATCTGGCGGCTGTACATGGCAGGATCGGCTCTTGGCTTTGAGGCAGGCCGGATATCGGTGCACCAGGTGCTGGCGGTAAAGCCCACCGACAACGGATCCAGCGGCATGGCCCCTACGCGCCGCGACTTCGTAGGTTGGGAGCAGGATGCCTCATAGACAATGCCCGGACCATGATCTCCGGGCCCGGGCCCTGTCTAATCTGGCCTTCCGCAGCTCCGAGCAGGGCCTCAGCCCTTGGCGTGCCGAGCCCTGCCTCTAAGCCTTCCACGCTGAGCTTGGTCCAAAATGAGCTTGCGCAGCCGGACCGATCTTGGTGTGACCTCCACGCACTCGTCCTCGGCTATGAACTCAAGTGCCTGCTCAAGTGAGAGCTGGAGATGCGGAGTGAGGCGCTCGAGCACTTCGGCTGTGGAGGATCGGACATTGGTGAGCTTCTTCTCCTTGACCGGATTCACGTCCATCTCCTCTGCACGCGCGTTCTCACCGATGACCATGCCCTCGTAGACCTCGGTGCCGGGTCCGACGAGCAGGGTGCCTCGCTCTTGGAGAGCCATCAGCGCGTAAGTGGTTGTGGTCCCTCGGCGGTCTGCCACCATCGAGCCGTTCCTGCGAGTGCGCAGGTCGCCGCACCAGGGCTCCCAACCATCGAGGACGTGGTGCATGACACCGGTGCCCCGGGTCTCGGTCAAGAACTCCGTACGGAAACCGACAAGCCCACGGGCTGGAACGCGGTAGTCCATGCGCACCCATCCGGAGCCGTGATTGACCATCTCCACGAGCTTGCCCTTGCGTAGGGCAAGGAGCTGTGTCACAACACCCAGGTACTCCTCTGGGACATCCACCGCCAGGAGCTCAACGGGCTCATGGATCCTCCCGTCGATCTCCTTTGTCACTACCTGCGGCTTGCCCACTGTCATCTCGAAACCCTCTCGTCGCATGGTCTCCACGAGCACTGCGAGCTGCAGCTCGCCCCGACCCTGCACCTCCCAGGTGTCCGGCCTATCCGTAGGCAGCACGCGCACTGAGACGTTGCCCACAAGCTCAGCGCTCAGCCTGGAACTGAGCAGGCGCGCGGTGAGCTTGGTGCCATCGGCTCCGGCGAGCGGGGAGGTATTTATGCCTATGGTCATCGCCAGGCTCGGCTCATCCACGGTTATCGCTGGAAGAGCTCGGGTGTCGTCGGGGTCGGCCAGGGTCTCCCCTATTGTCACCTCAGCCATGCCTGCAACAGCCACTATCTCACCTGGACCTGCCCGGTCTATGGGAACGCGATCAAGGGCCTCGGTGCCGTAAAGCTCTGTGACCTTGGCTTTCTCGATGGTCCCATCAAGGCGGCACCACGCTACTGTGCTCCCTTTGCGCAAGTAGCCATGATGAACCCGGCACAGCGCGAGGCGCCCTACGTATGGGGACGCATCCAGGTTCGTTACCAGGGCCTGAAGCGGATGGGCTGGGTCATGCAACGGTGCAGGTATGGATTTCACAATGGCATCGAATAGCGCCGTGAGGTCACCGTCGGTGGACTGAATGCAAGGCCCGATCAGCTCCGGATCTGAGCAGGCCCACCCTTGGCGCGCGCTCGCGTAAAGCACGGGAAAATCTATCTGGTGCTCGTCTGCACCGATATCCAAGAAGAGCTCCTCTATGTCATGGACAACCTCTGCCACACGAGCGTCAGACCGGTCGACCTTGTTCACCACCACCACTACAGGCAACCTGGCCTCTAGAGTCTTGCGTAGCACGAACCTGGTCTGGGGAAGCGGTCCCTCTGAAGCATCCACCAGCAACAGCACGCCGTCTACCATAGAAAGGGCGCGCTCCACCTCGCCGCCGAAATCGGCGTGCCCGGGAGTGTCGACTATAGTGATGGCCACGTCTCGATAGTGGACAACTGTGTGCTTGGCGAGGATCGTTATACCCTTCTCGCGCTCAAGGTCATTGGAGTCCATGACTCTGTCTGTTAGAGCGGCACCGGCCCTGAATGCGCCAGTCTGACGGAGCATGGCATCCACCAGGGTGGTCTTACCGTGGTCTACGTGTGCCACGATGGCCACGTTGCGGAGATCTTGGCGTTCTTGCACGGGTCCCACACCCTAGCCGGTAAAGGCAAGCGGACCTACCAGCAGGGAGTGCAAATGCTCACTCACCGCACAAAGAAATGCCACCCTACCCAGCACCATGCCAGGACAAAGAGCCAGCGGCCCATCCCGCTGCGGGTTGCCCGCCTCACCAGATCTACGATGCCAGGGAACCTTCCCCTCGCCACCACCGCAGTCAACTCCAGCACGGCGAGCACCAGCCCCAACACCGTCCAGGCAACCAGAATGTCTTCCCGTCCCGATCCCAGCTGGCCACTGCGAGAATGTGGATCGGCAGCAGCCGCTGCAAATACTCGGGCCGTTGCATTCACGTCAAGCTTCGAAAGCCTTACCAACACAGCCACCAGCCAATGAGCAACCACGCGCCAAACATGGCAGCATGGATTGGTCGCGACAGGTCGATCAGAGAGTTGCCCAGAACGCTTATGGTCGGGTGCAACGACCTAGGCGAACTGAAGTACTCTGTGAGCTCCAAAGCACCTGCACCACCAATTGCCACGGCCCAGGCTGCCAGTCCAGCGCGGTACAGACGCGATCCGATCCTGGTCCTGGGGAGAGCTCTCTGTCCATGGGAAAAGACCCGACTTTGCCCATCTGCTCCTTTTTCCAAGAGCGCATCGGCTTGGGCTTGGCCCTTCCCGGCTCTTGGGGAGATCCCTACGGCCTCCTCGGACCGGCTACGTGCCTGGGCAAACCACTTCCATGATGCGCTGGCCAGCAGGATCGCTACCGCAGGTGCAGTGGCGAGCTCGGCTTGCCAGGTGAAGGTGCGAGTCCCGCTCTCCCACCACGACCACCAGCCAAACCCGACCAGGACCGCCAATCTCAACACGAGCAGGGGTGGATCCTTCGTCCAGCCAAGCTCACCTTGGCTGTCAGGCCTTGTCCCCAACCTCCTGTCCATCCGACCAGCTCAAAGGGGTGAGCTCGACCGGCTCATCTTAGGCAGGCTCTCAAGGCATCCACCAGGTTCGCGGCCCGGGGATCCCCTGAGATGCTCATGCGCATCTGGTTCATCACATAGGCAAAGCCCACTTGAGCCTCCAGATCCCCAAAGCCCACAGAGCCCCCAGCCCCAGTGTGCCCGAAGGACTCCGAGCCCAAGAACGGAGAGAAGCCACAGTGGCACATAAAGCCCGCCCCAAAGACTGTCGGCACCATGAGCACCCTATCTGAGCCAGCTGCCACCGCTGTAGCTGCCCGCTTGGCCGTGGCAGGTGTCACCAAGCGCACTCCCTCCACCTCCCCCACTACAGCGGCATACATCTTGGCAAGAGAGCGAGCATCTGTTATGCCGTTTGCGGCAGGTATTTGCGCGCCATGCACATCCTGCCTGTTGTATGGGAAATCCTCGGGGGTGATCCCAAAAGCGCCATTTAGTGTGAGAGACCGCATAAGAAGTGAGCCCGGACCGAGAAATGCCTGGGCAAGCTCGGCTATCTGGTTAGAACCCAGCCCTTTTGGAAGCTCCAGGGGGGCAAGCAGCAAGGGGGCCACCCTATGCTCGAGCTCCTCTGGCAGGCCAATCCAGCTGTCCAGGTCCAGTGGACCAGCTATCTCATCTCTAAAGAGCTCACCGATCGATCGGCCGGTCACCCTTCGGACAAGCTCGCCAACAAGCCAGCCAAAGGTGAGAGCGTGATAGCCATGAGCGCTGCCCGGCTCCCAGAACGGCTCTTGATCAGCCAGCGCGCCTACTACCGGCTCCCAGGTCAAGGCCTGCTCTAAGGTCATGCGCGCATCGACGGTAGGGAGACCGAGCCGATGGGAGAGTAGCCATATGACAGGAGCTCGCGAATTCCTGCCAGCGGAGAGCTCGGGCCAATAATCCGATATTGGTGCGTCAAGATCAATATATCCTCTGTCTACGAGTATATTTGCACATAGCGCACTCATGCCCTTGGTAGTGGAGAACACCAGCTGAAGAGTGTCCTGACCATACTTGGGCGCTGACTCTCCGGGGCCATAATGAGCTATTCCCTGATCGCTCCCAGGGGCCACTCCTCCCCATAAGTCTACCACTGGCTTGCCACGAAGGTATACGCACACGGCCGCCCCCAGCTCTTTATGGAGCGCGAAGTTAGCTGCAAAAGCATCGCGCACCGGTTCAAAACCAGGCTCTGTGATCCCCTCTATCTCCACAGGGTTTCCCTCTATCTCCACAGGGTTTACTGGTTCACCTCCAGCCACCTACCTCCAGCTCCTTTCACACACAGTGCTCCAGCTTTAGCCTTGCCTAGTGGCACACCCTGCCGATCTCAAAGCCTCGTCCATGGACCTCAGCGGTTTGGGTCGGCCTCGCTCTCAGCTTCTCAGCTGCCTGGGGAATCTGCTTCCAGAGAGATCCTAAGCCCTACAGATGCTCTGCCCTCGGGCACCCTGAAGGGAACGGAAGCTCCGTTAATCAAACAGCTGTGGGGCACAATGCCAAGGCCACCGCTTTCCGGGCTGAAGTCGCCTTCCACCTCCCAGATGAGCAGGTGGCCTTCTCCTGCCCGCTCAATAGAGACGCGATCGATCCTAAACGCATCGAAGCCGTCTCCAGCATCGCGATAGCTGCATCCAGCTGCTTTCCCCTCTACGGTTGGGAAGAGGTGAAAGGTGAGCGGGCCTTCCGGCTCAGCAGCGCTTCTGGCTTCCTCTGCAAGCGGCAACAGGCTGCCCGAGCGCACAAGCACTGGGGTGGTGGCAAGGGGTGCTGGAAGGACGATAGACCCAGGGCCGTGATGCCTACGACCAGCAGAGAAGGCGCCCGTCACATTCACCTCGATCCACTCCCCAGGAGGTAGGCTCACAGCCCTAGTGGAGACACCCGGCTCTGCTACCGGAGCCACCAGCAGGCAATCACCAAGCAGAAAGCTTGCCTCGTCGGCCCAAAGCGCCTCGTCGGCCCAAAGCGCTGCCTTGCTGGTAGCAGAGCTGCTCTTGGCACTGCCTTCAGGCCACCACAGCGGCCGGATCAGCGGGGACCCAGTTAAGTGGGCTTGGTACGCTAAGGTGTAAAGGTAGGGCACGAGCCTGTGGCGCAACCGGATAAGGGCCCCAATCTGGGCAGCTATGTCGTCTTCGAAGCACCATGGTTCCCGGGGAGGCATGCCAAGCGAGGAGTGTGTGCGACACAGCGGCATGAAAACTGCCATCTGGAGCCAGCGCAGGTACAACTCGGGGCTGGGAACGCCAGCGAACCCGCCAATGTCTGACCCTGAGTAGGCAACCCCTGAAAGGCCCATCCCCAGCACAGTCGCGACCTGCTGTCGCATCGCCTCCCAGGTGCTCTCAACGTCTGCGGTCCAGTGCCACGCGTAGCGCTGCATACCTGCCCACCCAGAGCGTGACAGCAGGAATGGCCGCTTGTCAGGTCGCAGGCGGCTCAGTCCCTCGAATCCTGCTCGATCCTCAAGCAGGCCGTAGAGATTGTGGGCCTCATTATGGTCGCCGCCTCTACCGTCCATGGAGTGCCGGGTCTGTCTCGGCAAGGTGCGCTCTCCCCACAGCGCTATGGAGGTAGGCTCATTCATATCGTGCCATATACCTGATACCCCTTGGTCCAGCAGTGGCTCGTAAAGGCCAGACCACCATTGCCTTGTTGGCCCATTCGTGAAATCTGGGAACACAGACAGCCCTGGCCAGACCACACCCAGAGCTGTCTTGCCATTGGGGAGCATGCACAGGTGGCCGCCTCTCTCTGCCTCCTCAAAAAGCCAAAACCCTCGCTCGGCTTTGATGCCGCAATCTATTATCGCTACAAGATGGGTACCATGTGCAGCGAGTCTCGAGCACAGAGCCGTCAAGTCCGGAAAGCGTGAGGTATCTACGGTAAATACCTTGTAGCTGTCCATGTAGTCGATGTCCATATGGATCGCGGACAACGGCATCCCAGCGTGACTGAACCCGTCTGCTACCCGGGCTATCTCCTCTTGGCTCCTATAGCCCCAACGGCACTGGTGGTATCCAAGAGCCCATCTCGGAGGCATTGCCGGTCGGCCAGTTAGCTGACTAAAACGTTCAAGGAGCTCATCTGGCCGACCTGAGGCCACGTAATGGCGGAGCATGCCCGCAGTCAGCCGAACTTCTTGAATATCACTACAACTCATACCTAGGTCGAAAATGGACTCATATGAGTTCTCGTAGAACACGAGGCTGCTTGTGTCAGCTCGCAAAGACATGATCACTGGGATCCCACAGTAAAGAGGGTCTTGCCCTGGTCCGTATGCTCCGCCTGGGTCACGGTTCCACAACCGGTGCCGCCCGCCTCTCAGATCAAGGCTCGCGGCTTGCTCGCCAAGCCCGCAAAGGTGCTCGCCCTGGCTAATGCGAGCCCTGTGGATCCACTCACTACCACGACGTAGCGGGGGGAGCTCTTCACGAATTACCCTTCCAGAGCCATCAAAGATCTGAAGTGCACCCACGGCACTGATCCTGACGTGCATACGACCAGTCTTAAGCTCCCACTGGTGCCCTTGAGGGCCGGTTTGGTCGACCAATGATGCCTCTACCGGCTCCCATGGATGACCTGCGAGCGCGTATCCAACCGGGCAAGGTGCTGGCCCCCAAGAGATCCTAAGAAGATCTGGAGCCAAAAAAGCCAGCTCCAGCTCTGCCCTTTCGAAGGCGAACCTCACAGCCAAGCCAACTCTGGCGACTTCCACCAATCTCCCCGGGGAGGCAAGAGGCAGGTGATCTTTGTCCCTGTAAGCTCTTTTGACAAGGTCTCCAAGAGCCGGCGCCGCCTCACGCTCGAGGGTCAGCCTCATCACCTGAGCGCTCGTGGTCCATCCAAGATCTCTGACTTCGGCAATCGCCAGAAAGGCTTTTGCACCAATACGACGCAGCGCTGCGATTGGGGTAGCACTCGACTCCGAAATTGGCCTCGTTAGCTTTCTTCGACGCGCGTTCACGCCAGAGCCGACCTCCCTCAGCACCTCGCCCATGATCAGGGCTTGCTCTGTCGCCCGCTCGGTGAGCCTTGCAACCTGTAGGTCCAGGTCCCCCCGGTGGTCATGGGGTGAAACCCTGGCATTGATGACAGCCCTGGTCTGCCCGTTGCAAAAGGTTCACCATATCTACCATGGATCACCATATCTACCATGGAACATAGCACTGCCCCCCACGAGCACCTGTTGGTGGAGTAGTTCGCTGCCTGTCGACCTAGTTGCCAGGGAGCAGTTGCCATGGAAGGGTTGCGTAGCTACACTGCGCTCAGAGAAATGTTACAGACTGATCCATCAGTCAATTACTCATACAAGGTCTCGCTGCTCGTGTCAAGCAGGAGCCAGGTATCTGCCACCGGCAAGCCGGAGCCAGGAGAGGAGACTAAACAGTGCGAACTCGTCTAACAGAGCTGCTCGCAATCGAGCACCCGGTCATGCTTGCGGGCATGGGCGGCGTCTCATACCCCCGCCTCGTCGCCGCTGTCTCCGGCGCGGGCGGCTTCGGGTGCCTGGGAGCCTCCACCATGACCCCGCCGCAGATGGTAGAAGAGATCGCTCAAGTACGAGCCCTCACAGACAAGCCCTTTGGAGTGGACCTGCTCACTGCCATGCCTGGCGACATGGTGGCCCAGGTAGAAAAGATCATCGAAGGCGGCGCTTCAGTGTTCGTAGCCGGGCTTGGCGTACCATCGCAGGTAATCGAGCTCTGCCACAACCATGGTGTGCTCGTAGTGAACATGTGTGGAAAAGTCGCTCACGCCAAGCGCGCTGTGGACGCAGGGTGCGACCTGGTTGTGGCTCAAGGTACCGAGGCCGGCGGCCACACCGGCCAGGTCGCCACCATGCCGCTCGTCCCCCAGATCGTCGATGCCGTCGGTGCCACCGTGCCCGTCGTGGCCGCCGGTGGGATCTTCGACGGGAGAGGGCTGGCCGCCGCGCTGGCCCTCGGCGCCGACGGAGTGTGGGTGGGCACCCGCTTCATCGCCACGCCCGAAGCGAGGGGGGTCTCCGGCTACAAGGACGCGCTGCTCGGCACCGGCGAAGACGGCACCGTGGTCAGCCGCGCC
>JAMCQF010000103.1:0-4568 GCA_023379605.1 Actinomycetota bacterium
GATCCGCCCAGCGCTCTCATTTATGGACCTGGCTTGGGACCGGCTGGGCGTGGATCCTGTAGAGCAAGGGGTTCGCCTCGTTGATGCAGAGCAGTTCGTCTACGGTGCAGCTGGGCAAAGGGGTCCGATGCTAGTGGCGCAGTGCTGGTCGCGCCTTGTGCTCTCGGACATAAAGCTCGCAGTTGAGCAGGAGCCCAGCCGGCCAGTGACCATACTCCAGCGTTTGGGCCAGCCTGACGAGCAGGTGGTGGAGGTGCCCTGGTCCGAACTGGACCGAACCCTCGAGCCGGATCATCTTACTGCCATGTGGATACCTGAGCTGGCGGCGCCAGTGGCAGGAGAGCTGGCCCGCTTGGACCAGCTCGTTTGGACCCTACGCCAGGCGTGTCCGTGGGATCGTGCACAGACCCATCTCTCGCTCCGCCGTCACCTGCTTGAGGAGTGCTATGAAGTGCTTGAGGCCATAGACGCTCTCCCAGATGACCCAAGCGGGGTGCCTGCCTGGGATCCAGCGGTTGCCCATCTCCAAGAGGAGCTTGGCGATCTCGCGGTGCAGGTGCTCTTTCATGCGACCCTTGCTGCAGAGAAGGGTTGGTTCACCCTGGCTGATGTGGCTGCAGGCGTCCATGCCAAGCTCGTGAGGCGTCACCCTCACGTGTTCCAGTCGGCAGTTGCAACCACAGTCGATCAGGTGGCAGAGCGCTGGGAGGCGATAAAGAAAGAGGAAAAGGGGCGCTTAAGCGTCATGGACGGGATCCCAGAGGGGCTCCCAGCGCTTGCTCTTGCGAGCAAGGTGCTCTCCAGGGCTGCATCTGGCAGTGTTGGGCTGGGTCGCAGCGACACCTCCGTGCCAGATCCCATCTCGGGCCAGGTCGACACCTCCGTGCCAGATCCCATCTCGGGCCAGGTCGACACCTCCGTGCAGGCGCTGTCTTTGACCAGCGAGGCAGAGCTGGGCCGGGTTCTCCTGGCTGTGGTTGCAAGGGCTTCAGCGGCCGGGCTGGACTCCGAGTCAGCTCTTCGCTCAGCTGCCCTGTCCCTGCGCGACACGCTGGTTGACGGCGAGCGGTCGCTTAAGAGCAAGTGAGCCCGTCTCCGAGCCGGCTTTTCTCATGGGGGGCGGGCATGGCGGTCAAGTGCAAGAAGATCTGGCCAGTTTAACCTGCTGCGCCCAGCGTATGAGCACCGAGGTGACATTGCGTTCAAGTGAAAGAGGATCTGGCCAGTCCATGACAGCGCCTGGCTGCATGCGATTGTATGGTCACTGCGCCAGGTGCGGCTGGTTTGCTAGCCTGAGGTCGCAAAGTAGAGGAGAGAGCGCCGGTGAGCTGTATTGATCGGTTGCGGGGCCGGGAGGTTCTCGATTCCCGTGGCAATCCAACTGTTGAGGTAGAAGTCTGGCTGCAGAGCGGCGCCTATGGACGCGCCACGGTGCCCTCGGGAGCATCTACGGGGAGCAATGAGGCCGTTGAGCTTCGCGATGGTGGAAAGCGCTACGGGGGAAAAGGTGTCCGAACCGCCGTCCAGCATGTCAATGCGACCATAGCCGAGGCTCTTATTGGCCGCGAGGCACTCGATCAGCGCGGCGTCGATCTTTGCCTTATCGATCTTGACGGGACGCAGAACAAGTCCCGCCTTGGAGCCAACTCCATTCTCGGGGTTTCCATGGGTGTCGCCAAGGCTGCTGCTGAGGAGGTGGGGCTCCCGCTCTACAGATACCTTGGGGGAGTTGGAGCACACATTCTCCCCGTTCCGATGATGAATGTCCTAAACGGTGGGGTTCATGCCTCCAACAACGTGGATT
Source organism: Actinomycetota bacterium (assembly GCA_023379605.1). Classification (GTDB taxonomy): domain Bacteria; phylum Actinomycetota; class Acidimicrobiia; order Acidimicrobiales; family JAMCQF01; genus JAMCQF01. Next base: position 1,805 of record JAMCQF010000103.1, read on the forward strand.
TTCAGGAGTTCATGCTCGTCCCGGTGGGAGCCAAGTCCTATGGTGAGGCTCTCGAGTGGGGATCTGAGACCTATCATGCGCTCAAGGCCGTTCTGACCAAGAAGGGCATGTCGACCTCTGTGGGCGATGAGGGGGGCTTTGCCCCCGACCTCGCCCACAATGAGGATGCGGTATCGGTGCTGATCGAGGCTATAGAGGCGGCAGGGAGGATTCCTGGCGAAGAGGTTGCGGTAGCACTCGATCCTGCAACGACTGAGCTGTTCAAGGACGGTAAGTACGTCTTGAGCGGTGAAGGAAGGACTTTGACCCCTCAAGAGATGGTATCCTATTGGGTAGACTTGCTGGAGCGCTATCCAATGATCGTATCCTTGGAGGATGGTATGGCCGAGGAAGACTGGGAGGGATGGTCGCTTCTAACCAGGGCTCTAGGTGAGAAGACACAGCTTGTAGGCGATGACAATTTCGTGACCAATCCGGTGAGGGTGGCCAAAGGCATAGAGCTGGGGGTGGCAAACGCAGTGCTCATAAAGCTCAATCAGATCGGTACATTGACCGAGACTTTGGAGACAGTGGATCTTGCAACCCGCTCAAGCTATGCAGCAGTGGTGTCACACCGCTCAGGAGAGACGGAGGACACCACGATCGCGGATCTGGCAGTGGCACTTAACTGTGGCCAGATAAAGACTGGGGCACCGGCTCGCTCCGAGCGAGTGTCTAAGTACAACAGGCTTCTTAGGATCGAAGAGGAACTGGGCGAGTCCGCGATCTTTAACCCGAAGAGGTATATTTCAAGGCCCGCGTCTTCCAGGCAGGTAGGCTCATGACGATGAAGCGGGCCTGGCTAATGCTTTTGGCGTCGGTGGCGCTCTCTGTTCTCGTCGTGGTTCACAGCATGGGGGGAGCAAACGTCCTTGGCGCTCGCAGGTCCCTAGAGAGCGCCAGGACCCACCTGGCTCAGCTGCGCTCAGAGAACGATGCGCTCCAAAGGAAGGCCGCCATGCTCTCCTCGCCTTCTGTCATCGAGCATCTGGCGCATTCTCAGTACGGTCTCGTGAAACCCGGAGAGCAGGTATACGAGATCCTTCCTGGTCCCGCGGCCCCTCAGCCCAGCACTTCTCCACCTGTGGGGCCGTCTGCCGGGGCTGCTTAGGAGCCTTCCAGCTCGCTCTGGGGGAACGCGCAGCTATGATCTAGACATGGCGGGTCCCACAGAGATCATGGGCTGGCTATCTGAGACCGTGAGCCCGGGCCGAACTTGGCTGGAGTGGTCATCAAGCCGATGAGCATGGCATTTTGCACCATCGTTGCCCGGAATTACCTGCCACAGGCTCGGGTCCTGGCTGGGTCTTTGGGCCTTTGCCACCCCGGATGCAAGCTGTGGGTCCTAGTGCTGGACGGCGCAACGAGCCTGCAAGCTGGGTCGAGCTGGTACACCGCCCGCAATGGGGATGATGGGTCCGCGCCCACCGGCGAGCCCTTTGGCACCGGCGAGCCCTTCGAGACCCTAAGCCCCTATGACATAGGCCTTGATCCATCCGAATTTCATCGGATGGCCGCAATCTATGAGGTTTTGGAGCTCGCCACGGCGATCAAGCCCTGGCTTCTCCAGCACTTGCTGGAGCGAGGATATCATAGTGCGGTCTACATGGATCCCGATATCGAGGTATTCGCTCCTCTGGAAGGTCTAGAGGAGCTCTCCTTGCACCATGCCTGCGTGCTAACCCCTCATGTCCTTATGCCATACCCCAGAGATGGCCGTACGCCCCAGGACTCCCACGTGCTGGCTGCTGGGGTTTACAACCTGGGCTTCCTCGCAGTTAGCCGGCACAGCGCCCCATTCCTGGCATCCTGGGAGAGACTCCTTAAACGAGATTGCATCGTGGATCCGGCGGCCATGCTCTTTGTGGACCAACGCTGGGTAGACTTCGCGCCTGGTCTGTACGACTGTGCGATATGGAAGGATCCTGCTGCAAATGTAGCCTACTGGAACCTGCATGAGAGAGGCCTCGTCCGAGCGGGCGGGTCATACAGGCTGAAGAGCGGGGAGCTCCTCAAGTTCTTTCATTTCAGCGGTTATGATCCCGCGCTGCCCTGGCGGCTCAGCCGTCATCAGGGCTCCCTTCCGCGCGAGGCCCTCCTGCTGAGCCGCCAGCCCGCACTGGCTCAACTATGTAACGAGTATGCCTCCAAGCTTCTTAAGGCAGGTTACGGCGCGGTGCCTGGCCAAGGCGGATATGGATGGGCGGTCCTAGACAACGGGTTCCGCCTCGACCGGCGTGCTCGCCGCCTGTACAGGAAAGAGCTGATACAAGCAGAAGAAGATGCAAAGGAGCTTCCACCCAATCCCTTCGAGGCCTCCGAAGCGTTCATGGACTGGTTGAGAGCCCCGCCTTCGAAGACTCTGGTTCCTTCTACGATAGGCAGGTACCTTAGAGAAGTCATTGAGCACCGCTACGACCTGGTCGCCCACTTCGGGGACCACCGCAGCCCTGAGTTCGAGCGTCCCTTCGCCGAGTGGCTGGTAGATCATGGCCAGTTCGAGGAGTCCATAGATCCTCGGCTGCTCCCCGATCCCGAGGCAGTTCCTGGCTCTGTTTGGCCATCTGCTGAAGAGCTGGCTCATGGGGTGACACTCGTGGGCCATCTCTCAGCCGAGCTGGGCATGGGAGAGGCGGGAAGGCTCACCGAGCATGCTCTTTTGGCAGGGGGCGTGCCCTATGCAACCTTGGAGTTTGCAGCCGGAGAGAGCCGCAACGACCATCCC
>JAMCQF010000103.1:4578-7645 GCA_023379605.1 Actinomycetota bacterium
CCCTATGAAGTTCATCGGCAATCTATTGGACCAGGTGGATACGACGTGAACCTGATCTGTATAAACGCGGACAACATAGGGTATTTCGCAGCATGCGCGGGGCCTGGGTTCTTTCAGGGCAGGTACAACATAGGCGTATGGGCCTGGGAGCTTGAGGTGTTTCCCCAAGAGATGAGAGCTGGCCTGGAGTGGGTGGACGAGGTATGGGCTATAAGCTCCTTTGCGAGCGAGGCGATCTCCGCAGCGACTCAAAAGCCGGTGCTGTCTATGCCGCTGCCAGTGGTGCCTCCCGCTCCAAGTGCAGAGATCGACAGGTCCGCTCTGGGCATTCCAGATCGCTTCTGCTTCCTGTATGCATTTGACATGCTGAGCGTCTTCGAGCGCAAGAACCCGCTGGGGGCCATTGCTGGGTTTCGCAAAGCTTTCGCGCCCGGTGAAGGTCCTGTTTTGGTGCTCAAGGTCCTAAACGGCAATAAGCGCTTGTACGACATGGAAAGGTTGAGGCGCGCTGCGTCTGTCCACCCCGATGTCATAGTCATAGACCGTTACATGAGCGTGCAGGAAAAGAATGCTCTCATGCTCACTTGTGATTGCTATGTGTCACTTCATCGCTCGGAGGGATTCGGGCTGACCATGGCAGAGGCGATGGCCCTGGGCAAGCCCGTGATTGCTACAGCATATTCGGGAAACCTCGAGTTCATGAACGAGCACAACAGCTTCCTTGTGCCCTACCAGCTGGTTGCCGTGGGTCCAGGAAGTGAGCCTTACCCGGCCAGTGCTCGTTGGGCTGAGCCTGATCTCTCCGCTGCAGCGGACTTGATGAGGCTTGTCTATGATCACCCCGACGAGGCAGTCCTCAGGGGAGTAAGAGCGCGTCAAGACATTGTTTTCAGCCACTCTCCAGGCGCTCGCTCCATGGCAGTTCGGTCACGTCTAGATGAGATAAGCAGGGCTCGCTCAAAGGACTCAACAGTCCAGCCCCAGGCCATCCACGCTCAAGCCAGGGAGCATCACGGGCCCAAGAGTTCTGCGACCGTTCGGCCTGGGTCGCCACTCCAGGACGGGCCATGGCCAAGAGGTCGCTGGCGTCGTTGGTAGTCTGGGGTGGTGGTGCACTCAACAGGTAGCCAGTGGGGCAGTCCAGCTGAGAGAGGGGGTGGTAGCCAGACCAGTGGGGCGGCGGCCTCTGCCAGTCCAGCTTTTGGCTTCAAGCAGGTCGTGGATGACTTCCACCGTCTTTACTACGACCAGGCCGATACCACCTGGCGCAATACCTACTTTTTGGGTGTGCCAGTTCAAAAGTGCCCTTTTGATCTATGGATCTACCAAGAGCTGCTCTACGAGCTGAGACCTGATCTGGTAGTGGAGGCAGGAACCTACAAAGGAGGCAGTGCCCTTTACCTGGCCTCGATGCTGGACCTACTCGGGCACGGTCGAGTAGTGACCATAGACGTCTCCGACCTTCCTGGCCGCCCGGAGCACCCAAGGATAACCTACCTCCTTGGCTCCTCGGTGGACCCGGAGATCCTCGCAACCGTGACCGATCTCGCCCGTGGGAGCTCGATGGTGCTTGTGATACTGGACTCAGACCACTCTGCAGAGCATGTGGAGCGCGAACTGCACGCTTACGCCCCGCTCGTTTCTTTGGGGAGCTACCTCGTGGTAGAGGACGGGAACATAAACGGCAGGCCCGTGTTGGAGGGGTTCGGGCCCGGTCCCGGGGAAGCCGTCGACTCCTTTCTTGCCAGATCAAACGAGTTCGTTCCTGACAGGAGCCGCGAGAAGTTCTTCATGAGCTTCAATCCCGGAGGGTATCTGCGACGCATCTCAGGCGGGCCGCTATGAGCCGCCACGAGCAAAAGGCGCCTGCCTCTGAGCCAGCTCGGCCAAGCCGCTACGGTGTGGATATAGACATGGCCAACGTTAACAGCGCGCATAGCCTGGCTATTGGTGCAGTGGTCCCAGGAAGCGACGTGCTCGACATAGGCGCGGCAGACGGCTCCGTTGCCAGGGTGCTAAAGAAGCTGGGATGCCGGGTTTGGGGGATAGAGGCTGACAAGATTGCAGCCGAGGAGGCGGCTTTAGCCTGTGAAGCCGTGGTGGTTGGCGATGTCGAGGCAATGGACCTGCCAGAGGCGTTGGGCGGGAAACGCTTCGATGTCGTGCTGCTCTTGGATGTGCTGGAGCACCTGAGGGATCCCGCTGCTGTTTTGAGCTCCATCAAGGGCGTGCTTGCGCCCAAGGGCTATGCGGTAGCGTCCATCCCAAACGTTGCTCATGTGGCCGTGCGTCTCCAGCTGTTAAAGGGGCGCTTTACCTACACTGATACAGGCCTGCTTGACCGCACTCACCTGCGGTTCTTCGACAGAGCCAGCGTGGGAGAGCTCCTTTTAAGTGCCGGGTTCCAGGCCTTTGATGAGATAGTGGTGAGATCCAGGGTGCACGAGACCGAGATCCCAGTCGAGCTCAGCTCCCTTCCTGCCGGTTTGCTCGATCAGATCATGGCAGACCCTGACGCAGAGACCTTCCAGTTCGTGATCACCATTGCCCCTCAGGGTTCTGCCGTTTTCGACGACCCTCCCTACCTTCCAATTCGCGAGCTCCAACGAAGGCTTAGACCCTATGAGCTCGACTATGAGGGTTTCGTCCGCTCGGTGCGTGAGCCTGTGGAGCGCGAGCTGCACTGGCTGCGCAGCCAGCATGACGGCCTCCAGCGCGAGCTCAATGCAGCGGTCTTGCAGCTCAGCTCTGCGCGCGAGCAGCTCTCTTGGTCACAGGCGGAGGGCGCACATGCGCGAGAAGAGCTGGCAAGGCTTCAGGCAACCAAGCTCTTCCGCTACACAAAGCGGCTTCGAGATGGGATCTACAAGCTGCGAACCACCGGCATGTAGCCTCTAGGCGGGTTTGCGTGGTTGCAAGGCCTATCTCGGAGGCGGGCCAACGAGCTACCAGCCAGCACCGAGCTTCTAGGCGGGCTTGCGTGGTTGCCTGGAAGCGGGCACGGAGGCGTCATCTAGGATCGCACCATCTAAGATCTTGGTGGGCCGTACCAGCTGCCACGGGTAGG
>JAMCQF010000104.1 GCA_023379605.1 Actinomycetota bacterium
TAGGAGACTGGCAAGGCGGGCTTCATCGGGATCAACGTCCCGCGCGAGTATGGCGGCAGTGGTGACGAATTCGTCGAGGTGGGAGCGGTCACCAAGGAGACGGCGGCTGCGGCTCCGCGGTGCTCCTCCTGGTCTTGCCAGTCTCCTAAGCGATCTCGGTGGAGGTACCAGGCAGGCTTTCGCCAAATGCATGGGCGATGTCTCTGGACTCATCACCAGCGACTCTTAAACGAGGTCTGCGGGGATCGACGAGGAGTAGCTTAAGGATCCGGGCTTGGAGTGGCGGCGGTCTTCGGATCCCCGCGGGAGGCTGGGAACACTGTGGTCGATGGCCCGTCTCATGCGCATCGCTGCGATCAACTGCTATATGATGATCCTGAGCTACGTCGCCCAGCACAGCCTGGGCCTAGCTCGCTCCTTTTAGCAGTGACAACGAAAGGCCTCGCCGTGGAAAAGCAGACCGGATTGGACGACAACCTGCTCCACAGCGTCAACGTCAGCGACTCGCCTGTCGCACTAGCCCAAGGGATCACTTTGGCCGGCATTCTACGCCGTTCGTTTCGTCTGTACGGACACAGGCTCGCTGTCGTAGACGAGCACACCCGGCTGACCTACCGGGAACTCGACGAGCGCAGCAACCGTCTGGCGAACGCACTCATCGACACCGGTCTGAAAAGGGGAGACAGGATCGGAGTCCTGTCCGAAACACGACCCGAGTACGTGGAGATCTACGCCGCCGCGGCGAAGGTCGGGCTCACAGTGATCGCCCTCAACATCCGGCTCCACCCGGACGAGCTTGCATACTGCGTTGAAACAGCGCGGCCCCTCCTGCTTATGACTTCCGGGGCGCACGTCCCGCAGATCGACGCCTTCCGCAACCGGGTCTCCTCGGTCCACACGTGGATTTCGCTCGACACGGCGGACGGGGCGTTCCTCGACTACGAGGAGTTCCTACTGGGCGGCGAAGAAACAGACCCCTACAGCGAAGTCGCGCCAAACGACATTCATAACGTCCTTTACACGAGTGGAACTACAGGTCGCCCGAAAGGAGCGATGATCACTCACCGAGCCGCGGCAATTCGCGGTCTGCGGCTCGCCCAATGGTTCGGTCTAGACGAGCGCGACGGGTTTGTCGGCTGGCTACCCTTATTCCATTGCGGTGGGGATGAATCCCTGTATGCGACTCTGTTGACGGGCGGGGTGTTCGCAGCAGTGCACAAAGCCGACGTGAAGTTGATGTACCGGCTCATCGAGCGGGAAAAGCTGACTTGGACTCTACTGCTTCCCGGGGTGATCACCGACTTCCTGCACGACTCGCATCGTAGAGACCACGACTTGTCGTCGTTTCGGTTTGCCATCGGGTACGCCAACATGATGCCGCAGGTCGTGAAAGAACTGACGCGAGAGCTGAACATACGGTTCTGGGACGCCTATGGGCAGACTGAAACCAGCTACCTGCTCGCCCACGGCGAGGTGCTTCCGGGAGCTGAGCCTTCCCTGCACAAGAGCCCGGCACCACTTCTGGACGTGATGATCGTCGATAATGACATGATAGAGGTGCCTGTGGGCATCCCTGGCGAATGTGTCGTAAGGGGTCCGAGCGTGATGTCCGGATACCTCGACGACCCGGCTGCCACGGCAGAAGCCTTCCGCGGTGGATGGCTGCATACAGGGGACATCCTGGTCCGCAATGAGGATGGCACCCTGACGTTCGCTGACCGGAAGAAGTACCTAATCAAAACAGGGGGCGAGAACGTCTACCCTGCAGAAGTCGAGCACGTCATAGCGCAACATGAGGCGGTGCAAGAGGTCTGCGTGCTGGGTGTCCCGGACGAGCACTGGGGTGAGGCTGTCAAAGCCGTCGTTGTCCTGCGCCCTGGGCAGTGCGTCAGCGGTGAGGAGATCGTGGCCTGGTGTCGACAGCGGCTGGCCAGCTACAAGCGACCACGCTACGTCCAGTTCCTCGGTCCACAGGACATACCACGCAGCACCACTGGCAAAGTGCTGCGCCACGAATTGGCGAGACTGCCCGTCAGCGCGGAGCAGAAGGTCTGAGAGCCTTGATTACCCTATTGGGCCATGATGCCTCGCGGAGATCGCATAGGTCGCGCTGCTGCTCATCGAACGGGCGGTGCCGCGTGTGTTTCACAGGAGGCTAGTTGGTGCCATTGTACCAGGATCATCGTCGCGCCTTGTCTGAACCTACCCACATTCACCGGACACCTAAAATCAGCCAGAACTGAGAAAGGTTGGCTATATGGTAAAGCACAGAAGTCCAAGGCTTTCGTCCCTGAATTCAAAAGAGATGCTGTGGCTCTACTGTATTCATCGGGTCGTCTAATAAAACAAGTGGCTATGGAGCTTCGGGTGAGCGACAGCGTTCTTGGAGGCTGGTCGCGCGCTGAGACCAATGCATTAGGTAGGCAGAGAAGATAAGGCCGAGAAGAAAGAGGATGGAAGTTTCTAGGAAAACAGTCAAAGAACTCTGACCTTGTCAACCGTGATTTGATGCTTTGACCTGACTTGCCATACTGACACCATCAACTCAGGCTCCACGTAGGAGATGAGACCATCCTGGGCGTAAGCCTCGGTGAGAACATGCGTGGCACGATGTTCATAGTGCTCAGCGAGTTCCTAGGTCGACTTTGGAGGATCATGGCGTATGGAGATACCTGCAACGTGTCGCTTTGCGTCACGATCATGCCTTTCATGCCGCCTTTGGCAGCAGAGCTGCCTTATCGAGATGGGTGAGCTTGGTTGGGAGACTCCATAGTGC
>JAMCQF010000105.1 GCA_023379605.1 Actinomycetota bacterium
AGAGCTCCTCTGCTGAGAGTATTGGCGGCATCCACCTGCGGCGCTGCTCCTCGCTCCCATGGGCCAGCAGGGTCGGGCCTACGAGGTTGATGCCTACCCTGTTGACCGGCTGGGGTGCCCCCGAGCGGGCGTACTCGTGATAGTAAAGAGCGACCTGAAAGGCAGTGGCAGAGCGGCCCCCGTACTCTTTGGGCCAGGAGACAGCGACCCAGCGATCTGCCGCAAGCTCGGCCTGCCACTGCCTTCCAAGAGCTATGTCTTCCTCCAGATCTCCGCTCTGCTCGGGCAGGTTCTTAAGATGAGCCGCAAGCCACTCGCGCAGCTCCTTGGAAAACTTTTGATCTTCCTCTGCCAATGAAAGATCCACGACAGCCTTAATGAGCTCGTTGCGCAACTGACATACGCGTCACGTTACTCCAAAGCGCGGATAGGGTTTCAGCGATGCGCCAGGAGACCTCCCAGACCGATCCGCTCGCACAGCACGACCGCTACAAAGGCGATCGAGGCCACCTCTGCGATGGCCAGATGGCTCCCAGAGCACACACCCGGCGCATCGTTGGAACTTACATGCCGCCAACAGCTCGCCGCTATAACCGCCCCCAGGGTCCATGGCATGTCCCTACGCTGGACCAGCTCGGGTCCAGGCTGTCAGGTGAGGTAGTGGATGGACGATCCAGGCTTTCCCCAGACCAGCTGGAAGCTCTTGTCGCCACCGTCGCAGGGGGGCTTGCCAAAGCTGGGGCCAGGCGATACACAGCCGTGAGCTGGCAGCTGCCCAACAGCCTCTTGGCTCTGGTGCTATATAGGGCATGCTGGAGGATAGGGGCGGTCGCCTCGCCCGTTCATCACTCCATGGGTAGCTCCGAAGTCTCAGCCAGCCTTGAGCAGGTCCAGCCTTCGGTTGTCCTGGAGGCCCCAAAGAGAGCCCTCAGCGATCCCGTGGCGATAGCCGAGCTATTTGGCGGAGCTCCGGTACCGAGTGGCGCAGTGCGCAGCCAACCCTTCGACCCAGCCGTGGTGCTGTTTACCTCCGGCTCGACGGGCTCTCCCAAGGCAGTCCTACACACCAATCGCTCACTTGCATGCAAAGCCCTCCTCATGTCCAAAGTCCATGAGGTAGATGCAGCAGACGCTGTGCTAATGCCTGCTCCCCTGGCTCACGTGTCCGGGCTGCTGAACGGCGTCCTGCTTCCGGGAGCCTGCGCCATGAGATCCGTGCTCATGGGTCGTTTTGACCCAGTGGAAGCTCTAGAGCTGGTACAACGTGAGCACATAACCTTCATGGCTGGCCCCCCTACCTTCTTTGTGTCAATGACCGCTGCCCTCTCAGATAGTGGCGATGCTCCGCGCTCGGTATCAAGCCTCCGGCTCATCTCCACAGGAGGAGCCTCTGTGACTCCAGCATTTGTGCAGACCACAGCAGAGGCATTCTCCTGCCGGGTCAAACGGACCTATGGCTCCACAGAGGCTCCGACAATCACCACCAGCCTAAGCACCGACCCCATATCGGCGGCACGCGACACCGATGGACGGGCTCTTGGCGAGGTGGAGCTTAGAATCACGGACCCCCTCACAGGCAAGCAGCTCAGCCCTGGAGATCAAGGTGAGCTTGTAGTGAGAGGGCCTGAGCTCTTCGCGGGCTATGTAGACAAAGACCAGACTCTGGCTTCAATTGCACGCGGGGGCTGGTTCCGCACTGGGGATCTGGCAACCTTGGATCCAGATGGCTGGCTGAAAATAGCCGGCAGGCTGAAGGACTTGATCATTCGAGGAGGCGAGAACATTCCTGCTGCCCAGGTGGAAGCTGTCTTGGAGTCCCACCCTTCGGTCCGCCAGGCGGTGGTCGTTGGCTATCCAGACGAGCTGATGGGAGAGCGCGTAGCGGCCTTTGTGGTGCTCCAGGGAGAGTTCAGCTTGGACATGTGCCGGGAATGGTTCAAAAAGCAAGGGGTCGCTCGGTTCAAGGCTCCCGAACGGATCGTGACCCTCGATCACCTCCCCTTGCTCGGCTCTGGAAAGCCGGACCGCGCAAAGCTGGCAAAGCTTGCCGCTTGCGACATCCCATGGTCTCCTTGAGCAGCCTCGCAAACAGGGGCTTGGGCTCAAAAAAGGCTCTCGCCGCTCGAAACTTTGGCACGTAGGATCTTTGCCATCCGATCTCTATGCCAGCAGGCATCCCCAAAGCTCACCTGATCAAGCTGAGAGCGTTTCATGTAAAGGTGCAGATCGTGCTCCCATGTGAAACCGATCCCTCCATGGACCTGCAAACCGCTCGCCATAACCCTTTTCGCAGCCTCCGAGCACCATGCCTTGGCCGCGGATGCCGCCAAGGCCCGCTCTGAAGGCGAGCCCTGCGCACACCACGCAGCGTAGTACACGCTCGACCTCATCGCTTCCACGTCCACCAGCGCATCTGCCAGACGGTGCTTGATTGCCTGGAAGCTGCCTATTGGCCGACCGAACTGGACACGATCCTTTGCATACTCAACGCTCATCTGGAGCACCTGTTCAGCGCCCCCCAGCATCTCTGCCGCCGTAGCCGTTGCTGCAAGATCTATCATCCTTTGCGCCTCTGGCCTTCCTCCAATAGGGGTGGCGGCAACACCCTCGAGGTCGATCCAGCCCAGCACCCTGGTCCTATCCATTGCTTCCAGCGGATCAGGGCGAATGGGCTGCGCAAGCTCTACGGCGAACAGAGCATCGTCACAGATCACCACCGACACATCGGCAAGCGGGGCAAATAGCGCGGGATCGGGACGTCCGTAAAGCAAAGGTGTAGAGCCTTCATAGCGAACCTCGACTTTGCCCTTCCCCAAAGCCCAGGCGAGGCTGCCGACAGCTGACCCGCAGGCTAGCTTTTCTCTCAGCTGCGCAAGGCCCCCTGGATGCCGAGAGCTCCCCGATAGCGCATCTAGGGCAAGTACTGTCCCGATGTAGGGCGCTGGAGCTACCCTGCGACCCAGCTGCTCACAGAGAACCGCGAGCTCCACGGTTCCAAGACCTAAGCCACCTGCTGCAGCGGGCAGGGTAACTGCCAGCCATCCCTGATCAGCCATTGCCTCCCAGAGCTCGTGGTCGAACTCGGCCTGCGCCGTAGAAGACTCCTCGCTGGTCCCAGATCCCTTGGCTGCCTGCGCCCCTATGGGAGTGCCTTTTCCCACCAGTGAACGAACAGAGCCCTTCAGATCAAAGCTGTCCAGCAACGCCGCTGCCGCATCCCGCAACGCAGCCTGGTCCTCGGATAGATCGAACTCCATGGGCCGGCATTCTAGGAGGTTCTATGACGTCGGTGTCATAAAAGCTCACGCGTTGTGCAATGCTTGGCTGGCTATGGACCTCGACCTTACCTGTGAGCAGGAGGCTCTACGCTCAGAGCTCCGTGACTGGCTGGCAGCGCACCTTCCAGCAGAGTACGGCAGCGGCCTTCCTCCCCGCCTTGCCGATCTCTCCAAAGCCGTTGAGCTTGGCAGGAGATGGCAGGCGAAGCTGGCAGAAGCTAGATGGGTAGCAGTCACCTGGCCAGTAGAGTACGGAGGGCGTGGGCTGGGAGCTGTGGAGCACTTCCTTGTGGCCGAGGAGCTGGCCCGCTACAGGGCGCCAGAGCTGGTCGGTCGCATAGGCATCAACCTCGTAGGCCCGACCCTGCTGGCCCATGGGAGCGAGGAGCAGCGCCGCAGGTGGATGCCGCCAATACTCTCAGCAGAGGAGCTCTGGTGCCAGCTTTTCTCCGAACCTGATGCGGGGAGCGACCTGGCATCGCTATCTACCAGGGCAGAGGAGGTAGAGGGGGGCTTTTTGGTAACTGGCCGGAAGGTGTGGACCTCCTACGCTCAGTTCGCCGACTGGGGGCTGTGCCTGGCACGGACAGGCCCAGGATCCCCCCGCCGTCATGATGGGATCTCGGCCCTCGCAGTGGACATGCATGCTGCAGGAGTGCAGATCCACCCCTTGGTCCAGATCACAGGGGATGCCGAGTTCAACGAGGTGATCTTAGAAGAGGTCTTTGTGCCAGCTTCGAACCTTATAGGAACCTGCGGGCAAGGCTGGGCGGTGGCGAGCTCCACGCTGGCCCACGAGCGGGGAACAGCTTTCCCATTCAAGGAAGCGGTCGTTCACGAAGGCTACCTAACCAGCCTTTACAGGCAGGCGCAAGCAAATGGAGCCCTTGAGGATCCCGTTGTAGCGGACGCGCTGGCGCAGTCCTATATAGAGCTTGGCCTGCTGCGTCTTGAGAACCTGCGCACTCTGTCCCGCCTTGAGCGCGGTGAGGATCCCGGCCCGGACTCTAGTCGGGTCAAGCTCATCTGGACTTCCATGACCCAGCAGCTCTCGGACGCAGCCCTGCTGGTCTGCGGGCCAGGGTCTGGCTCCTCGCTGTCGGGGACCTGGCAGAGGCAGTGGCTTTGGAGCAGGGCCGCCAGCATCGCAGGGGGGACCTCTGAGATCCAGCGCGATATAATTGCGAACCGGATACTTGGCCTTCCCAGGCATTGAAGGTTCTCTGCCCCTGCTGTGCCAGAGCTGAGTTGCCAGCTGAACCATAGAGCGCAGGCCCTCCGGATGGCGCTTATGGGAGAAGTCTTGCCAGCTCAGAGCGCAACTGCTATGTCGTAGTTGCCGTGCTCATCTAAGATCGCGACGTCGGCTGGAGCTAGAACCACCACTGTGAATGGCTCCTCTATCAGTGCTGGACCGTCAATGCGAGCTCCCGCTCCCAAAGCGGTGCCCCTGTAGGTAGGGACCTTTTCGAACCCGCCGCCAAAGCAGGCAGATCTTTCTCCTGTGATCGCCTTGCTCGAGTCGGTCACCTCTCCAAGTGATGCCAGCATTGGCGGCTTGGGCGTGTAGCCCCTGTGCACCAGCCGGACTCCCCTCAGCAACGGCTCTTGAGTCGGAAAAGAGAAGCCGCGAGTGGCCTGGTGCTGGGAGTGAAAGCGCTCTGCCAGATCCAAGAGCGTCCCATCGGATATCGCAGTCCCTTCGGGAAGGGGCACGCTCATGTCGAAGTTCTGGCCTTGGTAGCACATCTGAACCATCACCTGTGTGTGCACCTGGTCAGCCGCTAGGTTCGCTGGTGCCATCTCTTGTTCAGCTTCTAGCTGGAGCTCTGCTATGAGCTGGCGGACCCTGTCGAGATCTGTCTCGGAGAGCTTGACCACGTACGCCCGCATGAGGTCTACCACGTAATCTGCGACAAGCATCCCCAGGGCGGAGAACGCAGGCGATGACTTGGGTACGAGGACCCTTGAGATGCCAAGCTCACGTGCCTGGGCCCAAGCGTGAACCGCTCCCCCCCCTCCGTAGGCGATGATGGAGAGCGCTCGAGGATCGGCGCCGTGGCCAGAGAGCACTCTCCTTGTGGCATTTGCCATGTTGGCGTTGACAATGCGCTGTATGGCCCAGGCCGCTTCTTTGACCTCTAGACCCAAGGAAAGGGCCACATCGCGCTCGATTGCTGCCATAGCAGCTTCGATGTCAAGGCTCATCCTTCCCCCTGCGAAGCCTTCCGTGGGCAGGTATCCGAGCACTGCATCGGAGTCCGTCACCGTCGGCTGCTTGCCCCCACGCCCATAGCAAGCAGGCCCTGGCTTGGAGCCCGCGCTCTTGGGACCGACCAGAAGAGCTCCTTGGCTGACATGGGCGATGGAACCGCCGCCGGCTCCAACGCTGTGGATATCCACCATGGGGAGGTTTATGTAGTAGCGGTGCCGCCAGTTCCAGTCGGTAGCCACTTCCGGCGAGCCGTTGCGCACCAGGCATATGTCGTATGAGGTACCACCCATGTCCACTGCTATGAAGTCGCTCACCAGGCTCTCTGAAGCTGCCATGGCAGCTCCCATGACCCCGCCAGTGGGTCCTGATCCCAGCAGTGACACCGCGCGGTGGGCCACATAGCTGGGCGGCATCACGCCGCCAGAAGACTGCATGAGCAGCACTTGGCCGTTAAAGCCCGCTTCGCTCAGTCGCTTTACCAGCCGGTCAACATACGAAGAGATCCTTGGGGCCACATAGGCATTTACAAGCGTGGTGGAAGTGCGCTCGAACTCCGGCCCGCGTGGAAGGATCTCATGGGAGCATGAGATGTGCTCAACTTCAGGGAACTCCTCCAAGATGAGCTCACGGGCGCGTCGCTCGTGGGTGGGATTGACGAAGCTGAACAGGAAGCACACCGCTATCGAACGCACCCCGAGCTTTTGAAGGCGCTTTACCCCCTTGCGGACCGCATCCTCGTCGAGGGGCAAGATAACCTCTCCTTTGAAGTCCACCCGCTCGGGGATCCCAATGCGTGCCCGGCGCCTGGCTATCGGTTGCGGTGCTGGATAGGCAGGGTCCCAGATGCTCTCCTTGTGGTCTCGTCTCAGCTCGATCTCGTCTCGGTGGCCTTCGGTTGCCAGTAGGCCGGTCGAAGCTCCATTCATCTCGATCATCGTGTTATCGGCTGTGGTGGTCCCATGCACGAACGCGTCAAGCTGAGCGGTTAGTTGGGACAGATTCATTCCCAAGGAGCTGGCCAGCTGTGCCAGACCATTGACTACCCCTTCTGATTGGTCCTCAGGGGTTGTGGGTGTCTTGTCCAAGAGAACAGTTCCATCTGGGGTAACGCAGATAATGTCTGTGAAGGTCCCCCCGACGTCCACGCCTACTCTGTAGCCCACATGGGACGAAGCGCTTGTGCTGTAAGCAGTGCTCATCTCTACCCCTTTTCTCATCACCCTGCCAAAGGCATGGTCCTCACCGTGCAACTATGCGGGCCCTCGACGCCTTGATTGTAACCTGACATCTGTGTCATAGATCTGTTCTTTAGACCCAGCCGGGTTCGACGGTGTGAATGGATCTGGGTAAAGATGCACAGACCATGGGCTATTGGCTTACCGAACAGGAGTACCGGACGCTCTCTTATGCCTTGGAGCGGCTTATTCCCGCGGATGAGCAGACCCCTGGAGCTATCCAGGCCGGTGTTGCCGACTATGTGGACATGCTCCTAGGTGCATTCTGCTTTGACCCGCCAAGGATCTGGGCAAAGGGTCCCACCTCAGGCCGCTATGGTGGACAACCGGCATTTGGAGAGTTTCATGAGCTGAGTGCCCTAGATGAGCTGGCCTGGCGTATCAGGATCGAGGGATCCAAGGGCATTCCCGAGCGTGAGTTCAACGGAGCTGTCACGGGCCTGCAGGAAAGCTACAGGCAGGGCTTGGCCGCTTTAGGCGATGACTTTTGCGAGATTGACGCCCAGGCTCAAGACGAGCGCCTGCGAGCCCATCCGGAGTTCACCGCCCTGCTTTACGAGCACGCTTGCGAAGGGATGTATGGAGCTCCCGAGTACGGTGGCAATAAAGACCTTATAGGGTGGAGATCTATCGGGTTCGCTGGAGACGTTCAGCCCAGAGGATGGAGCGACAACGAGGTCACGAGCCGGTGACCGTAGAAGTTATAGAGGTCACGAGCCGGTGACCGTAGAAGTTATAGAGGTCACGAGCCGGTGACCGTAGAAGTTATAGAGGTCACGAGCCGGTGAGCGTAGATGCCGTGGTGGTCGGATCGGGTCCGGCAGGGTCCACGGTGGCTGAGGCTCTCACCAGGGCTGGATGGACTGTTGTCATCTTTGAGAAGGGACGCAACCACCTGCTGGACCTCTCTGATCCGACAAAGCCTGCCAGGGACTTCTCCAACGATGAGATCAAGTTCCTTTGCAGGCACTTTCTCGGCCCCGACCCTATTGTCGAGCCTAGGACCTTCCGGTCGAGCCCGGAGGACGGAGAGCGATCCCACACAGGGGAGGTCAACTCCATTCCTTCGACGGTAGGAGGTGGCGGCACGCATGCGGATGGCAAGGTCCCGAGGCTGAGAGAAGAGGATTTCAAGCTCCTAAGCCTTTACGGTCCTCAGCGGGATGCCTCCGTAGCTGACTGGCCACTTGCATATGAGGAGCTCGAGCCTTTCTACACAGAGGCCGAGATGGCAATTGGCGTAGCTGGCCAAGCCGGCGCGAACCCGTTCGAGTCCTTTAGGTCCGCTCCCTATCCCATGCCTCCAGGTCCCCCGATGTTCGGTGCCACCCTGTCTGCAAAGGCAGCCGAGGCCCTTGGGTACCATCCCTACCCAGCACCTACCGCTGCAAACTCGGTGCCATATGGCGGGCGACCAGCCTGCAATAACTGTGGGTTCTGCGCTTTCTTCGGATGCCCGATCCACGCGAAGGGTGACCCTGTGGCTCTGCTTATGGCGGCGATGGCCTCTGGGAATGCAAAGTTGATGCCAGAGACCTTCGTTTCCAAGATCTTGACCAACGGTCGCCGTGCAACCGGGGTGGAGTTTATTGGACCAGACGGGACCAAACGGTCTATGGAGGCCAGATATGTCGTGCTTGCAGCAGGTGCCATAGAGACTCCCAGACTCCTGCTTCTATCTGGGTTCGACCATCCTCTAATTGGGCGTAACTTGATGGTTCACTTCCAGACGATAGTCGTAGGAAGCTTTCCGATGAGGTTGCACAGCGAGAGGGGGAGAGCAGTGACTCATGTCCATGACGACCATATACTTATGGACAGAGACTCGCGGGCAGCAGCCAGAGAGGCCGGGCTTCCGTGGATCAGAGGCGGGATGGTGGAGCACTCAGGCACCTCCTTGCCCATAGCAGAAGCTAAGACCTATCCCTGGGGGCCCGATCATAAGGTCCAGATGCGTGAGTCACCTCTGCGCGACCATCTATGGGCGTTTACGATGCAAGGAGAGGATCTCGCTCAACCGACCAACATGGTGGACCTGGATCCCCAAGTCCGTGATGCGAGAGGATTTCCTGTGGCCCGTATTACCTACAAACCCCACGCCCACGAGGTGGTTGCCTCATGTCATCACGGCCCGAGATTGGCCGAGGTGCTAAAGCTCATGGGCGCCCACTGGACGCTTGTGACCACAACACCGTCCTGTAAGGGAGCTCTGGGGGCTGGGATCCTTTCGCCCATTCCACAGAGCCGCCACGTCATGGGGACAGTGAGGATGGGGGAAAACCCCTCAGCCTCTGTGGTGGACAGCTTTGGACGGTTCCATGACATGGACAACCTGGTGGTAGCTGACTCCTCCGTCTTTGTTACCTCAGCCGGGTACGGGCCTACTCTTACCTTGGTCGCCTTGGCCAGCAGGGCTGCGGCGGGCCTTCGGTGAGCTAGCGGGTAAGAAGGACCGAGCCTGCCAGCGGTCCTCCTCCGTTGGAGACAACCGCCACTTCCGGCTCACCGGGCACCTGCCGCTCTCCTGCTTGATGGCGTAGTTGGACGCACGCCTCATGCAGCAGGCCGAAGCCATGAAGGCGCCCTGCGGAGAGCTGGCCGCCAGCTGTGTTAAGTGGGAGTGCCCCATCGAGGGCTATGCGATCTCCCCCTTCAACAAAGAGCCCACTCTCGCCTACTGGACACAGTCCCAAGGCCTCCAGCCATACCAGGGCAAGGACGCTGAAGCCATCGTAGAGCTGGGCGAGCTGGACGTCTGCTGGGCCCAAGTCCGATCTCTGCCACATGCTTTTAGCAGCGTCACGGGCTGCCATAGTGGTCATGTCATCGAATTGGTCCCAGCTAGGGCGTCCTTTTATGGCGGTTCCAATGGCATGTATGTGGCATGGGTGCTGGGGTGTATCGGGGGAGTAATCCACGTGGCTCACCACCAGAGCAGTGGAGCCATCGCATGGAGCGTCGCAATCATAGAGACATAGTGGAGTTGATATCATCCTGGCAGATAAGTAGTCTTCAAGAGTCATCGTGTCTCTGTATATAGCTTTTGGGTTGTAGGCTGCATTCTTCCGGCCGTTCAATGCAACGTAGGCCAGCTGCTCTCTACTCAACCCAAACTCATGGAAGCGGCGCTTGGCAACCAGGGCTATCCAGTTGACAGCCGACACAGCTCCGAAAGGGAGATACCACTGCAAAAATCCAGAGAATCTCGGAAGACCGCTTTGCTCACCTTCGTGCTCAGAGCTGGCTCCGATGCCCTGGCGGCCTCCGGTTCCCTGAGCGGTCGACTCAGTGACGGTCCTGTAGATTAGAACGTGGCGAGCCAGACCAGCACCTACCGCAAGGCATGCGGCAAACAGCGCCCTCATCTGGGCCGGCCCCTCGGAACCACCGTCGTGCCAAGAAAGGTTGAGGCGGAGCGCATCTTGGACCTCGGGAGTTCCTGGACCTGCGAATCCGCCAGTGCCTATCCCAGCTCCTGGATATGTGGCCAGACCATCGATATCGTCACGAGTCAAGCCTGCGTCTGCAATGGCCTCCAGGCAGGCCTCCACTGTGAGATCCAAGTCGCTGCGGTTCAGGCGTCGGCCAACTGCGGACTGGCCAATGCCTGAGATAATGGCCCTGCGTTCCAAGGGCTCGACCAGGCTCATCGGCCCTTTCCTTTTTGTGGTCCGCCTCTTTGATCGGGAGCGCTTTGTGGCGCTTTTGGTCTTCTCAAGGGCCTGAAGAGAGGGAGGTAGACATCATCGTGAAGGGCGAAGACCACTTCAACTGCCATCCCGATGGCCGCCTCTTCTGGCTCACAGGCGGTCAGGTTGGTGGTGAGCCGCAGTCCCTCCTGCTCGTCGATCTCAACGAGGGCAATTATGTACTCCTGCGAGCCAGGAATCCATTGCTGGTGGTTGACGGTGTAGGAATGAAGCGTTGCTCGTCCCGAAACCGCGTCGGGCGTCAGCTTGGAGCCAAGGCAGCTGGGGCAGATCGGTGCTGGTGGATGTACATAGGTAAGGCACTCCTGGCAACGTAGAAATCGGAGCCTGCCGTCCGCTCCACTTGTCCAAAAGAACCTGTTGGTGTCGTCCAGGCGAGGTAGCAGGCGCAGCGGCGGGCCGTCAGCTGTCATGTGCGAGCCTTCCGCCGCAATAAGGGAGGTGCCAGCGGGCTTGGCTTGAAGGATCTAAGAGTGGGCAAGGGTGCCAAGTGGCTGCTGTCACCTCAACACCTCGGGATTGACGAGGTTGGCAGGTACCTTGCCAGCAAGCAGACATTTTAGGCCCTCTGCGATCATTGTCGTGTGGTTGGTCTCGGTGTCGTAGGTCGCGCCACCTATATGAGGGGTGAGCACCACATTGTCCATCGATGATAGCGGGTGGTCTGCTGGGAGGCTCTCTCCGTGGAAGTGATCGAGCCCTGCCGCTGAGACCTTTCCAGATTGGAGCGCCTCAACTAGGGCATCCGTGTCGTGGAGCTCAGCGCGTGCGGCGTTAAGGAACACCACGCCATCTTTCATGGCTCGAAACTGGGCATGGGAGATCATTCCCGCAGTCTCGGGCGTGACAGCTGCGTGCATCGATATGACATCAGATTCGCTTATAAGCTCCTCTAAGCTCGAGGTGGCATCCTCGGCATAGGGATCGTAGGAGATCACTTCCATTCCCAGCCCCTCGAGACGCCAGCGCAGGGCCCTGCCCACGGCCCCAAGGCCGACCAGGCCAGCTTTCCTGCCCGCGAGCTGCCATCCTCTAAAGCGCTGGTAGGGGATCGTGCCATCCCTATAGATCTGACCGGAGCGCACGTCACGATCTGCTGGGATCACAAAGCGAGTCGAGGAGATGAGCAGGCCTACTACGAGCTCTGCAACCGCGTCTGCGTTCCGCCCAGGTGCTCTCAGCACTGGGATCCTGGCAGCTGTGGCGCCTTTTACGTCGACGTTGGTTGGCTCTCCCCTGCAGCTGGCTATAGCAGTCAGGGGGAGCTCCAGCACCCTGCCCTTGCAGGAGTCGGCCTCGACTATCAAGATCGTGGCACCCTCGCT